>CAYZAE010000090.1:0-27189 GCA_964476125.1 uncultured Verrucomicrobiota bacterium | reverse complement strand
TGGGGGGGGGGGGTGTGTTGGGGGGGGGGGGTTGGGGGTGGGGGGGGGGGGAGTGGGGAGTTGGGAGTGGGGAGTTTTCAGGGCGACATACGACCTTCGACCTTCGACAGACGTGGGATGGGTCTAGGGGCTGGCGTCTGGCATCTGGGGGGGGAGTTTTCGGGGCGACCTTCGACTGACCTTCGACCTTCGAGGCACGACGCACGACGCACGACGCACGACGCACGACGCACGACGCACGACCTACGGCATCGAGGGCGGGAGATCACGGAGGTCGATCAACGCGACGGTTTCGTGCTCACGGCCGGTGTGGAACTGGACGTAGTGGCCGAGGCGATCGAAGGAGGGGTGGGCATGGACAGCGCGGAGGGTCTGGCGGATGCCGGTGGCGAGCAGGCGAATGTTGCCGGTGGCGGTTTCGCAGAGCCAGAGACGTCCCTGCATGTCGTCGATGACGAGGAACTTTCCGTCGGGCCGCGCGGCGGCGTGCCAGTAGTTTCCTTCGCGGACGATCCGGGAGGTGCCGTCCTTGGCGACGAGCATCACCCCGAGTTTGTCGTTGATCATGGTCATGTCGCCGGTGTTCTGGACCCAGGCTTCGTGGGTGACCCATTCCTTGAGGGGAGTGAACCAGTTGGTGGACGCGGTGCGGGCGTAGAACGGGCGGTTGCCGGTGCCGTCGGCATTCACCAGCCAGGTCCGCTGGGGCGCGAAGCCGCCGGTTTCCCAGACGTAAAAGATCAGCGGATCGGTGGGGCTGTGCTGGACGTGGCCGATGCGGAAGCCCTGGGTGACCACCGTGCGGTACTCGCCGGTGGCGGTGTTCATGCGGCCGATCTCCCAGTTGCCGGCGTCACGCTGCTTGCCGGTCGCCAGCCATTGTCCGTCGTTGCTCAGGGTGGGATGGACGTAGCCGCCGATCGCGGGCCCGGGGATCTCGCCGATGTCACGCAGGGAGAAATCCTCGACATCGAGAGCGACCACCTTGGGACCGCGGAGCAGGTAGACGCGCCGGGGTTGGCTGGGGTCGGGACAGGCGGAGCCGGGGTTCAGGCTGCGGTCGTCGGTGAGTTGGACGATCCGGCCGGTGGCGGCTTCGGCGCGGAAGAGATGGTTGCTGTTGGTGCCGCGGCGGCCGGTGAAGAGGACGTGGCGGTTGTCGGCGGTGAAATTGGAGAAATGGAAGTAGAGGTTGTTGGCGGTGTTGCCGGGGGCGGTGATTTCCCGGATGCGCACGCCGGTGACGGGATCCTGATGGACGGTTTGCTCGATGCCCCAGTCGCGTCCGGCGTCGGAGGCGGCGGCCTCCCTTCCGGCGGTGAGCAGGGCGGCGAGCAGGGCCGGGAACAGCAGGAGGATCGGGCGCGGACGTCCTTTCATGGGTCGGGCCAAGAGTTCCGGTTTTCGTGGACCATGAAAACTCCGAAGCCGGGGCCCAAATCCCCGGATAAGAAACCACGAAGGGCGCAAAGGCCACGAAGGAAGGCCGATCGAATGAAGCCAGATCCAACATGTTTGTAGCGGATTCCAGAAAACGCCCTCCCCGCATTCCCTTCGTGTCCTTCGTGCCATCGTGGTGGAATCCACATTTCCGTCGGTACTTTGCGCGGGGATGAAGGCGGGGACCGTGCGCGAGGCGTGTGCGCGGCCCTGTGTTCTGAGAGCCTGTCCCTCTGTCCCTCTGCGGTCCTCTCCGATGTCCGTCTCGGTCTCCGCCATAATCCTAATCCTAATCTTGATCCTAATCTTCTTCCCCTCTCGTCCCGTCCCAGACCAAAGACCTGTCCCTCTGTGGGGCCTTCGAGTTGTTGGTAGGGCCCGATCTCCGGGCGCGCCGCCTGGCCACGTCACCCCCGAGTGCGGCGCCCTCGGAGAGGCCGCCCAACCACCACCCACAACTCCGGGATGCACGTTGGCCGCGGAACGCCTTCGTGCGCTGGCTGGCGTGCGGCAACCGGTCCCGGTAGGGTTCGCTTATGCAAACCGGAACATCGGGATCCCCGGCGACGGAAGCGGCAGGCGGCGGCACGGTGAAGCCGAAGACGGGTTTGGCGGTGGCGTCCGCGGTTCTCGGGGTGCTTGGGCTCCTGAGCAGCCCCTTCATCGTGGGGGCCTTTCTGGCATTGGTGGGTGGGGTCCTTGGCGCGATCCATCTCGTGGCGCGGCGAGGGTCGCGGGGAGTGGCCTGGACTGGAGTCGGGCTGTCGGGGCTGGCCATCGTGGCGACGATCGCGTTCGCGGCGCTGTATTTTGTCGGTGTCCAGCGCCTGAGCCAGATGCCCGGGGGGGGCATGGGGGCCGGGATGGGAGTGAACGCCGCGACCTGGATCGGGAAGCCGGCGCCGGAGTTGGATCTGGAGGCGATCGACGGAACGCGGGTGAAGCTTTCGGAACTGCGGGGACGCCGGGTGGTGATCGATTTCTGGGCCACGTGGTGTCCCCCTTGCGTGAAGGAACTCCCCCATTTCATCGAACTACGTAAGAACGTGTCCACCAACGATCTGGTCGTGCTGGGGGTCAGCCTTGAGGATCGCATGGTGCTGAAGCCGTTTGTGGCGTCGCGCAGCGTCAATTATCCGATCTTCAGCGCCGCCCAGGCGGATCTTCCGGAACCGTTCGGGAACATCACGGCGTGGCCGACGACCTTCTTCGTGGATCGCAACGGGATCATCCAGAGCATTGAAGTCGGTTACCGGGACTACGAGGCGCTGCATCGTGAGGCGACGGCTGCCGACCGGGCGACGGAGGAGCAGCCGCGTCCATGAAGTCCAGCTCACGCGACGGGGGGCTGGCCGGGGGGCTGGAAACCCGCCCCTTGAGATTCCTGATGCTGAACTGGCGGGATCCCCGCAATCCGCTGGCGGGCGGGGCGGAGCGGGTCACCCAGGCCTACTTGCGTGCCCTCGTCCAGCGGGGGCATCAGGTCGATTGGTTTACCTTCGGGTTCGAGGGCGGGCAGGCCGAGGAGGACATCGAGGGGGTCCGGGTGCATCGCGGGGGCGGGCTGGGATCGGCGGTCCTTCATGCCCGACGCTGGTATCGACAGCAGCCCCGCTTCGACCTGGTGATCGACCAGCACCATGGCGTCCCCTGGTTCGCTCCGTGGTGGTGCCGGACGAACTGCATTGCCTATATCCACGAGGTCCTGGGGCCGGTCTGGGGTTCGTTTTATCGCTGGCCCCTCAACCGGTTTGGACCCTGGCAGGAGCGCTGGACCCAGTGGGCTTACCGAAAGGTGCCGTTCTGGGTCCCCTCGGATTCCACCCGGCGGGCGTTGGAACGGCACGGGGTCCGGAAGGTGCAAGTCTTCGACAATGGCGTGGACGTGGAGCCCTTGAAGGAGTTGGGGCCCAAGCCGATGTCGAAGCAGGTGAAGCTGGTGGCGGTGTCACGGCTGGCGCCGAACAAGCGGGTCGATCACGCCATTCGATGCGCGGCGGAGTTGCGTCGGCGTGGCTGGGGGGCGGAGTTGACGGTGGTGGGGGATGGCATTGAGTCGGAGCGATTGCGGAGGTTGGTGGGGGAGCTGGGTTTGGAGGGGAGGGTGCGGTTTGCGGGGTATTTGAAGGAGGCGGAGAAGTTGAGGGTACTGCGGGAGAGCCATGTGTTGCTGCATCCGTCGGTGCGGGAAGGTTGGGGCTTGAACGTTATCGAAGCGAATGCGATGGGGACGCCGGCGGTGGTTTATCCGGTGGATGGGTTGGTGGATTCGACGGTGCATGAGGAGACGGGTTATGTGTGTGGTTCGGAGCGGCCGGAGGCGATGGTGGAAGGGGTGATGTGGATGGCTGGGCAAGAAGGAAGGTACGCGCGGGTGCGCGAGGGGGCGTGGAGGCGGGCGGGGAGGTATGCGTGGGGGGTGGTGGTGCCGCCGGTGTGTACATTTCTGGAGGGGCACGCTTCCGGCCGGAAATTGGTTTGACACTCGCATTGCTAGGGCATAGAGAAAGGGCACTTTTCAGCAACTCGAACGGGGGTTAACTGACAAGTTTTCAGTCATTTATGAAGAACATCCTCACGACTGCGGGTTTGGCGGCAGTGGCCGTCGCCGGATTTCAGACGAAGTGTGCGGCACAGGCGGTCACCGTCGATGACTCGAAGTGGTGGCAGGTGAGTGCTTCGCTTCGCGGATTCTACGACGACAACCATACCATTGCGCCGGACAATTTTGCTCGGGAAAGCTTCGGTTTCGAAGTTCGACCTGGGTTCACGGCGGGGCACCAGGGTGAGCAGCACCTGGTTAAGCTTACCACCATCTATTCGGGTCGTTGGTTTGAAGACCGCGACGATGAACCTTGGGATCATGGCTTTATTGCTGACCTCACGGGCGAGTATCGGTTGACCGAGAATCACGTGATTCGGTTGAACGACAACTTCAGCTACTCCAGTGAGCCGACGATCCTGGATCGCGGCACGGCGGTGACGCTTCTGCGTGCTGATGGGACCAACATCCGCAATATCGCGAATCCGCGTTATGTCGGCCAGTTGACCCAACTGATTGGTGTCGAGGTGGGGTACCAGAACACCTTCTATGATTTCGAACAGTCCGGGCCTGGAAGCTTTTCCGCTCTCCTGGATCGCGCGGAGCACCTGATCAAGGCGGAATCCCGCTGGACGGTGAGCCCGACCCTGGTGGGAATTCTGGGTTACTGGAATGAGACCGTGGATTTCAACTCCGGGGAGCGCCTTGGGGTGACGAGTCCGTTTGACGCCGACATTCGCAACAGCAACTCGCACTTCATTGTGGCGGGCGGCGACTACACGGTTTCCCCGCACTGCTTCATCTCGGTGCGCGGCGGTGCCCAGAACATCACCTACGTCAACATGCCGGGTGAGCCGGATCAGTGGAATGGATTCGGGGATGTTTCCACCACCTTTGAGTACTCTGAGGATAGCTACTTCCGTCTTGGTGGGCGCTATGGTCGCAACCGGACCGACGTGATCGGGGGGTTTGACCCGAACGACGTGCAGCAGTTGACCCTGGATCAGGAGACCGCGACGTTCTACGGAGTTGTTAACCACAAGCTTACGGAGAGTCTGACGGCCCGCCTGTCGGGGCAATTGCAGTATGGCGAGTTCAATGGCGGAGGCTTCGATGCTGAAGCGGAAGCTTTGTACCTGCTCGGTGCGACGCTGATTTACGATCTGAATCGTTATCTGGCGCTCGAAGGTGGGTACAATTACGACCGCGTGGATTCGGATAATCCCGACCGTAGCTATAGCCGTAACCGCGTGTTCCTCGGTGTTCGCGGTCAGTTCTAAGGTTTGCGGTACTTGCGGTACCAATTGCGCGTCGCGAGCGACCGTTACATGACTTGCAGTCGGAGGGAGGCTGGAGTCCAAATCTAGCCTCCTTTTTTTATGGATAACTTCAAGGCGCCGGATGCGGCGGATTCCAAGCTTCATTTCCTCGATTATTGGCGGATTATCCGGATTCGGAAAACCGTCATTATCGCGGTGTTTCTCCTGGTGGTGATCACGACAACGGTCGTGACCTACATGCTGCCGGAGACCTTCATGAGTTCGACCCGTATCAAGGTCGAGAAGGAGACCTCGGACATCCCGCTCCTTGGGCAGGTGACGATGTCGGGCCCGCCGGATCCGTTCTTCCTGCAGACGGAATTCGAGGTGATCCAGTCGAAGACCAATCTCTACCGGGTCATCGACGAGCTGAATCTGAACACCGAGTGGTCGAAGGAATACCTTCGTCAGGGCACCCTGAAGACCGTCGAAACGTTCGATTTGCTGAGGGACAAGATTGATGTCCGGCAATATCGCAACACGACGATGATCGAGATCCGGGTTTACAGCCGGAACAAGGCCGAGGCGGCCCGCATCGCGAACAAGATTGCCGAGGTTTACCGGGAGAGCCGTCTTAGCGAGCGTGAGAACATGGCGGCTCGCGGCATTGAAAAGGTGACCTCCAGCCTGCGTGAGCAGCAGAGCAAGGTGCTGGCGCTCCAAGGCGAGTTGGATCGGATCCGTGAGACGAACCGAATCACGGAAGTGAATTTCGACTCCTGGAGTCAGGGGACTTTGGAAGCCCAGGCCGTGCAACGGACGGATCTGCTCAAGACGGAAGTGGAGAGCAAATTGATCCGGGTGCAGTCGACGCTGGATCGATTGACCGGCTTGTCGAAGGACCAGCTGCGGGACGTGCTTCCGACGCTTTATCGGGATGAGCCGCTTCTGATTGATGCCCTCCAGAAGGAAGTCGATGCGCGCCAGCAAATGGTGCGACTCACCACCTCGCTGGCGGAGGATCATCCGGAGGTCAAGGGGGTACAGAAGCTGTTGGACCAGGTGAGCCGGGATGTCGATAAGCGCATCAACGGCATCATGGTCGGGCTTAACTTGCAGGTGGAGGCGCACCAGAAGGAGTTGCAGGGTCTGAGCAACCGGGTGGCGCTGGCCAAGGATGAGGATCTTCGCCGGACGACTGGCTATCGTGAGTACTTCACGAAGAAGCGCCAGTTGGAGAACGAGAAGATCATGGCGGACGTGCTGAGCCGTAAGCTGGCGCAAGAAACGTTCGACAAGGCGATTCCCCGTCAGTCCCTGGTGATGATCACGGACATGGCGGAAGAAGGGTTGAAGCCGGTCAAGCCGAACATTCCTCTGAACATTGCCTTCGGCGTGGTGGTGGGTCTCGTGGTGGGCATTGGTTTGGCCTTCTTCATCGAGTACCTGGACACGTCGGTGAAGACGATCGACGACGTCGAGCGGACTCTTCAGGCGCCGGTTCTCGGGGTCATTCCGCAGAACGTCGGTTCGCTGCTGGAAGAGGGACCCGACAGTCCGCATGCGGAGGCTTATCGTGTGTTGCGCACGAACATTCTGTTCACGCGCAAGGACGAGACCTTCAACACGGTCACCATCGTCAGCGGTGGCGCGGGCGAGGGCAAATCCACGACCCTGTTCAACCTGGCGGTGATTTTTGCCCAGAACGGGCATCGGGTGTTGGTGATCGATTCCGATCTCCGGCGTCCGAGCATGCACAAGTTCTTCAAGGTCTCGAACTCGATGGGTCTGACCAACTATCTGCTTGGACAGAACAAGCTGGAGGAAGTCATTCAGACGAGTTCGTTGTCGACGCTGGATTTCCTCCCCAGCGGCAAGCTGCCGAGCAGTTCGATGGGTATTCTGAGCTCGCAGCAGATGAAGGATCTGATCGGCGAGGTGAAGCGACGCTACGACTTTGTCTTCTTCGATTCGCCTCCGATCATGGGCGTCAGCGACGCCGTGGTGTTGGCGAGCGAGGTGGACATCTCGCTGCAGGTGATCCAGTACCGCAAGTACCCGCAGGCGATGACCATCCGCGCGAAGCAGATGGTGTCGAAGGTGGGTGGCTACCTGGTGGGTATCGTCCTCAACAACATCAACATGTCGCAGGACGAGAACTACTACTACTACAGCGGCTACTACTACGATTACTACCAGAGCTACAACAGCCGCGATAAGGACAAGGACGACTCCGGCAAGGGCGACTCGAAGGACGAGCCCAAGAAGAACGGTTCGGGCGATGGTTCCCGGATCGAATTGAAGAAGAAGTACTGATCGACGGATCGAAGCGGAGCACGGTCATGGCGCTGTCTATGTCTCGCAATCTTTTGAGTTGGACCCAGGTACGGGTGTTCACGCTGCTTCTCGCGAGCCTCTGGCTGGCGGGTTGTGGTGGTGGCGCGAACCCGCCCTCCACTTCCGGCACCGGGGCTCCGGCCCGGGTGGGAGGAGGGGGTGGGGCGGATAAGCTGCGGATCGGGGATCTGGTGAAGATCAGTTTCTCGGGAAATCCGACGCCGCCCATGGAGCAGGAGGAACGGATCAAGGACGATGGGATGATCAATCTCCAGTTCCTTGGTCCGATCCAGGCGGAGGGCAAGACGCCCGGGGATCTCCAGCGGGAGATCCAGGGGCTTTATGTTCCGAAGCTCTACACCCGGTTGACGGTGACCCTGAAGACCGAAAACCGGTTCTTCTACGTCGATGGGGAAGTGCGCTCCTCGGGGCGTCTGATTTACGCCGAGGAGATTACCGTCATGCGGGCGATTGCCGCAGCGGGTGGATTCAACGATTTCGCCGCCCGCACCCGGGTGGAGCTTGTTCGAGCGACGGGTGAGAAGCTGGTGATCGACGCGCGCAAGACGAAGAACAACCCGAAGCTGGATCCGATTGTCCTGCCCGGGGACCAGATTTTCGTCCCGCGGCGAAGCCCGTTTGGCAAGTGAGCTCCCGCGCGGAAGCAGGGCTCTGCTGCCTTTTCCAGGTCTCGGTACGTTTACGCGGACAGGCTGGGGTGATTGCCCCGCTGTCCGCGTTTCCGTTTTCCGTGGGACGGGCGCCTGGATCCGCGCTTCGGGTGGAAGCACCCGGGGTTTGGGACCGGCATCTTCAGTTCGAACTGGATCCCGGGGAGGGGCTGTTCGTGGTGGCGCACGAGGGTGCTCTGGTGCGGTATCGTGGGGAGACGATCACCCGGCAGCGGGTGAAAAACGGCGACGAGTTCGAGATGGGAGGAGCGGTTCTCCGGGTGGGCATCGGGACGGTGCGGCGCCGTCGGCTGGGCTTTTGGGAATGGGTGGTTTGGGGGCTGCTCGTGGCAGCCGTGGTGGCCCAGGTCGCCCTCGCCTGGTGGTTGTTGGACGAGCCCACTCCTTGAGCCTGGCTCAGTTCAGTTGACCCCCCATTTGGTGTTCTTCAGGAAGGCGATGAGGTCGGCGAGTTCCTGTCGACTCAGCTGCTCGTCGAGGCCCGCCGGCATGATGCTCATCGTTCCGAGTCGGAGTTCCTTCAGATCGGAACGGCGGATGCGCGTCTCCGCTCCAGGTCCGGTCGCCAGCACGATTTCGTCCGGGGTGTCCTTCCGAATCACGCCGCTGAATTCTTCTCCGTCCTTGGTTTCCGCGATCCAGGGCTCGTAGCTGCGGACCAGGCTGACGCTGGGGTAGACCAGGGCTTCAAGGAGGTCGCGCTCGGTGCGGGCCTGACCGATGGACGTGAGATCCGGTCCGAGGTCGCCCCCCAGGTAACCAAGCCGGTGGCAGGTGACGCAGGCAGCCTTGGTGCTGTTGAAAATGTTCTGTCCGCGCCGGATCTGGCCGTCGAGCTTGAGGATCTCGGCCAGCATGGCGTCGAGGCGTTCGCGATCCTTGGAGGCGTCGGATTGGTTCGCCGCCAGCAGAAGATCGGCAGCCTGGCGGATGGATTCCGGGAACTTGGCGAGTTGCGGTTTAAGGTCGTCGGGGCGGATGGCCCGAAGTGACGGATTGGCCTGGATGGCGGAGAGCACGGCCTTGCCCAGGGATTCGTCTCCGCCCGAGGCAAAAGCCACGAACAGTCGTGGCAGTTCGAGGGGGCCGGCGGTGGCGAGCGTGGGAGCGAAGCGCTGGAGTTGGGCCGGGTCGAAGCGGAGCCGGGCGGCGGCATTGGCGGCAGCGAGTTTTTCGGTGGGCGTTCGGTTGGGCATCAACGCTTCGCGGAGGGTGGAAAACTCGACCTCGCCGATCCGGGTTCCGGCAGGGAGTCCGGCGATGGCCTCGGTTCGGGTGGCGGCGGGCACCGATTCACTGGAGGCGAGTCGTTGGAGGGCGGCGACGAGTGTGGGATTGCCTTCCTTGGGGAAAGGCAGGCTGCGCACCGTGCGAATGGCGGCAACGAGGAGTTCGGGCTGGCCCGGGGATTCGGAAAGCAGGCCGAGAAGCGCTTCCTGCCAGCCCTCCGGGATGGACTTGGTGCCGGAACCGCTCATGGCGCCGAGAGCTGCGGTGCGGGAGCCGGTGCGAAAGCCCGGGTTCCGGGCCACCTCAGCCAGAAACGGATGCCCCTCGGCGCGGCGCGCAAACAGCGGCAGGAGGTTTTCCCAACCCGCCTTTTCCGAGTCGGAGACTCCGGTTCCGGTCAGTTGCCGGCGGAAATGCCCGGCCAGATCGGCGGCCCATTCGGGATGCCTGCGGACGACCCACTGGGCGGTATCACGGAGTCGGGCGTCACTGGCGTTGAGCCACGGGGCGACGTCGGCCACGGCCAGGGAGCCGGAAGTTCCGATTTGTTCGAGCACCATCAGGGCGGCCCGTCGCACTGCGGGGGCGGGGGACTGGAGGAAGGTTCGGACGATTCGGGTGTCCGCGATCTCGATCAGGGCGAACAGGAGGCTGTGTTCAAGGAACCGATCCGAGGCTCCCACGACTTCCAGGGCGGCCATGAGATCGGGGACAGCCGACCGATCAGCCAGGCGCCCCAGGCCTTCGGCGGCGAGGCGGGCGAGTTGGGCGGATTCGGGAGAGGCGGCAGCCTTGCCGACGTGGTCGATGAGGGTGGTCCGCAGGGAAGCCGCGGATTCGGGTTTGGAAGTGAGCACCCTTTGTTTGAGTCGTGCCACCGGTGAGTTGGTGTTGAAGGCCGGGGGAAGACTCAGGCGGGCGTAGGCGGCGGGGCGTTCGGCGGCCGGGAGAGGTTTGGACCCGGTTTTGCGTACCCGATAGATCCCTCCCAGCACATCGGCCTTGGCCAGTTGGGAGCTTGGACAACAGAGCTTGTACCACCCTCCGGTATCGACCACGAGCAGGGAGCCGTCGGCGTCCTGAAGAACGTCGGTGGGTCGGAAGTCGATCAGGTCGGAGACGAGAAAGTCGCTGTCCTGGGTGGAGTAGGTGGCCCCGGTGGGCTGGAGGATGTGGCGGGTGACTTTGCGGAGATTGAAGAGGGTGCCGAAGAGATTGTCGCGATACTCGGCGCCGAAGGCATCGCCCTGGAACCGGGTGAGGGCGCAGGCGGCGGCTGGGCCGTAATGGGTGAGCACGGGCAGCAGATCGCCGGTGCGTCGGACCATGGGTTCATCGACGACATCGTTGATTTTGCCGAAGACGCCGCCATAGACCGCGTGGCCCAGGCCGTCGCGTCGACCGGGCTGACTGAGATCGATGAAGGTGCTGATGACGATGGGTTCACCTTCGGCGGTGAAGGCGACTTCGACGGGGTTGTCCATGCCGCCGGAGATCACGGTTTCCAGGCCTGAACCATCGGGCCAGGCGCGGAAGATGTGGGCGCAGCGGTCGTTGATGGGACGGCCTTTGGCATCCTTGAGGTCGAGCCGGCTGAAGGCGCCCTTGGTCCAGTAGAGCATGCCCTCGGGGCCGAGGTAGGGGCCATGGACGTCGTTGGCGCAGCCGGTGAGGACGTTTCCCTGGTACCATTCCTCCCGTTTGTCGGCGGTGCCGTCGCCGTTGGTGTCGGTGAATTTCCAGATGGAAGGGGGACCTGCGACATAAACGGAACCGCCATGCCAGAGGCAGCCCTGGGGGAACATCACGCGTTCCGCGAACACGGTGGATTTGTCGAAGCGCCCGTCGCCGTCGGTGTCTTCGAGCCGGAGGATGCGGGACTGGGGATCCTTGAGTTGTTCGGCGGGGGGTTTGTTGGAGCCGGAGGAGTCGGTGACGTAGAGGCGGCCCTGGGGATCGAAGCAGGCGGCGATGGGACGTGGTGCGAGGTCGGAGCCGGCGACGAGTTCGATGTCGAAGCCGGCGGGAAGGGTAAAGGTGTGGCCGTTGAGTTTGATGTCAGCGCCGCAGGCGGGATTCGGGAGGGCGACCAGGGCGGTGAGCAGGGAGCCAGGCAGGAGTGCGGCGAGACGGGAGGACTGGGGCAGGCGATCGCTCTCGCGGTGGGTAGGCGTCGGGTTCATGAAGTGGGTGCGCAATCGGGGGCTGGAGCGGAGGGCGGTCCGGTGTCGGTGGCGGTGGCGGTGCGGTGGCGTGGGCTAGAGCCGTTCGAGAAGGCTTCTTCCGGGAAGCCGGGTGCCGCAGTAGAGGCATTCTTCCCGTTTGGAGGTCGATTGCCGGTGGCAGGCGGGGCATTCGACGGGCACTGGGGTCATGCGGCCATCGGCGACCCCGTCGCGCAGGTCGATCTCATGAATGCGCCGCACGAAATCGGAGTCGGTGAGGGAGGTGTTTTCCCGGAGCAGTTCCCAGAGTGCCTGGCAGACGAGGGCCGACTGGTCGGCACGACGTTCGAGACGACGGATTTCGGCGGAGAGACGGTCGAGGACGGAGGCGGGGTCGGAACCGGAAGGATGGCCGTCGTTTTGGATCCCCGGGTTGAAGAGTTGGAAGGGATCGATCATGACGCGGCCGGGGGGAACTACTTGGCGCCGCTGCCGAGAAGCACGACGGGTACGGTCCGTGCGAGGATTTTGAGGTCGAGCCAGAGCGACCAATTGTCGATGTATTCGAGGTCGAGCCGGACCCATTCGCGGAAGTCGCGGACGTTGCTGCGTCCGCTGATCTGCCAGAGGCAGGTGAGGCCGGGTTTGACGCTGAGCCGCCGGCGATGGGCGAAGTCGTCGAAGCGTCGGGTTTCGTCCACGGGCAGGGGTCTGGGGCCGACGAGGCTCATGTCGCCGCGGAGGACATTGAGCAGCTGGGGGAATTCGTCGATGGAGAATTTGCGAAGGATGCGGCCGATGGGGGTGATCCGGGGGTCATGGGTGACCTTGAAGACGGGGCCGGACATTTCGTTGAAGGCGGCCAGTTCCTGTTTTCGTTGTTCGGCGTCGGTCACCATGGTGCGGAACTTGTACATGGTGAACGGCCGTCCATTGAGGCCGCTGCGCTGTTGACGGAAGAGGATGGGGCCGGGGGAGGTGAGGCGGACGGCGAGTGCGGCCACGGCCATGGCCGGGGAGAAGACGACCATCAGGATGGCGGCTCCGAGAAAATCGATGAACTGTTTGGCGGCGGCTTCCCAGTTCGCTTCCGGGGTGGACCGGAAGACCATCATGGGGCGGCCGTAGAAGTCGTCGACGCTGGTGCGGGAGATCTGGGTCTTGAAGAAGTCGGCGAGCAGCCAGACTTCGAGACCTTCGAGTTCGCAGGCTTGGATGACTTTTTCGAGTTGGCCGAAGTAGGTGTGGCGGGCGGCGAGGATCAGGCCGTTGGCGGAATGTTCGTGGATGATTTCGATCAGTTGGTCGACGGAGGCCTCGTTGATGTCGAGTTCGGTGAGAATGCGGATGCCGTGCCGGTCACGTTCGGAGAGTTCGAGGCGGAGACGGGCGGTGTCCTCGGCGGCGCCGACGAGGATGATGCGGCGTTCGAAGCGGCCCTTTTGGAGTCCGGAGCTGATCCACCAGCGGACCAGTTCCTCCTTGAGCATGACGAAGACGAACGAGAACACGCCGAAGAGGATGATGACGGCGCGGGAGAGGGGGTCCTTGTTGAGGAAGATGACGATGATGATGGAGACGGTGAGGACGGAGCAGACCTTGAAGAGTGCGGCTGCCGTCTGCCATCGGGAGGGGACCAGGGGGCGGTTGTAGAATCCGTAGATTTCGAGCAGCACCATGGCGGCGGGGATGGTGCAGACGATGTAGAGCGAGTAGGCGCTCAGGTCCTGAATGCCGGGATTGCCGCCGAAGAGCAGGAAAAAGCTCTGAAGCCAGGCCCCGATGTCCTCTGCGTTGGCGCGGAGAATGAAAGCTGTGTAGAAGCCGAGCGCGAAAAGGGCTGCGTCCGCGATCTTGTGGATGCGGATGCGAAGGAGCCTTTGTCGGCGGAGCATGCGTCTGGCGGGTCTGAAGGGCCGCGGAGGGGGAAGGCTACCGGGGGTGAGGTAGTGAATTCAACGATGCAGGCGGGGATTCATGATCTCTTTTGTTGATCATTGCGCCGGCGGCCCACAGGGGCGGTGGGATTGGGGTGGGGGCGGGAAGCCCGGTGGCGGCGGTTGATGGGGCGGGGGGGTGGGGGGTGGTGGTCTGGAATTCGGGGACCATTTCGCGGATCAGTTCCTCAAGCCGTTGGAAGGCCAGGTCCTGCTGGCCTGGGGCGCAGACTCCGAGAACGCCGATGTACGCCCAGCGTTGCAGTTCGCCGGTGCGAAGGAGGTCGGAGGCCAGCCACCACATGCGTTGGAGGTGATCGTTTGAAAGGCGGGAGCCGGAAACGAACCAGTACACGTAGACTGCGCCCTGGGTGGAGCGGGTGCCGTTTTCGAGTTGGATTTCGCGGGTGGCGTCGAGGCGGGTGATGGGCAGTTCGTACCGGATCGGTTTTTCGATGGTGAGCGTCTGCCGGGTGCGGCGGGAGATGTGGAATCCCTGGGCGGGCAGGCAGTATTCCGGTTTATGGATGCTGGTGCGGTCGGTGCCCATGAGGACGCCGGAAACCTGGACCAGAAAGCCATCGCGGCCGGCCTTATAGAATCTGCGGCCGTAGGTGGTGTCCTTGGGCAGCCATTCGAGTTCCTCCCGGGTGACGGGCAGCAACTGGGAGGAGTAATCGAGGATCCGTTCGGGGAGGAAGATGCTGTTGGTGGTTGCGGGTTTGCCCTTGTCGTCCGAGAGCGCGACCTCGCAGAGGCGGAGGCCGGGGGTTCCGAGCCGGTGGTGGGAGCGGAAGCGGGAGAGAGCGAGGGCGGCGCCGGCGATGAGCACGGCGCAGAGCGCGGCGATGATCCGGCTTTTCGTGGGATTCACGGCGTTGGGGGTGTGGGTGGGACGCCCGACGTGTCTTTTGTTTCAGGCTCGGGAGCGTTGGGGGATGGGGTGATGGGCCCGGGTTCCCGGAGCCATTTGCCGAGAGCCCCGAGGCCGAGGAAGGCGGGAATGTAGGGGACGAGGCTGAGGACGGAGTTGTCGTGCACCCAGTTTCCGGCCTTCTGGCCGAAGCCTTCGGCGGCGATGATGATCAGGATGAGGCGGAGGACATTGCCGGCGACGGCGAAGGGGAAGGCGGAGGCAATGACGGTGAGACGTTTCCAGGGACGTTCCAGGTTGATGAAGGCGTAGATGGAGGCGAGGGCGAGGGTGGCGGTCAGACTTCGCAGGCCGCCGCAGGCGGCAGCCACTTCGTAGGTGAACTTGTGGTCGGCGTCGAAGATCCGGGTCCCTTCCTGGATCAGTTTCACCCCGAGAATGTACTTGCTGATGAGCGTGGTCAGGGTGGTGGCCAGCATGCGCAGCGGCAGGGTCAGGGTGTCGGCGAGGGTTCCGACCGGGAGGCAGAATCCGAACAGGAAATAGGGGAAGAAAATGGCCTTGAGGAAGGCGTAGCCCCAGAAGGCTCCGACCAGCCCATAAATGCCGACATAGAAGCCGATGACGCTGAGACGAGTCTGTTGGATGGCGAATCCGGCGACATGGAGAAGGAGGGCGAGGGCCAGGAGGGCGAGGCCGCCGATCCAGGGGGCCTTGGGCACGGCCATCAGTTCATCGCGTTTCCACCAGCAGAGGCCGAGAACAAGAAAGGGGATATACCGACCGAGTTCGTCATCCTTGGACTGGGCGTAGGAGTAGTTCAGCCAGCCGAACAGGGAGGGCGAGTCCACGTAGCCGAACGTCGAGTTGCCCAGGGCATGGAAGAGAAGGATCCAGGCGCCGAGCAGGGTGAGGAAGAGGACCTTCTCCGGCAGAGCGCGCCAGGTGACCGCGAGTTCCTCGGCCAGGCCGGGGGCTGGCGGGGGGAGGTCGGTGGCGGATGGGAGACTGCTCATGGTGCGAAGCGCGATAGGATTGAGAGGCTCGCCAGACGAGGATGTTCAATCAATCCCGATGGCCAAAAAAAAGGATGCCGGGCTTGCGCCCGGCATCCTTTGGATCAGCCGCGATAGGTTCGCGGTCTGCGATGAGACTTAGTTCCGGGAGCGGAAATACGCCTGACCGGCCGAGGGGGCCGTGGTGTACACGCCGCCGGAGGCGCCGGCGACATCGGTCCAGGGGCCGGAGATGGCCGGGGCGGACTGGAGGGTGCCTTCGAAGGTCACGCGGACGTTACCGCCGGTGACGGAGACCGCGAGCGGTCCGACGGCGGTGGCCTGCGGGCCGTACCAGTGGATGGCGTCCTTGATGTAGGTCAGGGAGCCCGCGGCGGTGGTGTCGCCGTTCTTGCGCCAGGCCACCTGGCCCCAGTCGCCGCCGCCGCCTTCCTTCACGAGGAAGAGGACGCCGTAGCTCTGGCCGGCCGTGAGGCTGACGGGTTCGGAGGTGCGGTCGTTCGGGGGTTCCGCGAACGCGGCGCAGCAGCCGTTTTCGAAGGCGATCGGGGTGCCGGTCTTGCCGTCGGGGATGGTCGCGCCGCTGGTGTTGATGAACAGCTGGGAGGCGTCATCGCTGCGGACGAAGAACCGGTAGCTGGCGGTTTCGGTCGGCTTCAGGATGCCCTTGATGGCGATGCCGTGGTTTTCACCGTAGGTGTTGCCGAAGCTCGGCTGGCCGAAGGAAAGGCCGTCGGCGAAGCGGACGACATCCGGGGAGGCCGGATAGCGGGGGTCATCAAGCAGTCCCTGGACGGGGGTGCCGCTGATGTTGAGCCACTGTTCGAGGCGGGCGCGGCTCGGCATCATGATCCAGGACTTGAGGCTGCCGGTGGTTCCGGCGGCGACGGGCTTGCCGCCGAGGTTGGCGACGTTGCTGACGGTCACCGTGTAGGAGGTGCCTTCGGTCTGCCTGGAGGTGGTGAGGACGACCGTGCGGTCGCCGACGAGTTCGGCCTTGCTGACCGTGAGGCCGCCGCTGAGGGCGTAGTTTCCGGCCACATTGGCGGAGGCGGCCGCGACGGGCTGGTCGAAGCTGATGGTGGCGGTGGTGAACGAGTCGCTGCCGTCGATCTTGGAGATCATGGCGGGCGCACTGTCGGTCACGGTGAGGGTCGCTTCAGCGCTGGTCGCGCTCTTGCCGGGGACGGCGACGAGCACCTTGTACTTGGTGCCGTTGTCCGCGGGTTGGGCGACGGCGACGGTGTAGGACTTGGAGGTCGCGCCGGGGATGAGGGCGCCGTTCTTGTACCACTGGTAGATGACCGCGGAGGTGTAGGGCGAGGCCGTGGTGGCTTCGACGCTGAACGTGGCGGGCTTGTAGGCGGCCACGGAGGCGTTGGCCGGAGCGGTGGTGATATCGACGGTGGCACCGACGGGGTCGCCGACGCCCTGGAGGTAGCCGCCTTGGATGACGCTGGCATCGGAGCCGACGCCGGTCTTGCTCCAACCGACCTGGCCCCAGTCGCCGCCGCCGCCTTCCTTCACGAGGAAGAGCACGCCGTACTGACGGCCGGCGGTGAGGGCGATGGCCTCGGAGACCTGTTCGTCAGGAGCGCTGAGGAATGCGGTGCAGCAGCCGGTTTCCTCGGCCACGTGCGCGACGGCGTTCGGGTCGGGGATCGCGGCGCCGGAGGTGTTGATGTAGAACCGGGAGGCGTCGTCCGAGCGGACGTGGAAGTAGAAGTTGCCGGATTCGGGAGCGGTGAGCACGCCGGCGATGCGGACGCCGATGTTTTCGCCGTAGGTGTCGCCGAAGTTCGGTTCACCGTAGCTCAGGCCGTTGACGTAACGGGCGAACGCCGGGTTGGCCGGGAAATTGGCATCCGCGAGCAGGTTGTCGACCGGGGTTCCCGAGATGTTGGTGTAGACCTCGGCGAGCAGGAAGCCGGGTCCGGGCACTTCCGCCACGGTGGTGGCGTTGATGGTGACCTTGGGCGACTTGTTGCCGGGGATGTCGGCGGCGTAGATGTCGTACTTGTAGGACTTGCCGGGCGAGACGTTGCGGTCTTCGAACTTCGGTTCGGTCACCAGACCGCCGATGTCGACGCCGTCACGTTCCACGCGGTAGGAGACGCGGCCGGAATCATCCGTCGAGGCGCCCCAGGAGAGGGCGATGCGGCGGGCTCCCGCGGCGTCCACCTTCACATTGGCGGGCGTGGTCGGCGGCGTGGTGTCGGCCACCGAGGCGCTGGTCACCAGGCGGATGTTGTCGAAGTGCGTGTTTTCGTTCGCGCCGCCGGTACGGCCGGCGAGCAGGATCTTGCCGGGGCTGGGGAAGAACGTGGTTTGGAAGGCGTCGAGAATGTTGCGGCCCTTCCAGGAGACCGTGAGTTTGGCGTCGGCATTGAGATCGACGACGAGCGGCTGCCAGCAGAGGCCGGCCCAGGCGCCGGGGTCGCGGGGATCGCCGCCATTCGCCCAGTAGGTGGCGTCGAACGGACCGGTCTGGAGGGAGGTCGGATCATCGCAGGCGCCGTTCCGTCGGGGGAGGGCCGTGCGGTTGACTGTCTTGTTGTCGACGCGGACGATGATGCCTTCGATGTCGGCGCCATCGGGGAGGGTATTGCCGGACCAGGTGTCGAAGAGGACGGCGATACCGGTGGTGGAGCCGCCTTCGGGAATTCCGCCGGCGAAGCTGCCGGTTCCGGAGAGATCGCCGGTGACGAGGGGATCATTCGAGCGGGCGAAGGAGACGGAGAAGCCGTCCGCCGGGCGGCCGTTGTTGCCCTGGGCATTGCCGACGCGGAGGTCGGCGGTGAACTTGAAGGAGGTTACGATCTTGCCGTCGTCGATGTCCGGGAACTCCACCGCCGCATACTGGCTGTTCTGGGAGTAGGTCATGGCCAGGAACCCGCCGGAGGCCGGGCTGCCGCCGGTGTTGACCCAGGGGGCATCGTTGTTGCCGTAGAAGATGATCCCTTCCGAGGTGGGATCGACGTCGAACTTCCAGGTTCTGTCCCCGGCATGCGAGGAGACAGCGCCGGCCAGGCCGGCGATTCCAATCAGGCCGAAAATGGCCCCTTTCTTGGACTGTGTCATGGTAACGTTACGTATTGGGTTGTGTTTTACCAACGTGGGTGAGGTTGGAATGTGGGCAAAAAACGCAATTCTATCAAGCAAATGGATTGCGGTATTAGCAAGGTTGTTGGTGTTTGGGTTGCCTGGGGGGGCAGTCGGGAGTGCGAGGGGGCCCTTAAGTAACGGGATTGCAGGGGGGAACCTCAATGATGAGGATTGGGACGATGTCAGTTGCTGATGCAAAAACGGGGGCGGAATCTGGATTGCCGCCGGGAGAGGAGCCCTCCAAGGCGGGTCGGGGCCGGCCGGAGGTGTGGATTTATCGTCCGGCGTCGTGGTTTGAGCGATTGCGGCCGGAGGAAATGTTTGGGCGGGCGGGGGAGCTGGAGGTTGAGCTGGGGAGTGGGGACGGTTCTTTTTTGGTGGCCTGGGCAGCGGCGCATCCTGAGCGACATTTCGTGGGGGTGGAGCGGCTCCTGGGGCGGATGCGCAAGCTCGATCGAAAATCCCAGCGGGCCGGGCTGAGGAATGTCCGGGGACTGCGGATCGAGGCGGGTTATTGCCTGGAGTATCTGCTGCCGCCGGGAAGCGTGAGTGCCCTGCACGTGTATTTTCCGGATCCGTGGCCGAAGCGCCGGCATCGGAAGAATCGTTTGGTCAATGAACGGTTTCCCGGGCTGGCGGCTGCGGTGCTGCGGCCGGGAGGGTGGGTGCATTTGCGGACCGACGACCTGGATTATTTCCAGCAGATGCAGTCGGTTTTTGGCGGGGCGGAGGGATTCGAGCCGGGGTGGCCGCCGGAGGAACTGGTGGCGGTGAAGACCGACTTTGAGCGGGAATTCAACGCCCTGGGGATCGCCACGAATCGGGCGAGTTTCAGACGTCGATGACCGGTCCCCCGTCGGGGCCGGGACCGGGGCCGCGGTGGGGGTCGTTTCGAGGGGGGGCTGGCCGGTTGGGCTTATTGAGGGTGGTTCGGAAGCGGAGCGTGGGGCCTGAGCCGAGACCAAGCAGGGGGCTGCCGATGAGGGAGACGAGGCTGATGACGGCGGCGCCGCCGAGGGCGGCCGGGAAGGAGTCGACGTGGAAGGATTTGACCATCCATCCGACGAAGTAGAGGAGGGAGGCGTTGATGATCCAGAGGAAGAGGCCGAGGGAGACGACGACGAGGGGGAGGCTGAGGAGCAGGAGGAGGGGGCGAAGGAAGGCGTTGAGCAGGCCGAGGACGAGGGCGGCTGTGATCAGTCCGGCCCAGGAATCGAAGTGGAGGCCGGGGACGATTTGGGTCGCGGCGAGCACGCCGAGGGTGGTGAGGGCGCAGCGGAGGGCAAGAGCCCTGGCGGTCACGGGCTGGCGTTGGTTGGGGCGGATCGGGTTCGACATTCGGCAAGGAGCTGTTTGAACCAGGTTTCCTGGGGTGGCAGGAGGATGGAGGTCTTGGCCCGCTGCCCGAAGGTCAGGGCTTCGCGGTGACGACCCAGTTGGGCCAGGGCATCGGTTTGGGCGATGAGCCAGGAATTGGTTTCGTCTTCGGTGAGCTGGGCTTCCCGCACGGAGGATAGCAGGGACAGCGCCTCGTCGGCCCGCGAGTTGAGAAGCAGGGCCATGGCGTGGTTGATGCGGGCGGAGGCGTTGGTGGCGCCGGCGTTGGTGAGCCGGAAACTGAGCGCGAGGGCGTCGCCGGGCTCCTGGCGGGTGCCGAGCATCGTGACCAGACGGATGGATTGGGCGACCAGGTTGTTGGGGGCGACGGTCGCGAGCCGATCGGCGGCTTTCTGGAGGGCGGTGATGTCGCGGCGGTTGCGGGCGCTGACGACGGTTTCCAGCCAGTAATCCGGGGAATTGGCAAACGGTTCCTCGATGCGGCGGAGGAAGTTCCAGGCCGTTTCGGATTCACCCGCGGCGTTCAGGCCTGCGGCGAACCGGAGTGCCAGTCCCGGAGCGGGCAGGGGGGCTTCGAGAAGCCGGCGCGTGGTCTCCCGAACCGTGCTCCTGCGGCCTTCCGCGAGGTCGGCTCTGAGGTCGGCGTACAAGGTCACCGGCAGCAGGGCATCGCGGGCGGTGGCGTTGGATCGCAGGGTGGCGGAGATGCGTCGGAGCTCCGACCAGTCCTTTCGCAGGATGAGAATATCGAGGTAGGTGGTCCAGACTTCGACGGACTGGCCGTAGCGGTCGGCGTGACTGCGGAGGGTGTCGAGGGCCAGGTCCTCGAGCCCGAGGGCGAGCCAGCTGCGGGCGAGCTGGACCATTTCGATGGCGGTGGGCGGTGGGATGCGCCCGTATTTTCGGGCGAGTTCCCTGGCTTCCTCGAGGCGTCCGGCGCGGGCGAGGAGTTCCCATCCTGCGGCGTCGTCGAGCGCCATGGCGGAGTCGGTCTCGTGCAGGGTTCGGAGGGCCTCGGAATAGGCGTTGAGATCGGCCCGCTGGAGGGCGGCGGCGGCGTAGAGCCGGGCCGCGGTGGCTCGGGTCCGGGGATTTTCGAGTCCACGGCGGAGGGTTTCGAGGCCGGGGACCGCGAGTTCGGGAGGGCCCCAGCCGGCGTCGACGGCGGCGCGATAAAACGGGAGCACCGGATCGCCTTGGTAACGGTCCGGGTTGGCATTCCAGTGTTCGAGAAAGGCCTCGATCCGGCCGCTGCCAAGCAGGGCGCGGGTCCAGACCCGGTCTTCCTCCGGGGTGAGTTGGGAGGCGAAGGGGCGGAGTTTTTCGAGGGTGGCCTCGGCGATGCGGTGGCGTTCGAGCACGTCGGCGACGAGCAGGACGTCGGTGCGGTTGGTGCGTGCGACTTCGAGCAGGAGTTCGCTGCAGGTGAACAGCAGGCCGAGGTTGGCGGAGCGGCACCAGGGGGCGTCGCGAAGCACGCCGAGGGCACCCCGGAGAGCGGCGGCGTCGACGAGATTGTTGCCGATGGCGCCCCGATAGCTGGCCAGGGCGTCGTCCCAGCGACCGGCTTCGATGGCGGCGGCGCCGGAGCGGCGGAGGGACCAGGCCTGGAGGTAGTCGAGCAGGCTGATTCGGATGACGCGCGAGAATCCCTCGGGGGTGGGGTTCCAGCGTTTGGGAATCAGCAGCACCGAGCCCAGTCCGAGGGTGGCGGCGAGCAGCATGGCTCCGAGGAACAGTGGTTCATGGACCAGATGGCGCAGGAGTCCGCTGTTGTCGTGGACCTCCTGGGCGTAATCGCGCAGTTGGGCCCACCATTTGCGGGGGCCGGTCAGGCCTTGTTCGAGGTGTTCCGGATCCATGGAGCCAAGGGTCTACCTTTGGGGTGGCTGGATCGAAAAGCAATGGGCTGGCGGGGGCCGCCGGGGTCAGGGGGAGTCGGGAATGGCTTCGGCAAGCCGGCGCACCTGTTCAGGAAAGAGGGATTCCTGCCGGACCTGGCGGGCGGAGAGGCGGGCTTGTTCGGGATGGTTCAGGGCGGCGTGGGTGAGGGCCCGGACGTAGTGGTAGTTGTTGGCGATTTCGGGGGAGAGGCGGGTTGGGTCGATGCCATCCAGGAGCGGGCCGGCTTCCTGGGCGCGCTGGTTTTGGAGGAGGGCGATGGCGCGGTTGATTCGCAGGACAATGGAGGAGGGATTCTGGGCCAGGCCTTCGAGGGTGAGTTGGAGGGCTTCGGAGGGGTTTTCGCCGGAGATGAGGAGCAGGGCTGCCCGATTGTTGCGCCAGGCGGCGCTGCCGGGGCGGAGCCGGAAGAGTTCCTCCGAGGAACGCTTGAGGATTTCCGTATCGCGGAGGGCGAAGCCGGTCTGGAACAACTCATTCCAATAGGATTCGGTGGTAGGGAAGGTGGTTTCGTGGCTTCGGAGCAGGGACAACGCGGCGGTGGCCTGGCCCCGGAACCGGAGTCCACTGGCGATTCGGGCGAGGGTTTCGGGGGTTTCCAGCCGCAACTGGGCCAATTCTGCGGCACTGGCGGAGGCGTCACGGGCTCGTTTCTGGGCGTGGTTCGCCACGAATTCGGCGTAGATGACTTCCAGGTGGAGCGGTTCCCGCGGACTGGTGCGAACCTTGGCGCTGGAAGCGACGCGGCGGAGTTCGTCCCAGTTGCGCGACTCGATCAGCAGGTCGAAGTAGGCTCGCCAGAACGGAGCCGCCATTCCGAAGTCGGCAAGCTTCAGTTCGGCGAAGGCGGTGGCGTTTTCCGTGAGCCCAAGCAGCCCAAGGGCATCCAGGTATTCGGCAGCGATGACGGGGTTTCGGGTGACGAGTTGGATGGAATTGGCCTGGGCGCGGGCTTCGGCTGTGCGGCCCGAGGCGTGCAGCAACATCCAGAGCCGGCCGTAGCGGGGCAGGCATTTGGCCTGGCCCTGCTCCAGGCGTTGGATGGCCAGAGCCAAGTCGTCCGCCTGGCCGCGGACTCCGGCCGCCATCTGGAGCAGTCGGGCCGCTTCCAATCCGGGATCGCCTTTTTGGAGCAGCGCGGCCCGGAGCCGGGCGGCGGCTTCCCCACCTTGGGTCTGGTTATCGGTCGCCATCCGCCAGGCGTCATGGACCCGGGCCAAGGTGCCGTCTACGGCGTCCCACCGGGGTGCGTTGTCCTTCCAGAGCCGTTCGAATTCGGCAAACCGGGTTGGGCCAGCAACCACAAGGCATCGGGCCCGGAGGCGGTCCAGGGGGTCGTTGCCGCCTGGGGGGAATTTCGCGAGGTGGTTGATGGCCATTTCGGGCACGCCCTGACGTTCCAGCACATCCGCTGCGAGCATCGCATCGGTGGGGTTGGTTCGGGTCAGGGCTCCGAGCCAGTTCGCGGTGCCGATGGAAACGTTGAGATACTCGGGCCGCATTTCCGGAATGGACCGAAGGTTTTCCAGAATTCCGCGTTGGGGAACCGGGTCCCCGGGGTTGTTGGCTCCGGCGGCATGCCAGCAGCGCAGGGCGGCCTCGTGGTCTCCGGCTGCCTCCGCCTGCCGGGCGGATCGTGAGAGCGACCAGGTCTGGATCAGGTCGATGACGCTGACCTTGATGGCGTTGTAGCGGAAATCGGGGGGGGAGGTGCGCCACCACTTCATCACCGAGCCACCGATGCCGAGCACCAGGACCAGAACACAGAGGAAGGCGACGGCAAACAGGTTGTCCTTCTTCAGAATGCGATACAACCGGTACTTGCGGAGTGTCCGTTTCCAACTGGGGGAACGTCGGCGGCGGGCGTGCTTCATGCGGGGAGGGGCGGTGGGCTGCAGCCTGGTTCCGCGATCAACCATTCCGAATCCGTGGCCAGTTGCAGGTCCATGCGGCTGAGGGCGGCGGGGAGAAGTCGGAAATCACCGGGCGCAAGGGGATCCGGGCAGGGATCCCCCACGATGCGTGCTCCGCCCCGGACCATTCCCAGGATCAGGCAGCGGGAGAACGCACGGGACCACAAGGTCCCCGCGGGGGCGCGGTGAACCGTGACCTTGAAAAGCGGGTCGTCCGCCAGAATCCGCGTCTCCACCGTTCCGTCGGAACGCCAGGGTCCCCGCAGTGGTTCCGGGCTGAAGTCGTTGAAATCGATGCTCGCCAGCGATTCCCGCACGTGGAGCGACCGCGGCTTGCCGTCGAGACCCAGCCGGTTCCAGTCGAAGACCCGGTAAGTGGTATCCGAATTCTCCTGGATCTCGAACAGGACGACCCCTGCGCCCAGGGCATGGATCCGGCCGCTGGGCAGGAAGAGGGTGTCCCCGGCGTGAACCGGCGTGGCGTGCAGGCAGTCGCCGACGGTTCCGGCGTGGAGAGCCTCCTCGAACCGGGCGCGGGTGATGCCGGGCCGAAGGCCGGCAAAAATGCGGGCTCCCGGTTCGGTAGCGGTAAAGTACCACATCTCCGTTTTCGATTCGCCGCCCAGTTCGGTGGCGATCCGGGCTGGGGGATGGACCTGGACGGAGAGGTTTTCGTGGGCGGCGAGGATCTTGACCAGCAGGGGAAACCGGCCGTTGCGATCGGCGGCTTCTCCCAGAAGCCCGGATCGATCCCAGGAGAGCAATTCGGAGAGGGTCTTGCCGGCGAGGGGGCCTTCCAGAACCGTGCTGACGCCTTCGGGACGGTCCGTGATCTCCCAGGATTCGCCGATGGGGAGGGTTCCGGGCAATTCCCGGCGGTAAAGACGGGCCAGGGATCGATCCCCCCAGATGCGTTCCTTGTAGATCGGGGAGAAGCGGAGGGGGTGCCAATGCATGAGCGCTGTTAGGCGGTGGCAGCAGGTGCGGAAGCGGGAACAGCGGCGGGAACGGGGGAAGGGGAGGGTGCGTGGGAGGAGTCCGCGGAGGATGCGGTGCCGGGTTTGACGCGGGTGGTGAAGTGTCCCATGGCGCGGAACTTGGCGTATCGCAGGCGAAGCCGCTCGCGGGAGGACAGGGCCACCAGCTCGCTGAGATGACGGGTGAGGGTCGACTTCAGGTTGGCCGCGGCGGTCGTGGGATCCTGATGAGCGCCGCCGTCAGGTTCCGGGATGACTTCGTCGACCAATTTGAACTCGAGCAGGTCGGGTCCGGTGATGCGGAGGGCTTCGGCGGCCTGGGGGGTGGCTTTACGATCCTTCCAGAGGATCGCGGCGCAACCTTCCGGGCTGATGACGGAGTAGTAGGCGTTTTCGAGAATGAGCACGCGATCGGCGACGCCGATGCCGAGAGCGCCGCCGGAGCCACCTTCACCGATAACTGTGGCAATGATCGGGACATCCAGCCGCATCATTTCCCGGAGATTGACCGCGATGGCTTCGGCGATGTGGCGTTCTTCCGCTCCGATCCCGGGAAAAGCACCGGCTGTATCGATCAAGGTGATGATGGGCAGGCCAAAGCGGTCTGCCAGTTTCATCAGGCGCAGTGCCTTTCGATAGCCTTCGGGGTGGGCTGAGCCGAAGTTGCGGAGAATGTTTTCCTTGGTGTCCCGGCCTTTCTGGGTGCCGAGCAGGAGGACCCGGTGGTTCCCGAGACGGGCGAAGCCGGCGACCATGGCGTGGTCGTCGGCGAACAACCGGTCGCCGTGCAATTCGGAAAAGTCCTGAAAGGCGAGCCGTGCGTAATCGAGAAAGTAGGGACGGTGCGGGTGCCGGGCGAGTTGGACCCTCTGCCAGGCGGTGAGCGTGGCGTAGATTTGGCGCCGCGTATCCGCCAATTTCGCTTCGATACCCCGGATCTCGTCTTCGAGCTGCAGCCCGAGAGGGTTGGCATGCTGGGCACGCCGCAGCTCATCGAGCTTCTGCTGGAGTTCGATGAGCGGTTTCTCGAACTCGAGATGGTGCTTCATCGCGACTCGCAGCATAGGGCGGTCGACGGCTCACCGGCAACGCTGCATTTCGGAGCCGATTTTCGACCGGTGCATCCGCAGTTTGTTGGGGGCGGTACTCGTCGCGTTGCGACGAGTACCGCCGCGTGCCGCGGCGCAACGACATCGCCAAAGCGCCACACCCCAAGGTTACCGCTTGCTCAACGCGGGCGGGGTTGTCGCAGCGCGACAACTGTCACCAACAAATCCGATCACGGCTTTTCGGCGGATGACGGGGAAGGGGCGGGCAGCGGGGTGCGGAGTTCCTCAAGCTTCGCCAGGGCCCGGCCCGAGTCGATGAGCCGGGCGGCGGCGTCGATGCCTTCGGTGATGCTGCGCACGCGACCGGCGACCAGGAGGGCGGCTCCGGCATTGAGCAGGACGGCGTCCCGTCGGGCGCCGCGGTCCAGGCCGGAAAGCACGGCGCGCACGAGTTCCGCATTGGTTTCTCGATCCCCGCCGGCCAGTTCCTCGATTCGGGCGCGGCGCACGGAGAAGTCCTCGGGTCCGCAGGTGGAGACGGAAAAACCGCGTTCATGGTGGAACTCGGCGATGGTGGATTCGCCGACGGTTGAGAGTTCGTCGAGGAACCCGGAGCCGGCCTGGCCGCAGACGACGAGGGCGCGGTGGAGGCCGAGGGATTGGAGCACGCGGGCGACCGGTTCGCAGAGGGAGGGGTTGGCAACGCCCAGCAATTGGGCGGTGGGTCGTGCGGGGTTGAGCAGGGGGCCGAGAAAATTGAAGATCGTGCGCTGTCCCTGTTCGGCACAGAGCTTTCGCGCCGGGGCGATGTGTCGGAAGGCGGGATGGAAGCGGGGGGCGAAAAAGAAGGCGAAATCGCGATCGCCCAGGGAGGCGGCGGCGGCCTCGGGGGAGAGGTCGATGGGAATGCCAAGGGCTTCGAGAACGTCGGCGCTTCCGGAGCGCGAGGTGACGGCGCGGTTGCCGTGTTTGGCGACGGGCACGCCGGCCGAGGCCGCGACCAGGGCCACGGTGGTCGAGATGTTGAAGGTGTTCTGGCCGTCGCCGCCTGTTCCGCAGACATCGATGATCCCGCGCAGGCGGGTGGAATCGGGGAGTGGCGGAACCACGGACCGGGCTCGGAGTTCGCGGGCGAAGCCGGCGATTTCGGCCGGGGTTTCGCCGCGCCGTGCGAGGGTCATGAGAAACCCGGCCTTGCTCCCGGCGCCCACCTGTTCGTCGGCGAGCGCTGCGACGGCGTCGGCGACCTGGGTCGGTGAAAGTTCAACTCCGTCCCGGACCTGTAGGGTCAGCGCATCCAGCATGGGGACAGGTTAGCGGCCGGCCGGGGGGACAGGGAAGTCCGTCGCCGGGGGGGGCGGGCAGGGAGGGTTGGGGTGAGGGGCGCATCTCCGAGTTGTCGACCGGGGGATG
>CAYZAE010000089.1:0-27196 GCA_964476125.1 uncultured Verrucomicrobiota bacterium | reverse complement strand
CGATCACGCCCAAAATCCCTCGCCGCAGGACCCCACTCACTTTTCAGACGGGCTCAAAGGAGTTTCCGTAACGATTGTTCCCGGCTTGGAGATGGGGAATGACACTCGGACAACCGATACAGGAAACCTCGGTGAAACTCATCCCGGTGACTCGCAATGCATAGGCTTCGGCATTGGCTCTGAAGGAAAGACCGACGCGAGGAGGTGTGGGAGTGGAAGGGAATCGCGTTCATGAAATGCTCCGGAGGCATAGGGCTGGCACCAGCGCCTGCTCCGACCAACATACGACGTCAACTTGGGAGACGCGGCGATTGCCCGCAGCAACTCCGGGGAACATACTACGCCAACGTCGTTCTGCCTTCGCATCACTGGCCCATGAACCCTTCCACACCTCCCCAACGGCTTGCCCTCTCCCTGATCCTCTTGATCGCGTCTATCCTGCCCGGTCGGGCGGCCGACAATCTCAAGGCATTCCCTCCCGCCGAGGATGGCATGGTCCGCCACGTGCTAAACCTTCCCGAAAAAGCAGATGAATCCGCTCACCAGATCGAACTCATCGCCGGGAAAACCGTTCCGGTGGACGAACGGAACCGCTACTTTTTCTCGGGTCGGATCAAGGCCGAAACGATCAAAGGCTGGGGATTCACCAAATACCAGGTGGGGCCGCTGGGACCCATGGCCGGCACACGCATGGCCGTCGATCCCGCCACACCCAAAGTCGACCGCTTCATCAGCCTCGGCGGTGAACCGTACCTGATCCGCTACAACAGCAAACTGCCGGTCGTTGTGTACGCTCCCCGCGGCGTGGAAATTCGTTACCGCATCTGGAGCACCCCGCCCGAATCAACGCCCATGAAGGAAGGCTGATCCACCCGCCCGACCACCCACCCCAACTCACTCCGGCTCCTCGCACCAGCGCGCCTGTAACCGGTGGGGAAGTCCCAGATGATCCAACACTCGCGCCACGACCGTATCCACCACGGCCTCCACCGTGGTGGGACGCGAATAAAACGAGGGATTCGCCGGAAGCACGGTCGCGCCCGCAAGATGCAGCAATTCCAGGTTGCGAAGCTGGATCAGGTTGAGCGGTGTTTCCCGGGGAACCAAAACCAGTCGCCGGCGCTCCTTCAACATGACGTCCGCGGCCCGGAGAATCAGATCGTCGCTCAGCCCATGCGCAATGCGGCCCAGGGTTCCCATGGTGCAAGGAATCACCACCATGGCATCAAACGCGTTCGAACCGCTCGCGAACGGAGCATTCATGCTCCGAAGGTTATGCGTCACAACCCCCGGCTTCACCACCAGTCCCCCCGAAAGCTCCTCCTGCATCACCGAAATGGCATACCGGCTGAGCACGAGATGAATCTCGTGCTCGGAAGGATCGAGGGCATCCAGCAGCCGCTGGGCATAAAGCGATCCGCTGGCACCGGTGATCGCGACGATGATTCTCATGCGTAAAGGGTCGGGTTGCGCCGGGATTGTTCGCCCGGACGAGTTCATATTAGCGTGAGCCCTTCATGAGTCGAAACCATGTGCTCGTCACCGGCGGCGCCGGCTTCGTCGGGTCCCATCTCGTCGAACGTCTGCTCGCCGAAGGCTGCCGCGTCGTGGTGATCGACGATTGCTCCACCGGCACCCTCACCAATCTGGCCAACGTCCGGAACGACCCCCGGCTCGACGTCGTCTCCTCCCGCGTCTCCCAGTGTCCCCGTCTCGATAACCTCGTGGCCGGGGCGGAATACATCTTCCACCTGGCGGCTTCAGTCGGGGTGGAACTCGTCGTCCGCTCACCCGTGGACACGATCCACAACAATCTCACCGAAACCGACGCCCTGCTGCGCGCCGCCGGCGCCGCACGAACCCCGCTGCTGTTCACGTCCACTTCCGAAGTCTACGGGAAAAGTCAGCGGGACGTCTTCCGCGAAGACGACGACCTGCTGATCGGACCGCCCCACCTCGTCCGATGGTGCTACGCCTGCTCCAAACTGATGGACGAATTTCTCGCGCTGGCCTCCTCCCGTGAATATGGCATCCCCGTAACCATCGTCCGTCTCTTCAACACGGTCGGCCCCCGGCAAACCGGACGCTTCGGCATGGTGCTCCCACGCTTCATCGAAGCCGCCCTCGCCAGCCAGCCGATCCGCGTCTACGGCACAGGACGGCAGACGCGCTGCTTCTGCCTCGTCACCGACACCGTCGAAGCCCTGTGGCGACTGCGAAACCTCCCCTCGGCCGCAGGGGAGGTGATCAATGTCGGCACGGACGAGGAAATCGCCGTCGGGGATCTCGCGGAACGCGTGATCGCCGAACTCGGCTCCGCCTCCAGGGTTGAACTGATTCCCTATGATCAGGCCTATGCCCCCGGTTTCGATGACATGCTGCGACGCCGGCCTTCGATCGAAAAACTGCAACGTCTCACCGGGTACCGTCCGTCCACACCCCTCCATCGCATCATTCAGGTGACCGCCCAAAGCCTGCGTGGGCATTGATTTCTCCAGCCACGGCTTGACGGCACGGGGAACGATCCGGGACGTTCCGACCCGGGTGCGCCAAAAGCACCCGTCCACCAAGGTCATGATCGCCAAATACACCGTCGCCATGGGAATGCTGCTCACCTCCGCTGTTCTGAACGCCTCCGCCGCATCGGCCGCCACCGAGAAAGCGCCTGACCTCAAGGATCCCAAACAGCGCGTGAGCTACAGTATCGGCGTCGACATTGGCAGCAACATGAAGCGCCAGAAGCTCGACCTCGATCCCAAGGCGCTCGCCGCCGGTCTCGCCGACGCTCTCGAGGGCAAGCCGTCCCTCACGGCCGAGGAAATCCGCGACACGCTCATGGAGTTCCAAAAGCAGGAACAGGCCAAAGCCGAAACCCGCGCCAAATCGGCCGGTGAGGAAAACCTCAAGGCAGGGAAGGCATTCCTCGAAGCCAACGGCAAGAAGGAGGGCGTCAAATCGACCGCGTCCGGACTTCAGTACAAGTCCCTCAAGGCCGGCACCGGAAAAACGCCCAAGGCCTCGGACTCTGTGAAGGTCCACTACACCGGAAAGCTCCTGGACGGAACGGTGTTCGACTCCTCCGTCACCCGCGGAGAACCCGTCACGTTCGGGGTCGGCGAAGTGATCAAGGGCTGGACCGAGGTGCTCCAACTCATGAAGGAAGGCGACAAGTGGCAGGTCTACATCCCTTCCGACCTCGCCTATCGCGAACGCGGCGCCGGAGCCGACATCGGCCCGAACGCCACCCTGATCTTCGATATCGAGCTGCTCTCGATCGAAGCCGGAAAATAGACCGGCCCCCTCCCGGGCCGCCGCCCGACGACGAAATCGAGTTTCGGGTCGCGAGCCCGGGATGAAGCCATCGCATCTCTTCCTGCTGCTGGCTCTCAACTGCGGCTGGGCCGCGGTTCCCACCCTGGCCAAGCGACTTGAGGGTCAGCTCGGACCGGTGGAGTTTGTCCTGCTCCGCTACGGTTTCGGCTTTCTCTCCCTGGCCCTCTGCTGGCCCTGGCTTCCCGGCCTCCTCCCCAGGGGCCGGGACTTCTGGCGCACCTGCCTCATGGGCGTGGCGGTCTTCCACCTTGGACACTGGTGCCAGATCGCCGGAATCCAACGCAGTCAGGCCAGCGATTCCTCCATCCTCCTCGCCCTCGACCCGCTCGTCTCCACGCTTGGGGCCGCGTTGTTTCTCCGCGAGAAAATCCCAGCCAAACGCTGGCTGGGGTTCGCCTTCGCCATCCTCGGTGTGGGGATAATGTCCATCTGGCAACGGTCCGCACCCCTGCCGGGACTGTTTGCCAACCTCCTCATCGTGCTTTCGTTCGTCGCGGAATCCGTCTGGTCCGTGATGGGAAAACCCCTGGTCGAACGGTGGGGAATTCCAAAGGTAACCGCCCTCGCCCTCGGAGCCGGCACCGTCGCAAACTTGATCGCATGGCTGGCCAGCCTGCCCGGAAGCTCCCAGCCCGCCATCCCAAGCCTGGCCGCCACCGCCTGGGTCACGCTCGCCCTGCTCGGAATCCTCTTCACCGCCTTCGGCTACAGCGTCTGGTACGTGGTCATCCGCGAAACACCCGTCAGCGTCGCAGCCATGACCATCTATCTACAGCCCCTCCTCGGCACCGGCATGGCCTGCCTCTTCACCGACGAAAAACTCCACGCCGGCCACGCGCTAGGAGCCGTGGCCATTCTCGGAGGTCTCGCGCTCGGCCTTGCCTCAGCCACCCAGTCGCCTCCAAGCCCGAAATCCTAGGCAAGGCCGTTGCACAACAGCCGACCCAAAAATTCCTGTTGCCGGCGCTCCCGTCGCTGGTAGCTTCGACGCCCCTTGTCCCTCCCGTTTGGGCGGGTCAAGGAAACGGCCTTTGAATTCCGAGCCCAGGTAGGCGCGGAGGGCCACAACAACATCCAATCCAATCCCGCTTTCCACGGGATGGCCCGCCACTCCGGTGGTGGGGCTGACTAACCAGGCAAAAATCGTGTCGACCATCGGCATCAAAGAACTGCTCGAAGCAGGTGTCCACTTCGGACACCAAACCCGTCGCTGGAATCCCAAGATGAAGCCCTTCATCTTCGAGGCCCGCAACGGCATCCACATCATCGACCTGAGCAAGACCGTCACCCAGCTGGAAGCTGCGTGCCAGTTCCTGTCCGAACTCGCCCAAAAGGGCGGGGAAGTGCTCTTCGTCGGCACCAAGAAACAGGCCCAGCTGGCCGTCAAGGAATCCGCCCAGGCCTGCGGCGCGATGTTCGTCACGGAACGCTGGCTCGGTGGAACACTCACCAACTTCTCCACGCTCAAGAAGTCCTTGGAGCGCCTCCGGCACATCGAAAAGATGGAAACCGACGGCTCCATCAAGAACTACGTGAAGCAGGAGCAGTCCATGCTCCGCCGTGAGGCAGACCGGCTCCGCAAGAATCTCGATGGTATCCGCGGCATGGCCCAAAAGCTGCCCGCCGCCATGTTCATCGTGGATATCAAACGCGAACACAACGCCGTCGCCGAGGCCCGCCGCCTCAAGATGCCCATCGTCGCCCTCGTCGACACCAACTGCGATCCCGAACTCGTCAATTACCCGATCGCGGCCAACGACGACGCCATCCGCTCCGTTCGACTGATCCTGACCACGGTGATGGAATCCATCTCCCGCGGTCGCGCCGAATACGAGGCCAAGTACGCCCGCCGCAAGACGGTCGAATCCGCGCCCGCCGAAACCGCCGCCGCCCCTGCCGCCCCTGCCGCTGCCGAAGCCGCTCCGGCTCCCGCAGCCGTGGCCGCCGCGCCGGCCGCCTGATATCGTCGAATTAACGGAGGCCGGAACCTGCCCACCCGCAGCCGGCCTCCGTCCACCCGGCTAACCCAACCCAACCCAATTTCTCATTCCCATGGCTGAAATCACCGCCGCCGCCGTTGGCAAGCTCCGCGAGATGACCAACGCAGGCCTCATGGACTGCAAGAAGGCGCTCACCGAAGCCGTCGGCGACCTCGATGTTGCCGTCGAAATCCTCCGCAAACGAGGCATCGCCCAAGCCGCCAAGAAGGCCGGCCGCGAAGCCCGCGAAGGCGTCATCGCCCAAAACATCTCTCCCAACGGCAAGTCAGGCGTGCTCGTCGAAATCAACTGCGAAACGGATTTCGTCGCCAAAAACGAGACCTTCCGCGCCTTCTGCGACGATGTCGCCCGCACCGTCGTCTCCGATCCCAACGCCGACCTCGAAGCCATTCGTGTCGGCGCGGTTTCCAAGATCGGCGAAAACATTCGCATCGCCCGTCATGGCCGCTTCGATCTTGCCGGCCCGGGCTTGATCGCCGCCTACATCCACACCGGCGGCAAAGTCGGCGTGCTTCTGGAAGTCGGCTGCACCAACGACGCCACGACCTCGACCGAGCCCTTCAAACAGCTGGTCAAGGACATCACACTCCAGATCGCAGCCGCCAGTCCGACCGCTGTCTCCCCCGATGGCGTTCCCGCGGAAGTGATCGCCAAGGAACGTGAAATCGCCGCCCAATCCGACCGCCTCAAAGGCAAGCCGGCGCAGGCCATGGAGAAAATCCTCCAGGGTGTGCTCGAGAAGTTCTTCCAGACCGTCTGCCTGGTGGAACAGGGCTTCGTGAAGGACCCCGAGAAATCGGTCCGCCAGCACATCGAAACGGTCAGCAAGCAGCTCGGTGAAAACCTGGTCATCCGCCGCTTCCTGCGCTGGCAGGTCGGCGAAGCCACCACCTGACCCGTCACAGCGCCAGGCGCTTTTCCTGCGCCCACCCTATCTCCAAGGTTCCGTCCGCTCTCCCTTCCGGGAACATCGGACGGAACCCTTTTTCTTTCCCCCGCCGGCCTGAATTCCTATCTCCCCAGGCCAAACAAAGGCCCGGCCCCAACCCTTTGACACCGGAATTCCCCGCTGCCACGCTCACCGCCAGGTTCGGTCTGTTGGTCCGAACCCTCCCCAAGGCAACGATTCGACAAAGATGAAATCCTTCCTCGTCAACCTGCTCATTGGATTGTCGATCGTGCTCTGCGGCTTCAACGCCTTCCAGTGGTACCGCGAAGCCAAACTTCACGGTCGTCTCGAAACCATGGGCGCCGAAATCTTTAAGAAATCGACCGAGATCCAGGGCCTCGAGCAGAACGTCAAAATCAATCAGGAAGAAATCAAGCGCCTCGACGCCATCCGGGACCACCTGAATTCCACCCTCAAAACCAACAAGATCGTGATCGGCCAAATCGAGGACGAGCGGGATAAATTCCGCAAGGAAGCCAACTCCCTCAAGGCCAAGGCCGACCAACTCGACCAGTACCGGGAGGCCTTCGACAAGGCCAACGAGAATCTCAAAAAGCAGAACGAAATCATCAGCACCCAGAACGACAAAATGAAGCAGCTGGCCGACGATCGAAACGAGATGGTCGCCAAATTCAACAAACTCGCCACCGACTACAAATCCATCGGGGACGACTATCAGAAGGTCTACGGCATGTACACCAACCTGGTCGCCCAGGTGCAGGCCGAAAACGAAAAGAACAGCAAGGCTTCCAGGAAGTAACCCCAGGTTTTTTCGTCGCCTCCCTTCCGCCCCACGGGTATCGCTTGGCGCGTGATCACGCCTGACGATCCCCGCCGAACCGCCCTCGCTTCGCTCGTCGAACGCTGCGTTCTCTCCACCCCGGTCACCGACGTCCACACCCACCTCTACGATCCCGCGTTCGGATCCCTCCTCCTCTGGGGCATCGACGATCAGCTCGTCTACCACTACCTCGTGGCCGAGGCTTTTCGCTACCTTCAACTGCCCTACGAAAACTTCTGGAAACTCTCCAAAACAGAACAGGCTGACCTGGTCTGGCATTGCATCTTCCAGGAACGCTCCCCCGTTTCCGAGGCCGCCCGCGGGGTCATCACCTCCCTCCATCGTCTCGGCATCGATCCCCGCCCCCAGGACCTGCCCGCACTACGAAAATGGTTCGCTGGCTGGAAAACCGAGGACTTCATCACCCGTTGCCTCGACCTCGCCGGCATCCGACAGCTCTGCATGACCAATTCCCCGTTCGACGACCTCGAGCGGCCGGTCTGGGAACGCGGATTCCAACGCGACGAACGATTCCTCGCCGCCCTCCGAATCGATCCGTTGCTGGTCGCCTGGTCCCAAGCCTCACGGCAATTGCACGACTGGCGGTATATCGACAGTCCTGTTATGAACCGTCAGACGTTTGAAGGTTGCCAGCGTTTCCTCCGGGAATGGTCCGCCAGGATCCAGGGCCGTTATGTCATGGTCTCCCTGCCTCCGTCGTTCCGCTATCCGGACACCGGCGAAACGGCTACCATGATCGATAACGTTGTCCTGCCGTTCTGCCGGGAGTCCGGTTTGCCCTTCGCCCTGATGCTGGGCGTGAAGCGCGCCGTGAACCCAGCGCTTCAGCTGGCCGGCGACGGCGTGGGAAAAGCCGACCTTCAGGCCATCGAAAACCTTTGCGCGGCGAATCCCGATGTCCGCTTCTTCGTAACCGTCCTTTCCCGCGAGAATCAGCACGAACTGTGCGTGATCGCCCGGAAATTCAGAAACCTTCACGTCTTCGGCTGCTGGTGGTTCACCAACATTCCCACCGTCATCGACGAAATGACGCGGATGCGCCTCGAACTCCTGGGACTCAGCTTCACTCCCCAACACTCCGACGCCCGGGTGCTGGATCAGGTGATCTACAAATGGGAGCACAGCCGACAGATCATCGCCTCGGTGCTCACAGACAAATACCACGATCTCGCCGAGGCCGGCTGGACAGTCACGGAATCGGAAATCCGTCGCGACGCCGCCCACCTGCTGGGAGGCGGATTCCTCCAGTTCGCCTCCCCTCGCGCCTGATCAGACCCCACGGATCCATCGCATGTCCCGGGATCCCGTCATCTACCTCGATTACAACGCCACCACGCCGCTCGATACGGCGATCCGCGATATCGTTATCGAAGGATTCGAGAATTGGGGAAACCCTTCCAGTGTCCATCAGCTCGGCCGCCGCGCCCGGGCTGCCCTCGACGACGCCCGGGAACGAGTCGCCACGGTGTTTCGCTGCCGGCCGTCCGAGATCATCTTCACGGGAGGAGGGACCGAGGCCAACAACCTCGCCGTGTTGGGAACAGCCAGAGCCCGGCAATCGCGCGGAAAGCACCTGATCTGCTCCCCCACCGAACATCCCGCAGTTCTCGAATGCCACCGTGCGCTCGCCCGCCACGAAGGTTTCACTCTCACCCTGCTGCACGTCGATGCCGAGGGAAGGGTCAGCCCCGAGGACGTCAGGAAATCCCTTCGCCAGGACACGGTGCTGGTTTCGGTCATGGCCGCGAATAACGAAACGGGCACGCTCCAACCCGTCCGTGAAATCGCCCATCTCTGCCGCGACAGGGGCGTGCTCTTTCATTGCGACGCCGTGCAGTGGTTCGGAAAACAACCGTGGGAGGGTGTGGCCTCGATCGGGGCGGACCTGCTGACCTTCTGCCCCCATAAACTCCACGGACCCCGCGGGATAGGCGTGCTCTACCTCCGCTCTCCAGGAATGCTCGAACGGCACGCCCTGGGCGGCTCCCAGGAAAATGACCGCCGCGCCGGCACAGAGAACCTCCCAGCCATTCTCGGATTGGCCGCCACGGCCGAGCGCTTTGTCCAATCCCCGGTCTTCCCCGCCACCACGCTCCGGGACTTCACCCGCCAAATCCGGGACTGCCTCGCCGCAGAACCCTCGGTGACCCTGGTCAGCCCGGAAAAGGACCTTCTGGACAACACCCTTGCTTTCACCGTGGCGGACAGCGACAGCATCGCCCTGCTCGCCAACCTCGATCTGGAAGGCATCTGTGCCTCCAGCGGTTCGGCCTGCTCCGCGGGCTCCGTGGAACCCTCGCACGTGGTCCTGGCCCAAGGGTTCGGTCCGGCCGCAGCCTCCGCACTCGTTCGCTTCTCCCTGGGCCGATCCACCACCGCACAGGAAGTCGCGTCCGTGGTGGAACGATTGCCCCGAATTCTCGCCCGGGCACGAAGCTCTTAGGAGAACTCCGGGAATAACCTGTGGGGAACCGTGGCCAAGTCCGGGTTATTACCGGGCTCCCAGGGTTCCTCGTCCCCATACCAAACCTTGTCCCCAGTTCCCCAGTCCCTCGACCTCACGCCAATCAACCCCAACAGGCGGTTGTTGAGCTTGTCCACAGCCCTTAATATGGTGCTTCCTTTATTGAAAGGTACCCTCTATTAAGCGCGCCATGAAACTGTCGATCGCCAAAGAGCAGATCCTTCAGGGACTGCAAGCGGTCCAGAATGTCGTCGGCACCCGTACGACGCTTCCGATCCTTTCGAACGTTCTTCTCAACGCCAGCGGCAACCGCCTGGAACTCACCGCCACCGACCTGGACGTCACGGTTTCCTGTTCCGTGGAAGCCAAGGTGGAGGTCCCCGGCAGTACCACCATCCCGGTGAAGAAGTTCTTCGGGATCTGCCGCGAACTCAGCCACCCCGAGGTGGATCTGGATACGGACGACGCCAATATCTGCACGCTGTCCGCAGGAAACTCCTTCTACCGGATCAACGGCCTCGCTGCAGCGGACTTCCCCCCGATCCCGCAGTTCTCCGAGAAAAAAGTCGTGGTCCTGCCGCAGGATAAACTTCGCGGCATGCTCCGGCGCACCGCCTTCGCCATTTCCACGGACGAAAGCCGGTACGTGCTCAACGGCATCTACCACAGTCTGCGCAACCACAAGGTCACCCTCGTCGCCACCGACGGCCGCCGACTCGCCCTCGTTGAAGAGGAAGTGGATGTCGCGGCCGAGAGCGAAGGGGAATTCATCGTTCCCACCAAGGCGATCAACGAGTTGACCCGCCTCCTCCAGCCCGGTGGCGAGGTCGCGATCCGTTACACCGACAATCAGGTGGCGTTCTCCCTGAAGGGCGAGAAATCCCCTTCGATCCTGGTGATCTCCAAGCTCGTCGAGGGCAACTACCCCAATTACCGGCAGGTCATCCCCACCGAATTCAAGGAACGGGTCATCGTCGTCCGCGAGGAACTGCTCCAGGCGCTGCGTCGTGCCGAAATCATGACCAGCGACAAGTCGAACTCGGTGAAGCTCTCCTTCACCAAGAACAACCTCGCCATCACCGCCAACACTCCCGAAGTCGGTGAAGCCCGCGAAAGCATGGCCATCAACTACAAGGGCGTCGACGTGGCCATCGCCTTCAACCCGACTTACCTGATGGATCCCTTGAAGGCCCTGGAAGCCGACGAAGTGTTCCTTGAGCTCAACGACGAGCTCAGTCCTGGCGTCGTGAAGACGAATATTCCGTTTCTGTACGTCATCATGCCGATGCGCATGGCCTGACGGTGGAGCGGAAAGGGGCCTCTGAGGCCTTCCGATAGAAGAAGCGCTCGTGGCTTCGGGCGGTCTTTGGAACCGTCCCTGGGTCAGCAGGAAGACCGGCAGGCCTGCTCCTGTCCGGTCCATCCGTTCGCCTCCATCCCGACGCAGCTCCCGGATAATCCCGTGCGAACGCAGGATGTCCGCGAACAGGGACCTCCCCGCGTCCACCCGCGCGCCGCATCCAACTTCAGGCGGCCGCTTTGGCTGGCACTGGGCCCGAGGCCTTCTTGCGCACGAAACCAACCAGGTGGATGCCAAACTGCACCGCCAAACCAAGTCCCACGAGAATGCAGGCGAAATAGGGGGTCAGCCAGGCCGGATTCCGAACCACCTGAAGCACGGTCACCCGCTCGTCCCGTGGATCAAAGCTGGCTTGGTAAAAAGTCATGCCCTGATACCGCAGCGGGTTGTTCATGTAGATCAGGACTTCCCGCTTCTCCCCGGTCCCAGGGTTCTCCAGCCGAACCTTGCTGGAGAAATTTTTCGCCGTCTCAGTCCCCGGATACTTGTCGTGCCGAAAATCCAACAGTGTGAGGCTGAAGTCTTTGTAGAGTCGGCGCGGACGAATGCTCAGCTCGAAGCGACGGTCCTTGGAGATGACCGGTTGGGGACGTCCAAGGTAGAGGCTGACCAGGTACGAGCCGAGGGTACCTTCCGGGCCAACGACTTCCACGATGGCACTCGGCGCGTCCTTCTCGTTCATCGAAGTCACTGGAGGCAACGCCAGGGGAGCATAAACCTTCCCCGGCCCGTCCGTGACCGCAGGCGCATCGATTTTGTCGGAGCGATTCGTGAGCAGTGAATTGCCGTAATACCGGGTGAGCTTTATCGTAAATGGAAGCTCCGGGCGGCTCAGCACCGTGCCTGTCGAAAGCAACGAGTCGGGGAATGCCACGATGCGATTGCGATCGCCCGTCGTCTCCACCACCGCAAGCTCGCTCTGCCGGTCCTTTTCAGAATAGTTCAACGTCTGACCTTCGATGAGGCGCATGGAGCTCTCATCGGCGACGATATCGGTACAGAGCTGCCCAATGAGCAGGACGATGAGGCCGGTGTGCACCATCACGATGCCGGACTTCTTCCACCCGAGCTTGAAGCGGGAGACATGCGCGGCGATCAGGTTGATGACGAGGAGGGAACCGAGGAGGTAGCCCCCCGGGAAAACCGGGATGTAAGGAGCCGCCAGGACATCCGCCGCCGTGGCTGGCGTCAGATAGATGTGCAACATCTGCAAGGTCTTGCGGATGGCGGCGCCGAGCGATGCGGCATCGACGAAGGCACTCTGGAAGAACCGCGCCTGCGCCATGTACAACCCGAGCGGTTCCTGGGCCATGGTGCCGAAGAACACCAGCATCAGGCTGAATGCCAGCAGGATGAGCGTCAGGCGCAGAGAGGCCAGGGGCTTGAAAATCTGGATCATGAGCCTCGGGAATACTGGGCGTTTTGGACGAACTTCACGAACGCTTCCCGATGCGCCTCAACGACGGCCGGGGTGCCGGTGAACTTGTAAAACCAACTCCAACCATCGCGCTTCACCACCGCGCCCAACAGCCGCAAGGGAGACGAGGTTTCCGGATCGGTGCCCGCGAAATCCACCAGGGTGGCCTTGCCACCCAGAACTTCCGTGTTGTCCGCATGGCTCAGCAACTCGGCTTCCGGAGCCGGGCCCTGGCCCACTTTGGCGCGCCACCGATTCAGGTTGGGCACCAGGCCCCCGACGTCCCCAGGGAAGACACTGACCGCCACCTCCGCAGTGGCTCCGCCCGCACCGGCGACGATCCACTTGGTGTGCACCATCTGGCCGGGAGGCGCTGTCTTCCAACCTTCAGGAATGGTTTGCCAGGAGACCTTCGGCTGGCCGCCCGAGGGTGGTCCGGAATTCGCGGGGGCCCCCCCCGAAAATGGACCGGCCGCCATGGAGGCATGGGGATCCACTCCCCCCGCAGGCCCCTCCGGCGCCGTAAACTCAAGACCTGCCAGGAATGTCTTGAGGGTCTCCCGTTGGGCGGCCACCGACGGGGCATCCCCGGAAAGCTTGAAGAACCAGGTAAACCCATCCTTCCGCAGGGCTGCCACGAGAATCTGGCTCGAGGCGGCATTCACGTCCGCCCCCCCTGATCCCACGATGCTGAACAGCTTGACGGTCTGACCCGCCACCGTGGTCTCGTCCGTGTGGGACTTCAGCTGATCCTCGGTAATGGGCTCGAGCGACAGCTGGCTCCGCCAAAGATTGACCAGATCCAAGTCTGATCCTCCCGTGCCCGGCAGCGGGATCGCGGCCAGATCCGCCTTCCCTCCATTGGCACCCGGGACCGTGAAATTCGCGACCCGCATCCCGGAACCCCCACGCGAAGTCCAGCCTTCGGGAAGGGCCTTCCATTTGAGACCCGGACGCGGGGGAAGCTGATTGGCCAAACCTTCCGCGGCCGCTCCCCCTCCTCCTGCTCCACCCCCATGCGGCGAAGCCATCGGTGCGGCAGGAGGCGTTTCTTTCGCCGTTTCATAGACCGTCACCGATTCTTTGCGGCATCCACAGACCCAAATCAGGGCCAGGGAGGTGAGCATCGAAAGACCGGGGCGGGCGTAGGGGGAAGATCGGATTTTCGGCATGGGCAACGTCCGGTTCAACAGCCTAACGGCATCGGCCGCGATTGCAAAGACTGTCGGGGCGGCTGTCACAGGGGGGAGTGCACCCCCAGGCAATGGGCAGCTCCGGAACACCCCATGGCCAGGACCTGCGGCCCCCCTCACCGCAACGATTCAAGCGCGATGTCGGGAGCAAGCGGCCATACCCACGCACGTTATTTGCCGAGGGCGGAAAAAATTGCCGAGCTCAACCCGCCAGAAAGCCGGATCCAGAAAGCCTGTCCCCCTGTCGGTCCCGCACCCGGCCAAGAACCTGTTCCCGGAGGAGACCCTTCGACCCGCCAGAAAGCCTGTCCCCCTGTTGATCCGGACCGGGCCAGGAACCAGTCCCGACGGGAAACCTTTCCTCCGACCAAAAGCCTGTCCCCAAGCCGTCCCCGGTCCTCCCCGGTATTGCGGAGCGTCCAAGGGAGGCATGATTCGGGCGGGGCAGGGTTGGGATGCAGGGTGTTGCGGAATCGAGGGAAGGCGGAGGACTCCCCCGGGGTGGCGAAGAATGGGAGCCTGTCGGCGAGGGGGGAAAAAGAACCGCCTCCAGCTTGCGAAGGGGGTTCTCTTGCTGGAGGCGAGGGCCGGCGAGCCGTGGGAGGAAGCACCGGCTGGGGCGCTGGCTAGCTCAGACGTTCGGAGGTCGTGGGCTTGGATCGGTTTACCGATCAACGACTGTCTCGCGACTGAGGCCTTCCATACTCTGGGACAAACATAGCGAGAGTCATGCCAGACATGGACGACCCGATATTCCCCATGATTTTGAAGCAGTCTGCTCGAAACAGGTCAGCCAATGAACGAAGGGTGGTAAGCGGCTTGCCTGAGGCCAGCCAAGAAAGAGACACTAGGCTAAAGCATGACCGTGGCTCGGCTCCTCGTGATCGAAGACGATCCGGCAATGGCAGATCTGATTCTGCCGATGTTGGAGCGCCGCGGCTTTGAAATTGTCCATGTGGACCGCGGAGACCGCGGACTGGCCCGGGCGCAGGCCGAGCGGTTCGATGCCGTGCTGACCGATGTCTGGCTTCCAGGCATCGATGGGTTGGAATTGACCCGGCGGCTGCGAGCGGAGCAGGCGAGGTTGCCGGTCATCGTGATGACCGCCCACGGCACGACGGATACGGCGATCGAAGCCATGAAGTTGGGGGCCTTCGACTATATCCTGAAGCCGTTTTCCGAGGCGGAGGTTCTGACGGTGCTTCATTCCGCCATCGATGCGGGCCGGCGGATGAACGAGCCGGTGGTGTTGGGTCCGGAAGTCCCGGAGGGCTCGGCGATGATCGGCCGAAGTCGACCCATGCAGGCTGTCTACAAGGAGATAGGCCGGCTCGCCGCGCGTCCCGTCAGTGTGCTCATCCGGGGGGAAACGGGGACGGGGAAGGAACTGGTGGCGCGTGCCATTTATCAGCACAGCGAACGCGCGAAGGAACCGTTTGTCCCGGTGGACTGTGCCGCCATTCCCGAGACGCTCCTGGAAAGCAGTCTTTTCGGTCATGAACGCGGAGCGTTCACGGGGGCGGACATGCGACGGATCGGCCGGTTCGAACAGGCCAACGGAGGAACCCTGTTTCTTGACGAAATCGGGGATCTGGCTCCGGGAACGCAGGTCAAGCTGCTCCGATTCCTCCAGGAACGAACCTTCACCCGCGTCGGTGGACAAGACGTCATCCACGCCGATGTCCGGGTGCTGGCCGCGACGCATCGGGATCTGGAATCCCTGATGGTGCGGGGGGAGTTCCGGGAGGATCTCTATTACCGGCTGGCGGTTGCGGTGATCCAGCTTCCCGCGCTACGGGAACGATCCGAGGATATTCCGGAACTGGTCACGTATTTCGGGCGGCGCCACGGGCCCGACCTGGGGACGCCGGCTCCGACCTTCATGCCGGATTCCCTCAGCCGCCTCGCCACCCATGCCTGGCCGGGCAATGTCCGGGAACTGGAGAACGTCGTTCGCAAGACCATCCTGCGGGCCCAGGGCTATCCGGTGACGGTGGCTCACGTCGAAGGGGTTTTGTCCGCCTCAGCCACCGTTGCGGTGCCGGCGCGGACGAGTCGAACCCTGCAGGAGATTGCCACGGACCTTCTGGCACGCGCCGAATCCGGCGAGATCGAGGATGCGCGTCTCAGGATCCTGGCGGAGGCCGAGGCGGAGTTGATCCGGCAGGCGATTGAGCGATGCGAAGGAAACCAGGCAAAAGCCGCCCGGCTGCTCGGGATGTCCCGCCTGACCCTGCGGGAGAAGCTGCGCACGTTGGGTTGGCACCGCGACACGGCAGGGGCCGAAGGGTAGGGGGCATTGGGAGAACCCAAGCGAAGGGGGCAGCCCGGAACGGACTGCCCCCTGGCGTTTCGGTTGGCTTGCGAAAGCCTGATCAGGAGGGACTTCCGCCGCCCATGCTGAGGAGGAACATGATGTTGCTGGCGGTTTTGCGCAGCTTCCCGAGAAGGAGATCCATGCTCTCCACCGGCGGCACACCCACCAGCGCGCGACGAAGCACGGCGATCCGCGAGAATTCGTCGGGGTGGTAGAGGAGCTCCTCCTTGCGGGTGCCCGAGCGTTCGATGTTGATGGACGGGAAGATCCGCCGGTCCACGAGCGCGCGGTCCAGATGGACCTCCATGTTGCCGGTGCCCTTGAACTCCTCGAAAATCACCTCGTCCATGCGGCTGCCCGTATCCACCAGGGCCGTGGCCATGATGGTCAGGGATCCGCCTTCCTCGATGTTTCGGGCCGCACCAAAGAACCGCTTGGGCTTGTGCAACGCGTTGGCGTCCACACCGCCCGAGAGAATCTTGCCGGAGTGCGGCTGGACGGTGTTGTAGGCGCGGGCGAGGCGGGCGATCGAGTCGAGGAGGATGACGACATCCTTCTTGTGCTCGAACATGCGCTTGGCTTTTTCGATCACCATTTCGGCGACCTGGACATGGCGCTCCGGGGGTTCGTCGAAGGTCGAACTCACCACCTCGGCCCCCTTGCAGGAACGTTCCATGTCGGTGACTTCCTCAGGCCGCTCGTCGATGAGCAGGATGATGAGGTAGACCTCCGGGTTGTTCTTGAGCATGGCGTTGGCGAGTTTCTGCATCAGGACGGTTTTACCCGTCCGGGGCGGCGCCACAATCAAGCCACGGGTGCCCTTGCCGATCGGACAGACCAGGTCCACGACCCGGGTGTTGAGTTCGTCGGCGGCGGTTTCGAGCAGCAACCGCTTGGTGGGAAACAGCGGAGTGAGGTTTTCGAAGTGGGTCTTTTCCTTCGCCTTGTCGGGATCCTCGTGGCCGACGGACTCGACTTTCAGCAGGGCGAAATAGCGCTCCTTGTCCTTCGGAGGCCGGACCTGTCCACCCAGGTGGTCGCCAGTCTGAAGATCAAACCGGCGGATCTGGGATGGCGAGACATAAACATCCTCGGGGCAGGCGAGGTAGGAGAAGCACGGGGATCGCAGAAAGCCGTAGCCTTCCGGCATGACTTCCAGAATCCCCTCGGCAAACAGGATTCCCCGTCGTTCGGCGTTCTTCTGAAGAATCGCGAACACGAGTTCGTGCTTCTTCATGGTGCCGAAATTTTCGACACCCAGATCCTTCGCCTTCGCGTTCAGGTCCGGAATCGACATCGCATGAAGCTTCGCGATGTTGATGGTCTCGCCCCTCGGCAGGTCGGAAGCAGGAACCGGAGCGATGCCCGTCGCCGGATCCACGTCGTCCGGGGGAGGGACAAACTCCTTCTCCCGGTCCCGATCACGATCCACTTCACGTTCCCGCGGAAAATCGCGGTCCCGGTCCCGGTCAAAATCCCGAGCGCGTTCCCGGTCAATTTCAGGGTCACGAGCCCGATCCCGGTCCGCTCCACGGTCGGGTCCACGGTCGGGTCCACGATCGGGTCCACGATCCGGACCCCTGTCCGGCACGCGGTCGGGCCCTCTGTCGGGCCCGCGATCCAATCCACGTTCCGGTGGACGTTCAGGCAAACGGTCGCGATCCCTTTCACGATCCCTGTCCCTGTCCCTGTCCCTATCGCGATCCCGGTCTCGGGGAGGCTGGGACTGGGAATAGCCTGGGCTGGGGTTGGGGCGCTGTCCCTGACCCGGGCCGGGGCTGGGACCTCGATTCTGGCCCTGGCCCTGGGGCGGGTGGCCGTGGCCGCGATTCTGGGGGGGATGATGCGAGTGACCGCCGCCGTGAGCCTGTCCCTGACCCTGAGGGGGGCGGGGTGCATAATTTTGAGCGGGGCGATTGTCGGGGCCGGGTCCCGGGCCCTGGCCGGGTCCCGGAGGAGGCCGACGAAATTCCTGGGGACGTGCCGGGGGCTCGCCTGGGCGACGCGGATCGGCGGGAGGTCCGGGAGGCCCTGGGGGCCTGGGCGGTGGGGGGCCGTGTTGAGGCGGGGGCCCGCCGGCCTGGGAGGAGGGAGCTAGCGGCAGTCTGGATTGGACCGGGGTTCCGCTGCCGGGTGGAAGCGGGGGCCGGGGCGGGGCGGGATGGGCTCCAGGCCGGGGCGGGGGTTGGGGCCCTGGGGCTGCGGGGCGTGGTGGACCCTGGTGCGCCGCACCTGCGGGAGCAGGCGGACGTTGGGTGGCCGGGGTGCGTTCGGATTCGGAGGCAGGCGCCGGGGCATTCCTGGCTGGAGACGCGCCGAAATCGAGGGACGGCGGCGTTTCGCGGAGGGCGGCGGGTGGGGTTGTGGGGGCAGGCGCGGGTTTGGATTCGGCGGCTGGGGCCGCGGGAGCTGCGGCGGAGGAGGCCACAGCTGCCGGTGCGGCGGGAGCTGCCGGTGCCGGAGCTGGGGCAGCAGCAGCGGCAGCAGCAGCAGCGGCAGCGGCGGCTCCGCTGGCTTTCTTTTTGGCGCGGGCCTTGGGGCGTGCGGGAGCTGCGGTGGCGGGAACTTCCGCTTCAGCAGAGGTGGGGGACGCCTCCGAGGGAGGCGCGGCCTTCTTGGGTCTTGGCATGGAATGAAAACGCGATCTGATCGACAGAGCCGGCTCTTGGACCGGGGTGCAATCGGGGACACCCGACGGAATGGAGCGCTGGGATCTTGTTCGAACCGGCTGGGGCTACAACGGAAAGCCTCGGGCGCACCAAAAACCAAGTCGACCAACAGGGCAAGGGCGAAGTTGTAACTCTTTGCGTCTCCCGATTCCGCTTACTCGTCCCCTGGACGGACCTTCGGACGGCAGGTAAGCAAGATCATCGACGCTTCGTCAAATAGTAATCATGCTACCGGCTAATGCTTCCTTGTCATGGCCCGGCCGGTTGTCCGCCTGTCCGAGAGCCGGCCGGGAATGGGTGGGGGCGGGCAGAGCGGAATTGAATCCTGCCGACGGCGACGCAGGGTGATCGGATCCTTGAACAAGCGTGCCATGACATCACGGTCGGCTTTCGTCTCCCGGGTGCATCTGGGGATGACATCTCTTCTCGTGCTGGTTCTCGGAAGCCTGGCGGAGCCTGCCTTGGCGGAGTCGTGGCGCATCAACTTTGCGAAAACCAACGGGGTGCTTCGGCCGCTGCACGGGGTCAATGGAGGCCCCTGGTGTTATCGGGGAACGGTCGATCTGCGGGAGGATCACCGGCGCCTCGCGATTCCCTTCACGCGGCTGCACGACACGGTCTGGGTCAACGCGGAGGCGGTGGATGTGCATACGATCTTCCGGGATAGCCGCGACGATCCGGCGGATCCCGCGAACTACGATTTTCGGGCGACGGACGATGTCGTGGACGCGGTTCTCGAGACGGGGGCGCGGGTCGTGTTCCGGTTGGGGGAAAGCATCGAGCACACCCCGAGGAAATACTGGGTTCATCCGCCTGCGAACCCGGCGCACTGGGCGGAGGTGGCCGTGGGAATCGTTCGCCACTACGAGGAGGGTTGGGCCGGGGGACGACAGCGGGACGTGGCGTATTGGGAAATCTGGAATGAACCTGACGTTCGGCCGGGAATGTGGACGGGGTCGGACGCCGAGTTCTTTAGGCTCTTCGAACTGACGGCCAAGGCGATCAAGGCACGGTTTCCCGGCGTTCGGGTGGGTGGGCCCGGTGTGGGCGGCGTCGGGAGCGCATCCGGAGGGGGGCTTGAGCCTTCACCCTTCACGCGCGCGTTTCTGGCCTACTGCCGGGAGCACGCCGTGCCGCTCGATTTCTTTTCCTGGCACCGGTACACGGCCGACGCGCCGTCGATGGTCCGGTATGCCGTCGCGGTGCGTCGCTGGCTGGATGAGGCCGGGTTTCGGGGAACCGAAAGTCATCTCAACGAATGGAATCATCTGCCGGGGGAGGATTGGTCGCCGATGGCTCGCGAAGGCCAGGGGCCGGCGCGCGATCGGTGGTATGAGCGGATGAATGGAATCGAGGGCGCGGCCTTTGCGGCAAGCGTGCTCCTCCGGTTGCAGGATGCGCCGGTGGATGTGGCCAATTACTTTTCGGGCGAGGTCCAGGGCTTCGGTTTGTTCGGTTTTCAGGGAACACCGAAAAAGACCTTCCATGCCTTTCACCTGTTCCGCGAACTGCTGGGTGCGCCCCGCCGCGTGAGGGTGGTGCGCGACGGCGCGGTGGCGGCCGGGAAGGAACTGGTGCTGGCGGCGGGGCTGGATGCGACGGGAGGCTCGGGCGCGGTGCTTGCGGTTCACGAGGGGCCGGAGGCGAAACGACTGGATCTGGGGCTGGCCGGCTTTCCCGGGAAGGGAACTCTGCAGGCGCGGGTGGTCCTTCTCGACGCGGCCCGGGACCGATGGCGCGAAGTGGCGGGGGTGCCCGAGGACACGGGGGTAGGACGCCTCTCGGTCTCGCTACCCGGGCCGGCGGTGGTTCTGATCGAACTCGAACGCCGCTGAACCCCGACGTCCCGCACCGACGCCACCTCGTTCCGCGTCAATTGCTCAGCGGGCCCGGGTGATCGCCTCGTGCACGCGACGGAGCAGGAGGGGAAGGGGGAACGGTTTGGGCAGGTGGGACGGGGTTGCGTTGTCGGGTGAGGTCGCGCCCGGCTCCGGGCCTTCGCCCTGCCCGGTCATGAGCAGGCAGGGAACGTTCGGAGCCAGTTCGCGCAGGGCCGCCAGCGTCCGGGGGCCGCTGAGTCCGGGCATGTCGCAATCGCAGAGCACCAGGTCGAATCGGGTGCCGGACGCGCGAAAGGCCTCGATCGCTTCGTTGCCGGTGGAGGCGGCGTGCACCGTGTACCCGTGATCCTCGAGCGCGCGACGGAGCAACTCGCGCACGGCCTGGTCGTCGTCGGCGATCAACACCCGCTGACCCTGGCCCATGGGCAGGGGTTCCTCGGTTTCGTGCGTCGGGGTGTCATCGGCCGAAGTCCAGCGCGGGAGGAAAACCTCGAAGGTCGTCCCTTCGCCGGGGGGTGAAGACACCTGCAAAAATCCGCCGTGCGCCCTGATGATCCGGGCCGTGGTCGAAAGGCCGAGTCCGGTGCCCGCCCCGGTGGGCTTGGTGGTGAAGAACGGCTCGAAGATCCGGGGCAGAACCTCCGCGGGAATGCCGGTCCCCGAATCGGAAACCAGCAGCGACACAAAATCGCCGGGCCGCGCGCCGGGCTGGTTTTGCGCGGTGGCTTCGTCGACCTGCACGTTGTCGAGCACCAGGTCGAGCGTGCCGCCTGCGGGCATGGCATCGCGGGCGTTCACGCAGAGGTTCAGCAGCACCTGATGGATTTCGGTGGGGTTGCCGCGGACGGGCCAGAGATCGGAGGCGAGATGCGTGGCGACGGCGATGGACTTCGGGAAGGTGTCCCGTGCCAGCCGTTCCATGTCGCTCACCAGCACCCGGAGATCGAGGCGCTCCGCTTCGCCGGGCCGGCCGCGGGCGAAGAGGACGACCTGGCGGACCATGTCCGCGCCGCGCCGCGTGCTGGACTCCATCAACTGGAGGATGCGCCGCGCCTCGTCGGTGGCAGCCTCCCGCCGCAGCAACTGGGTTCCCATCAGCACGGGGGCGAGGGCGTTGTTCAAGTCATGGGCCATGCCGCTGGCCAGCGAACCGATGGCCTCGGTGCGCTGGAGCCGGTGCGCCTCCGCCTCCAGCTGGCGTCGTTCGGTGACGTCCGTGTCGATCACCAGCAGCGATGCGGGTTGTCCGGTGATGTCGCGGATCAACGTCCAACGGCTTTCCAGGACCAGCTCGCGGCCATCGCTCCGGTGCAGGCGCACTTCCCCCTGCCACTCGCCTTTCTGCAGGGCTGCCTTCCGGGCGGTCCGCAGCGATTCCGGCGTGGTCAGGGCCGGTGCCGGGGTGGCGGGCATCGCGCCGGTGCCTTTCAGGGCGTGGAGAAGCGCGGCCGCCGGATTCGCGTAAACGAATCGCCCTTCGAGATCCCGCACCGAAATGGCGTCCGTCGCCTTGTCGATGAGTGCGGCCTGTTCCCGGATTCGGGCCTCGTCCGCGATCCGGGCGGCCTCGAGCCGGCGGCGGGTGGTGTACCAGTCACCGAACTGGAAAAGCCACGAGCCAAAAAGAGCCGCCGGGATCTGGGCGAGGGCGGGAACGAGCCAGGGGAACCAGGTCCCCTGGCGGAAGCCGGCGATGGCGAAGCCCAGGGAACACCCGCATCCCAGGAGTGCGGCGGCGGTGGCAGGCAGGGGCCTCAGCCAAAGCAGGCCGGCCCCGAAGAGGACCGCGACGGCGGACACGAGCGCGGCCTCCACCCCCACCGGGGTTCGCCGCAGCGAGGCGTTCTCCATCAGGTTAAGCAGGCTCGTGGCGTGGATCTCGACCCCGGGATGGAACTGGTGCCGGTTACGCCACGAATGAAACGGGCTGCGGAATTCGTCCTGTCGCTGGTGAAAAAGCCCGGTCATGGGGCGCGCGCCGACAAACACCACTTTGTCGCGGAAGAACCCGGGATCCGAACCGTCCTCGCCCAGGGCCTGGGAATAGCTGAGGTGCGGCAGCGACAGCGCGGGCCCGTAGTAGCGGAGCCAGCGTCGGTTGCCTTCGGCCGTCGCCCCCGGGGCCGTCGTGCCGGGAACCCCGAGCCACTCAGCCGTGGCCCAGGCCAGAGACGGCAGTCGTTGGGAGGTGAATCCCGCGAAGTTGCGGCGGATCACGAAGTCATCCTCGACGACATGATTGGCGGCGCCCCAGGCGGCGGCGTTGGTGGCCAGCTGTTCAACGGGTGCCTCGACCCCGATCAGGCGCAGCGAGGGTTGGTCGGCTTCCGTCATGCTCCCGGCAGCGGCCGACGCCTCCCCGGCAAGGATCACGCGGCCGCTCTCGCGGATCGCCTCGGCGAAAGCACGGTCGGCGGCGGGGTCAGGTCCGGGTCCACCAAACACGATGTCGAAGACGATGGCGCGCGCCCCGGCCGCGGTGAGCCGGAGGACGAGCCGGGCGTGCAGTTCGCGTGGCCAGGGTTGGAGGGCGTCGACGTGTTCGGTGAGAAAGGAGTTGAGGTCGAGATAGACGATCGCCACGGACTGGCCGGCGGTTGCGGGGAACGCCTGATCCGGAGTGGCGAGCGTGTGAAGGGAATCGTAGCTCTGATGCTGGAACAGGTCGCCCAGCCGCCATCCGGGTCGGGCGAGGGCGAAGCCCAGCAGGGCGACGAACGCGCCGAGGGTCAGGGCGGCCACGGTTCGGGGCGGGCCCATGGGACGGGCGGACGTCGGGGGCCGGTCAGAAGTTGATGCGGAGACCGACGACGGCGGTGCGTTGACGGGGGAGGGTGAGATAGGATCCCAGGGGGTTCAGACGGTAGTCGGTGTCGGTGAGATTGAGCAGCCCCAGGCGCAGTTCGGCGCGCAGGCTTGCCCAGCGATAGCCTGCGAACACGTTGTGTTGCCAGACATCCTCGCTTGGCAGCGTGGGGGATTGGCCGTCGTTGGTCTGATGATACCAGGCCGATTCCCATTGCCCGAAGAATCCCGTGGCATGCCGGTAATTGAGCGTGAGCGACACGTTTTGGAGAACGCTTTTTTCCTCCTGCTCAAGTCGGTCGAGTCCTGGTGTTCCGGCGGGAAGATCCGGAAACAAACCGGTCAGGCGGGATTCCGAGATCCGGTAACGGGCCCCGATCGCGAGCCCTTCGCCGAGGAGTTGCACCGCGTAGGCGGAGAGGCTGCGTTCGCGGTAATCAAGCGTCTGGCGGGTCGACGTCGGGGAATCCGGTACCGGGAGAGGTTGGGAATTGGTCAGGGCGCCGACCTCCCGGTCGCCGTCGGACGAAAGCTCCGCGGCTTCGATTCCGAGGTAGGTGCGGGAGGGCAGGGATTGATCGATGCCCAGGCTGATCATTTCGAATTCGGTGCCGGGCACGAGGCCGGCCACGGATTCAGGAAGCAGGCTGCGGAAGGCCTGGTTGAAGCCGGCAATCTGGGTGGGCTCAAGCCGCAGGCTGGGGTCGAAGTAAAGGCCGCCGAGCGACTGCGAATACGCGGCGCGGACCAGTCCGTGCTGCCAGGGCGTGAGGAGCAGGCCGGCCTTCGGCGCGACGAGATCCCGGGTCTGGGTGCCGCGGGTCAGGGGCGCGATCTCGGAGTTGGCCGGGTGCTCGAGGTGATCGAAAGCCACGCCCCCGATCAGCCGCAGGCGTTCGCACAAGCGCCATTGGTCATAGGCATAAACATTGAACCGGGTGAGGTCCTCCTCGAACTGCTGGTCGGTGACGGTCCCCGTGAGCGGCCGGGAAAGGACGGCCCGGGGTTCGGTGATCCCGGCCTGGCCGCGCGCACCCAGGATCAGCGTGTTCCGGTCCGTCTGCCAAAGGTGCTGGAGCTCGGCGGAATGCACGGTGAACTCGCTGGAGTAATCGAGGTCGAACAGCGGCGGGGTGGAGACCGAAGAAACCTTCCCCGCATTGCGCCTCAGGAACAGCACGCCCGGCTGGGAATCCTGAAGGTCGAGGCGGTCGGTGAGCCGGGAGTAGAGCAGGAGCGTATGACTGGCCGGGGACCAGGCGTGATGCCAGCCGACGTGCACGTTGGGGGTCTGTTCCTCGGTCACCCGCAGATCGCCCTTGGCCGTGGCGGGATCGTGGTGGCGTGCGACATCCCCGGCTTCGGAATTCAGGAAGCCGACCTGGAGATAGGCTTCATCGCGCGCCGTCACCCGCTGCTTGAGTTGGAGCGACACATCGCGCCGTTCCCGGTGGTCGTTGAGCTCCTGGCCGTGCTGCCAGTCGAAGGCCGCGTCCAGCGCGTAGGCGAACCCGCCAAGGTTGCCGAAGGCCGAGGCCTCCTGGCGCCAGTCGCCGTTGCCGCGGTATTCGGTGAAGGAACTGCCGGCGAGCGGGCGCGGATCGAAGTAGCGGAGGTGTTCCTGCTGGGAGACCAGCTGGGAAAGATTCGCGGCCTCCGGCGGGGCGAGCAGATTGGCCACCAGCAGTTCGCTCTGGCGCGCGGTCTCGTACCGCAGGTCGAACCGGTTCGGATCCTCGAGGGCGCGGTAGCTGTTCGCGAGGAACAGGTGTCCCGAGAATCCGGCGTAATCCTCCGCCACCGCCGCCACCGCGGAACGCTGCCCCACTTCGGGCAGTCCCGCGTCGCGATAGATCCCGGCCAGATTCGCCTGGCGGATCGCGAGGTCGCGATCCAGGGCGAGCCTCGACCGGAACAGGCGGCGGTTGTCGTTCAGATCCACCGAACGCTGGAGGTCATCGACGGCGGTATTGGGCCGGTGGTCCTGCCACGCCTGCAGCGCCGAGTAGAGCCAGGGGGTGGGGTCCGCGGGATCGAGGTCCCGGGCCAGTTTCAATTCGCGTGCCGCCAGGGTGGGCTCGCCCAACCGGGCAAAGCCCTTGGCCAGGGAACTGCGATACAGCGAGCGCCGGGGTTCAAGTGCGGCCGCCGTTTGCAGCGAACGCAGCGCCGCGTCGCGGTCGCCCAGGCGAAGCTCCGCCAGCCCCCGGCCGAGCCACGCCTGACCCAGGGCGGCATCCAATCCAAGGGCTTTCTCAAAAGCCTCCAACGCACCCCGGGCATCGTTGCGGTCGAGGCAATCGAATCCTCGCAGGGCATGGGCCTGGGCATGGCGCGGGGCCAGCTCCAGGGCGTGGTCGAGTTCCACCCGGGCCTCCGCACGAAGGTCCGAGGCCAGGAGAAGTTCGGCCAGGCGGACGTGTGCGAATCCGGAATCAGGCCCCAGCAAAACCGCACGTCGCGCGGCATCGAGGGCCGACACGATTTCGAATCTCGCCTGGTGCGTGTAGGATCGCGCGAGCCACTCGCTCACGGTCCGCGGTTCGGAAAGGTCCCGCCCCCGCAGCGGCTGTCCTCGCACAACGGCCATCAACTCCCGCAGCGCCCGGCCCACCGCCGAAGTCGGCGGCACCCGGTCCAGTCGCGACTCCGCCGCGTCGACCTGGCCCACCGAAAGATCGAGCGCAGCCCGGTAGCTCGCCAGGAAATCGTCATCCCCGGGAACCGAGGCCGCCGCCTGGTGTGCGCCAAGCAGGTCTCCGGCCCGATAGGCGGCCAGGGAATCGGCCCATTCCATCCGCGCGTCAGGACTCAGTTCAAAATCCTCCGGGGACACCACCGCGGGATAGTGAAGCGCCCACTGCAGGATCGAAGGGGCCTCCAGCAGCGGGGATCGGACCGGGGCGCGGCCCGGTTCGACGAGTCCTTGTTCCCCGGCGGACAAGGCGAGCGAGGCGTCCGCCGCGGTCAGTTCGACACTTCCATCCAGCAACGCCAGACGGGTGGTGCCGTCGGCCTCGGCGGCGGACAGCACGAATTCGGTCCCTCGAATCGCCCCCGCCGCCAGGGGTGTCTCGAACTCGATGTCCGCCGGCTGCTCGCGATCGAAGAAAAACAGCAGGCCCCGGAGCAGACCGAAGCGCTGCTTCTCCGCAGACCGGGGAGGCTGGATCTCCAGCGCAGTCCGCTCGGCGAGGCGCAGAATGCTGTGGTCCGAGAGGCGCACCGCCGCACGGCTCGCGGGTCCCGTGCGCACGCGGTCGCCCGGCTTGAGCACCGCGCCCACGCCGGCGCTGCGCCAGGGAGCCGCGTTGCCTGACTGCACCTCCACCGTCCCGGCCACCTCGAGCACCTGGCTGCCCGCCGGTGCGATCGCCGCCCCGGCCCCGGCCGCGGCCGCGGTCCCGCGCGCGGGGACGTCCGCCGCCTGCGTGTCCAGCGGCAGCCCGGGCGCGGCAAGGGTCGCCAGGGCGATCACCAGGGGATGCGGAGAAAACCTCATTCGAACGAACCCTTCCCCACGGCCGCTGCCCCGGATCCGGCGGGACGAAACAGGAACCGGAAAAGGCGCCCACGGATTTCGCCCACCGGAAGTCGGACCGAAATCCGCTCACCCTCCGCCACCCCGGATTGAACCACGGTCCAGGCCGACGCCGGCTCCGGACTCATTTCCTCCACGGTGTAGGACTGCCCGGCGAAGGCATCCACTTCCAGACGGACGGAACGGCTCGACGTTTCGAACGCGATGGAACTGGCGACCTGCACCGCCACGGTCACCGCGCTGCTTTCGATCTGGCCGGCGTCGTTCGAAATCACCACACGGTACACCCCGGCGTCCACCGGCCGAATGGCGGCCCACTCCAGTCGATCCTGCGTCGCACCCGCAAGAACGCGTCCGTCTTTGGACCATTGGTAGTGCAGGGACGGACTGCCTGTCGCCTCGACGCGCAGGGAGGCAGGAGTTCCCTGGACGACCATGAGCGGCACCGGCGACTGGAGAAACGAGGGCGGAATGAGAACAGACAGCGCGACGGGCGCGGAGGTGA
>CAYZAE010000088.1:26352-27602 GCA_964476125.1 uncultured Verrucomicrobiota bacterium | reverse complement strand
CTGTGGAGTGCGGCGGCCCTCCGCCGCTTTGGAACAGCGGAGGATGGGAGCGAGGCCGCGGGTTGGGGGGAGGGGGGAGGCGGGTCTGCGGTCTGACGGGAAAGCGGCAGGGGGCTGCCGCACTCCAAAAGCCTGTCCCCCTGTCGACGGGCGTGTCGTAGAACTACGGCTTCGAGGACGCTGGTCAGAGGGAGGGGAGTGAACGTTGGTGGGCGCGTGCTTCCGATGAATCGACATCGCGGTCCGGACAGGTCTCCGACCACGGCTGGCGATCTCGAAGGCACGCCCGCACACCGGATGGCGTGCGGGGCAACGAATCAAAACCAACCAGCATCAGTGATGGATCCGGGGTGTTCGGCCCCGTGTCCGTAAAAGTAAGGAGTCCCCCTATGAAAGCAGTGAAACGTTCCCTCGTGATTCTCGGCGCCGCCGTGGCGCTCGGCGGTTTGGCGAGCCCGGTGTTCGCAGGCTCGGAACCCGCGCACGCCCGGGGTATCGGACCCGGCCACGGCGGACCCGGCGGATGGAAGGCCTTCGACGCAAACGAAGACGGAAGTGTGACGGCCGCGGAGTTCCTGTCGGAGGGAACGGCTCTGGCCAAGGAACTGCAATCGGCGTTCCTGGAGAAGTACGACAGCATCCCGACGGGGCAGACGATCGGAGATGGCATCGTGACCACGGTCGAAGCCAAGGCGGTCATCGAAGCGCATGCCGCCGAGCACCTGGCTCACCTGTTGGAGGCGCTCGATACCAATGACGATGGCGCGTTGTCCTCAGCCGAACTCAAAGGGCGCCGTGGACCTCGCGTTGGCGGGCACCTGGAGGAACTTGATGCCAACGACGACGGAGCCCTCTCCGCGGCGGAACTCGCCGCCGGGGTGGCCGCCGAGGTCACGGAACGGCTCGAGGCCTTTCTCGAGAAGTTCGACAGCATTCCCACCGGGGCCACAGCCGGTGATGGCAACATCACGGGGGCGGAGTCGTTGGCCCTGTTCGAGAACCGGGTGGGGGATCGGATCGAGGAGATCCTCACGCGCTACGACGCGAACAAGGACGGCAGCGTGAGCGCGGCTGAAATCGCGTCCAGGGATCAGGTGCGGCCCGCTGGACGAGGCGGTCCCGGCGGACGAGGCAAGCGCTGAGAAACGCTCAGACAGGCTCCACCGGCGGCCGCGACCGAGAGGTTGCGGCCGCACCTGTTTTTGGAAGTAGGGAGTGGGGAGTTTGGGGTGTGGAGAAGGGAGGTGTGG
>CAYZAE010000088.1:0-26342 GCA_964476125.1 uncultured Verrucomicrobiota bacterium | reverse complement strand
AAGGGAGAGGGGAGACGGGGATCAGGGGCGGCGGGAGGGGAGGAGGCCGGTGCGGAAGGCGAGGTCCATGAGTTCTGCGACGTTGCGGACGCCGAGTTTGCGCATGAGGCGGAAGCGGAAGGTTTCGACGGAGCGGGGGCTGAGGTCGAGTCGGCCGGCGATGGCCCGGCTGGTCCAGCCACGGATCACGAGGCGCAGGATATCCTGTTCGCGGCCGGTCAGGAATTTGGGGAAGGCCTGGGGGTCCGCCCGCAGTTGGCGTTGATGGGCAGTCCACCGCGCGGTCCGGTAACTTCGTCCCCCGGCCACCTCGCTCATGGCTTCCTCCAGGATTTCCAGGGGTTGATCCTTGTCGACGAAGCCCGGTACGCCGAGTTCGTCCAGGCGGTTCAGGAGCACGGGGTCGCTGGCATCGGAGAGCGCCAGCAGACGGGTGTCGGGCTGAAGTCGGACGAGGGAACGGGCGAGTTCGATGGCGTCGGCGCGGGCCAGTTCAAGATCGAGCACGACGAGGTCGGGGCGAAGGCGGAGGCACGCGTCGCGGCCTTCGGTGCCGCTTTCCGAGGCGGCAACCAACTCAAAGCGCTCGCCGAAACTGGCAATGGCATGGGCCAGGAGTTGGCGCAGCAGTGCCTGTTCCTCGATCAGTTGGACACGCCATCGGGTCGCGGGCGTCGTTGTCATCATCCTTCGCCGCCAGTCTATCGCGGACTCCATTAAGGCAGGATGAAGCGGGCCGGTTCTGCGGCGGCGAAGTAGGGTGCGGGTGCGGGTGCGGGAGTGGGCGGGGGGGTCCGTTCCGGCTCGGTCCGCCTCAGCGCCGCGGGTCCGAACTGAGGTCGGGCCGCGGGGCATGCGGGTAGTCGACGGGCGTGTAAGCGATGGCGAGCTCCGGGGTTTCGCGGCGTCGCTGTCCCTCGTGAAGCGAAGTCAGGGCACGATCGAGAATGCCTGTGGTGAGAAGCGTTCGTTCGATCGGGTACTGGGGTTGGCCGGTGTGGACCATGCGTTCGATGCCTTTCAGCAGGTAGGCGAAGTGGGGATGTCGGGGCTGGGTCCGTTCGTCGAACCGGACGGCGAGCGGCTTGGTCTGCCCACGCAGCCTCAGGGCGACCGCAGTTCCCTGGGCATATCCAGGAAGCATCACGATCGCGGCCGGGAGTCCGTCGCGGTAATGGAATCGGAACAGCGTGGCGCCCTCGGCGCGGCGCACGTCGGCGCCGGCTGCATGCGGAGTGATGGCCAGGGCGGCGTCGAGCAGGTCCCGTCGAAGTTCCCCGCTCTCGAACAGCCGCCAAAGCGCTTCGCCCTGGAGGCACTGGACCCAGGCCACGCCCTGTTCCGCGCCGCGCCGGCGTTCGACCAGGGACTGGAGTAGTTCGAGCGCGTGGCTTCCGTAGATATCGAGGCCGGAGTATCCGATGCCGATAACGGCTTCCAGTTCGGAGCCGAGAGGAAGGGTGGTATCGGGTTCGCGAAAGCCGACGGTCATGGAGGAGCCGGCCATGAACGGGATCTGCAATTCGCGCGCGCGACGATACATCCATTGAGCATCCTCCCAGGTCGGGCCCAGATGCTTGTCGTTGAAGACGGGCACGACCCGGCCGAATTTCTGGAAGGCGGCGGCGATCCCCTCGAAGAAACGGCGTCGGGGATAGAGATGCTGCTGCTTCTCGTTCCAGGGGTAGTCGCCGTGTTCGCCGATGCTGATGACACCGTCCACGGCGATCCGGGTTCCGCCGAGGGTCAGGGCTTCCTCGATGGTGCCGAAGATGGGCACCTGATGTTTGCGGGCCATGGGACGCGCGAGATCGCCCTCGGGGAACTGGTCGACGTACATTGAGGCCAGTTTCAGGGCTGGTCCCGGTCCTCCGTCCTGGCGCCAGCCTTCGAGGATCTTGCCGACCAGCACATCCGCGTGCAGGCCCTGTTGGTAGGCGGTGAGGATGGCGGCGACTGATTTGGGTTGGAGGGGTGGCGGGGAGGGGGCGGGTGATTCAGCGGCCCGACCGGAGACAAGTCCGGTGCCCAGAAGGGCGGTACCTGTCCGGGTCATGAACAGGCGTCGGTTGATGCGGGCGGGATGGGGGGGCATATCCAGTGCTGGGGCTTGTCTCGATCGTGCGCGTCGGAGGGTGGCGGGACAAGGTGGGATCGGGGGGCCTTGCGGCGGCTTGCACTTGGGGGCGGGGTGGCGTGAGATCCCGGGACCACGATCCTCCCCATGAAACCTTCCCTTCTTTCCCTCTCCCTTTCCGCCGCGTTCCTGCTCGCCTCCGAGTGCTGGTCCCTGGCGGGCGGCCATTCCGCGATCGATCCGGTACCGCGCCCGGATGACTGGTGGAAGGCCCGGCACAAGTCGATGAACGAAAAGACCGCCGAGCTGGGGGAGAAAGCCCAGGTCATCTTCATTGGCGACTCGATCACGCAGGGTTGGGAAGGGGAGGGCAAGGAGGTCTGGGCCCGCTACTACGCCGCGCGCAACGCCATCAATCTCGGCATTGGCGGGGACCGCACCCAGCACGTCCTCTGGCGCCTTGAGCATGGAAACATCACGGGCCTGAAACCGAAGGCGGCCGTGCTGATGATCGGCACCAACAACTCGAACGGGGAGGACAACACCGTCGATCAGATCGCCGACGGCATCACCGCCATCGTGAGTAAGCTGCGCGAGAAGCTGCCGTCGACGCGCATCCTGCTCGTTCCCATCTTTCCGCGGAGCGAGAATCCCTCGGTCATCCGGGGCAAGGTTCTTCAGGTCAACCAGATCGTTCAGAAGCTTGCGGACGAGAAGGACATTTTCTGGACCGACTTCGGCCATCGTTTCCTTGCCTCGGACGGAACCATTCCGCGCGATCTGATGCCGGACTTCCTGCACCTCTCGCCGAAGGCGTACGGGATCTGGGCGGAGTCGATCGAGACGCGACTCGCGTCGATTCTGGGTGGCGCGGCGATCGGTTCCGAAGCGGGAGCTGCTGCGGCCGGGGCCTCGGCCAACCTGACCGGGGAATGGACGCTGACGGTGCCCGGACCCAACCAGGAGCCCGTCGAGCTGCCCCTTACCTTGAAGCAGGACGGCACGAAGCTGAGCGGCGGTGTGGCGCGTCCGGGCGGTGGCCAGCTGGCGATTGAGAGCGGGGAGATCCGCGGCAACGACGTGGCCTTCACCATCAAGCGGAACCGGGACAACGGCGCGGCCATGGTTTACGACATCAAGGGCAAGCTGGAGGGCGGCAAGCTTTCGGGGAAGGCGTCGACGACCATGGAGGGCAATGCCATCACCATCGATTGGAGCGCCAAGCGCCGCTGAGGCGCGCCTCCGGATCCGATTCCCATGAGCCCCCCCGTTCCCTCCCTGTCCTGGCGTCGGACTCTGGGCCTGATTCTTGGCCTCCTGGTCGCGGCGGCGGAGTATCTTCCTTCGGCGGTCGCCGCCGGGGCTCCGTTGCGGCTTTGGCCGGACGGTCCTCCGGGCGAAACCGTCAAACTTCCGGCGGAATCGGATCTCACGAAGACCAACGACAACTTTGTTGCGGGTCGCCGACTGATCCGGCTGGGGAATGTTTCCGAGCCCACGCTCGAACTCCACCGGCCCCGGCCTGAGATCGACACCGGGGCGGCGGTGCTGGTTTGTCCGGGGGGCGGTTATCACATTCTCGCGCTCGACCTGGAGGGGACGGAAGTGTGCGAGTGGCTTAATTCCATCGGGGTCACCGGCGTCCTGTTGAAGTACCGGGTGCCGAAACGGGAGGGCCTGGAGAAGCACACGGTGGCTTTGCAGGACGCCCAGCGGGCGATGGGGCTCCTGCGATCCCGGGCGAGGGAGTTCGGGGTCGATCCGGCGCGGCTGGGAGTGCTCGGGTTTTCGGCGGGCGGCCATCTCTCGGCGTCGCTGAGCACGACCCCGGTGCGTTCGTATCCTCGGGTGGATGCGGCGGACGATGTCAGTTGCCGGCCGGATTTCGCGGTGCTGATTTACCCGGCGTACCTGACGGTGAAGGAGGAGAACGACCGCGTGGCGCCGGACCTTCCGATCACCCCCAACACGCCGCCCACCTTCATCTCCATTTCGGCTGATGACCCGGTCCGGGTGGAGGGGGCGTTGTTTTACAGCCTGGCGCTGAAGAAGAGCTCGGTGCCGGTGGAACTTCATGTCTATCCCACGGGCGGCCACGGTTACGGCCTGCGGCGCACGGAGAATCCGGTCACCTTCTGGCCGGATCGGGTGGCTGACTGGATGAAAGCGCGGGGGTTGCTGGGGAAAAAGTGACTGGCCGAACGGCGAGCCGCGTCGATCCTTGGGCATGCGTTCACGACTTGCAGGGCGTTGGGTTCTGATCACCGGGGCTTCCAGTGGCTTTGGGGCCGCGGCCGCCCGGGCCTTCGCGGCCGAGGGGTGCCGGTTGGTTCTCGGGGCGCGCCGGGTGGATCGCCTCGAAACGGTGGCGGCCGAGGCGAAGGCGGCCGGGTCGCCGGACGTTCAATTTCGCGCTCTCGACGTCGCCACGACGGATTCGGTGGAGGCCTTTGTGGGTTGGGTCCGGACGGGAATCGCCGCGCCGGTCCATGTCCTGATCAACAACGCGGGCGGGGCGCTCGGGTTGGAGCCGATCGCGGAGGGGCGCGATGCGGATTGGGAAGGGATGATGCAGTCGAATGTCCTGGGCGTGCTGCGCATGGTGCGGGCGGTGCTCCCCCTGATGCCGCGGGACGATGGTTCGACGATCCTGAACATCGGCTCGATTGCGGCGCGAACTCCCTATGAAAACGGCGCGGCCTACTGCGGCGCCAAGGCGGCGGAACTGGCGATCACCAAGTCTCTCCGCCTCGAGTTGTGCGGCTCAGGCATCCGGGTGGCGACCCTCGACCCGGGCATGGCCGAAACCGAATTTTCCGTGGTCCGGTTCAAGGGGGACGAGGATCGGGCCCGCAAGGTTTATGCGGGCGTCCATCCCCTGACTCCGGACGATGTGGCGGAGGCGATGGTCTGGATGGCCGGCCGGCCGGCGCATGTGTGCATCGACGAGATGGTGATCAAGCCGACGGACCAGGCGGCGATCCACAAGGTCCACCGCCGGGCCTAGTTCCTCAGAGCCCTTCAGGGTCCTGCCATTCCCAGCGTTCGCCGAAGAATCCGGCGCTGGCGATGCCGCCTGGCGCGCGTGAACCCGGGGCCTGGGAGAGATCGATGATCGCCCAGTCGGGGAGCTTCGGCGTCTGCCGCGCGTTGTTCAGGTAGTCGTAGTCGCGGAAGGTGAAACCGCTGTTCAGGACGACGTAACGCGCCGGTTGGGCGGGGTTCGGATGGATCAGGATGGGAACGAATCCGTCGGCCGGGAAACTGCGCCCGGGCGTCTGCACGCCTTCCGCGTTCCAGCGGATCGGCAGTTGCGCGGCGATCCTGCCGAGTTCGGCGTTGCTGGAAGGGTCCCCCCAGAGAATGAGGTGATGCGCGGCGCGGTCGGCGTCCGTCACGGCCGTGTCCTCGGTGATGCGCACGTCGCCCCGGTAGTGTTTCCGCCAGTGGTCGACGGCGCGGGCCATTTCCTGGCGGACCCATTGGCCGGCCTTTTCGTTGAGCGGTTTGCCCGTGGGCCGGACGAACAGGAAAGAGTCCATGAAGGCGTCGTCGATCGGGCCCTGCAGTCCCGCCCGCTTGCGGAGTTTTCCGTCGTTCGCGGGAAGCGGTCCGGATTTCCAGGCGGCGCCGTCGAGGTGGAAGGTGGCGGACCAGGAGCGGTCGGTCTGGGGGCGTGTGGCGGCGAGTTTTTGACCGTTGAGTTCGACGGTGACCGGTTGTCGGGGGTCGAACGGGGCGAGGCCGGAGGGCATCTGGAGGGTGAGCGCGGTGACGTTGGAGAGCGTGGCGGAAATCCGGTTGGCGGCGGGGTCGAGGGAGGCTTCGACGCGTGCCGGTTCCCAGTGGCGGGCGAGTCCTTCGAGGGTGACCCAGGCCATGGTGGGGTAGCGGAGCGAGTGGGTGACGAACCGGACCGTGCGGGGCAGCGGGTCGCGGCCGAGGGCGGCGGCGGCGTCGATGCGGCGGTTGATCTCTTCGCGGGCGGCGGCTGTGTACTGATGGCCGGCTCCGGATCCGAGAATGTGGGTGAGGTCGAGGTTTTCGGCGGCGGTGGCGGTTTCCATGGCGCGGGCGGCCTGGATCTGGGAATCGCGTTCGCCGCTGTAGGCGACGAGGGGGACCATGCCGACGTTGAGGGCCACGGCGGTGGCGTCGTGCAGGCGCCAGAGTTTCTGCTCCCACCCGGCGGGCTGGAGGTTCTCTTTCTGGAATACCTTCAGGAATTCCGCGGTCTCGCTGAACCCGGCGCCCGGGGCGGCGGCGGCCCAGCGGGAGGCGTGGTGCACCGCGAAATGCCAGCAGGACGCGCCCCCGAGGGAGAACCCGCGAACCACCAGGCGGTCGTTGTCGACGGGGTACCGGGACTGGACGTCGGCCAGGGCTTCCCAGGCATCCGTCTCGCCGGCGAACCGGGAGCCGTTGCAGTAGCGACCATAGGGATGGAGCACCAGGGCGTTGGCGGGGGCGAATTCCCCGCGCCGGTTCATCCGTTCATTGAGAAACGCGAGTTCGCTCAGCTTTTCGCCGCGACCGTGGAACCAGAAATCGAGGCGGTACCGATGGGCGTCATGGGGCCGGTAGGTGTCGGGGACGACCAGTCCATAGGGTTGGATCGAGCCATCGATGCGCGAGGCGTAGCCCAGCACCACCAGGCCGGTCTGCTGGAGCCAGGGGGTTCGGCCCTCGGCCAGGGCTGCCAGACGCTTCCACCCTTCGGCGAGTTGGGCGCGCGCGGCCTGCACCTCGTTGGTGGCGAAAATTTCCCCGTAGCGCACCGCCCAATCGACGGCCTTGTGGAAGATCTGGACGTCCGGGAGTCGTGAGCGGACCGCCGCGGGAACGTCCGCGCGCAGGGCTTCGATGGCCGTCCCCAGCCGGTTCGCGCCTTCCGACAGCGCCCGTTTGTCGTCGGCCGGGATTTCGATGCCCGGGGGTGGGATGGGGCGCACTTTCTCGGCCACGTTGTCGGCAGGGCCGTCGGCACGAAGGGTGGAAGCCGCCGCGAGCACGGCCCAGGCGGCGGCGAGAAGGAAGGGGACGGGGCGCATGGAACAAGGAAAGCAGGTGGACGCCGGAATGGCCATCCCGGGAGATTCCGCATTGGAAGGACGCCGGTCCGGGGGTAATGCGGTGCCGGCGGGTGGTGGGTTGAGCTGCGTCCGAATGCGGGGGCGTCGGTGCGCGTCAGTCAGGTCAGGAACGCCGGGACGGTCTGTGAGCGAAGGAAGCCATGGAAACGAAGATGCATCGTCGGGGATTTCTCAACCTGCTGGTCGCGGGTGCGGCATTGGCCGGTGGCCGGCGGGCGGAGGCGCAGCTGGAGAACCTGCTCGGGCTGGGGGAGCAGTTGCTCGAGCAACACGTGGATCCCGCCGTGCTGAAGGCCTTGCGGTCGGGGGATCCCACCCGCATGAGCCAGGTGCTGAGCCAGCTCTCCGAGGAACTGCAGGGGGATCAGGTGGTGGATCTCGCGTCGTTCCGGGAAGTGGCGGATCTGGCCCTGCCGTTGTTGGAGAAGAGTCCGCAGACCCGCGCCTACGCTCCGTGGCTGCGGGCGCGTCTCGACTACTTCAAGGTGGCGGAGAAGTTCCGGGCAGCCGGGCCCGCCTCCGGAACCAAGCCGGCGCCGGGCGGAGCGTCCCCGTCGGTTCCGAATCCCACCCCCGCCCAGGAACGGCAGGCCTGGCAGGCCCAGGTGTCCGGCCAGGCCGCACCCAGGGGGGCGTCGACGTGGGTGCCGCGGCTGAAGCCGGTGCTGCGGGAGGCGGGGGCGCCGCCGGAGCTGGTCTGGCTGGCGGAGATTGAGTCTTCCTTCGATCCGACGGCGCGGAGTCCGGCGGGTGCGGTGGGGATGTTTCAGTTGATGGGGCCGACGGCGCGGAGTCTGGGGTTGAAACTGGAGCCTCGCGACGAGCGGTTGGTGCCCGAGTCGAATGCCCGTGCCGCGGGGAAATACCTCCGATCGCTCCACGGCCAGTTCAAGGAATGGCGCCTGGCGCTGGCGGCGTACAATGCCGGGCCGGGCCGGGTGTCGGATCTGCTCAAGAGGCGGCGGGCGACCTCCTTCGACGCCATCGCGCCGTCCCTGCCCGCGGAGACCCAGATGTACGTCCCGAAGTTCGAGGCGGTGTTGAAGCGGCGGGAGGGCTTGACGCTGGCCGCCTTGAAACTGCCGGCCAGGCCGCGCGGATGACCGGGACTCGGTGCGGGGTGCGGAGTTGGGGATTCCAGGCTCAGGGTTTTGACGACCGCATGGCGTCGGCGTAGGGGACACCCTCCACGTACACCTGCTTGAGCGTGCCCTGACGGGAGGACGATACGGCGACGTCGGCCGTCAGTTTCCCCTGGGGATTCCCGGTGCCCTCCCGCACGTAGTAACGCTCCAGGCCGTATTCGATCCGGGTGGGCACGCGGGTTTCCGGAACGAATCTCCCGACCGCGCGGGTGTGGCCCTTGAGCAGGATGTTTCCGGGTTCGGGATCGACGGCCTTGCGGTGGACGCGCACCAGTCGGTGGAAGCCGTCCCCGGGAGTCAGTTCGGCCCAGACCGTGGATCCGGCCGGGAGGGTTTCGGAAGGCTGGAGAGGCGGCACGAACTGGGCGGCCTCGGCGGTGGAGATGTCGTAGGAGAGGATGACAAAATCGCCGCGGAGCAGGTCCCTGGGATCGACGGGGCGGCATTCCAGATGGATGACCGTTCCGCTGTCGAGAATGCGTTCCTGTTGGAGAACGGTGGCGCCGATCCAGAGCGTCTGGAGGCCGATGATCGTGGCGAGCAGGACGGATTTCATGGGGCGGGGTGGCTGAGGGGGTTGAGTCGGATGAGGTGAAGGAGGGTGCGCCGCCGGCGTTCGAGGAATCCGCCGAGGCCGAGGAGGAGCACGCCCGAGAGGACGAACAGGGTGCCGGTGTTGGCCATGGACCCGATCAGCCCGAGGTAGGTGGAGACGAGCACCGCCGCGAGCAGCAGGATGCCGTGGTTGACCATCCATTCGGAGCCCGTGAGGACGCCGATCCGGACCTGAACCAGGGCGAAGGCGAAGAGAAGACAGGAGGCGGTGGCGGCAAGCAGTTGGTCCCCATCACCCTGGCTGAAGGTGCCGAGTCCGGCCGGGCCAAGCAGGGGTATCGTGATCAGGAACAGCACGAGCGCGCCGAGCGTTCCGCCCCAGGCGATCCGCCAGGGGGGTGCGAGGCGCTCATTCCGGCGCAATCCCGCGACCAGCGCCGCCGTGGCCAGCCCGGCCATGAGCCCGATGGGAATCAGGCTTCCGGTCTCGTTCGCCCCGTACATTTCGTCCTGAATCAGGCTGAAGGTGAGGGGCACGGAGAACAGCAGCGCCAGCGTCAGGCCCGCCTTTTCCGTGTCGGCGGCGAACAGACTCCAGCGGGTGCGGTGCAGCCAGCCTCCCAGGCCGTACCAGGTCAATCCGAGCAGCACCACCAGGAGAATCGGTTGCACCCCGGGGCCGGAATGAAGCCATCCCCGGTCCGCCCAGCATTCGGTGGCGAACCAGATGCCGAAGGCGCAAAGACTGAGTGCGTGGAGCGGGCGGGAGCGGAGCACCCAGGGCAGTCCGGCGATTCCGATCCACCAGAGCAGCCAGGCGTCCGGCGTGCGCGAGCCGAGGTGATAAATCTGGCCGACCAGGGCGATGTTTCCCAGAAAGAGCAGGGCACCGGCGAAATGCAGGGCCTCCCCGACCCTGGGCCATCGATCTTCCGAGCCCCTCAGCCAGGCGCCTGCGCCATGGGCACCCACCAGGAAGGCGACGCCGGCCGCCAATTTGGCGAGTCGGGGAATGCCGTCCCAGTTCGAGGCGACCAGCAGGATCAATCCGAGCGAGACGAGCAGGGCCCCCGCCACGGAGAGGATGACGAGAAAACGGTTCGAGTTCTCCCGCAGACCGAATCGCTCGACGATGCGGGTTCGCTGGTCGTCGGTGATCAGGCCGGCCTCATGGAGGCGTTGGATGTCGGCGAATTTCATGGGTTGGTTGGGGCGGGGTTTCGTCACGGTGTCGCGGCCCCGACCTTTCGTTCACCTCCTGTTTACCCGGGGATTGGCGGTGGGCGTGAATCGAAAAAAGGAGGAGCGGACATCGACCGTTCCTCGGAGCCCGTGCGTCCCTTCGTGGAGTTCAGTCGCCTTTTCTTCCTCTGCGCCTCCGCGTTTTCTGCGCGAGGAAACAACGGGCCTTGGGAAGTCCTCTGGCGTGGGGGTGGGGGCGAGGGCCGGGTTCGGGGGCGGACCGACGTTGAGAAAGCGGCCTCGCGCAGAGGCGCAGAGGCGCGGAGGAAAGACGGGGAAGGCAGGGCTCGCCCCCCGGAGAAGGGCGGTTCCTTAGGGGCCCTCCTGCTCGGTGGGGTGGAATCCCGACCCGGCGGAAATGCCAGGAAAGCCGGCCGGAACGAGAGCGTCCGGTCGGGGGGCGGAGGAGGGACGGCGGCCTGGTTCAGGCCTTTTTGCCGTAGATCTGCTCGGGCGATTCCAGCTGCGGTTCGGTGATTTCGAACGACAGACCGGGGCGGGCGGAGCGGAAGAAGCAGGAGCGATAGCCTTCGTGGCAGGCGGCGCCGGTTTGTTCGACCTGGATGAGCAGGGTGTCGCCGTCGCAGTCGAAGGCGATATCCTTGACCTTTTGTACGTGCCCGCTGGATTCGCCCTTCATCCAGAACTTTTGTCGGGACCGGCTCCAGAAGTGGGTGAGACCGGTTTCGATCGTCTTCTCGAGGGACGCGCGGTTCATCCAGGCCATCATGACGACGCGGCCGGTGGATTGTTCCTGGATGATGGCCGGAATGAGGCCATCCGCCGTGAACTTGAGTTTTTCGAGAAAGTTCATCGTGAGCCGATTTCTTCGGCGGCGGCGAGCGTGGCAGGTTCGGGGGAGGAACGGAAGCATAGCGGTGGGCGGGCGGAAGCGGAACAGGATCGCCTTTGCCGTTTTCATGGCGCGAACGGCCGGGTAGCGTCGCGGCGATGAAACGCGTCGTCCTGTGGCTCCTCCTTCACGGCGTTGCGCTGGGTGTCCAGGCGCAATCCCCGGACACGGAGTTCCTGCAGATCTATAATTCGATCCAGGAAGGGGAATCCCTGCAGGCGGGTGGCCAGGCGTCAGCGGCCATGGACCGTTTCCAGCGGGCCCGCCAGGACCTGCAGGCTTTCGCCAAGGCTCACCCGACCTGGAACGAGCGCATCATCAGCTACCGTCTCCGGTACCTTGCCGATCGCGTGGGCGCGCTGCGTGAAAAGTTGCCTGCCGCGGAACCGGCTCCGACCGCGGCGCTCGTCGCCTCGGTTCCCGCATCGCCGCCCGTTTCGAACGCCACCCAGCCCGTTCCCGCTCCCTCAACGGCTCCTTCGACGGCCGTCTCCGAATCGATGTCGCGGGATTTGTCCGCCGCCCAGTCGCGGGCCGAGGCGGCCGAAAACCGCGCCAGCACCGCGGAGGCGCGGGTCGAGTTCGCGATGAAGAAGGCGAACGACGCCTCGCTGCTGGTTCAGGAGGCCAACGAACGCTCGGCCCGGCTGGCGCTCGAACTTCGCGAAGCCCGCGATCGCGTGGAGGTCCTGGAAGCGTCCCACTCGAACCTGGAGAAGTCCCGGGACCGGTTGGATCGGGAGCGTTCCACGCTCGAAGCCCGGTTGAAGGAGGCCCTGAGTCCCAAATCCGCCGCCATCGACCCCGCGGAATTGGCCAAGGCCGAGGACCGCATTCTGATTCTGGTGCGGGAGAACGAGATCCTGAAGGCGGCCCTGGACCGCCAGATGGACGACAACAAGAAGATCGTCGAAAAGGCCAAGAAAGCCCTCGAGTTCGAGAAGCAGTTGGAGGCCACCCGCACGGAACTGGCGTCGGTGCGCCGCGAGGCCGACGAACTTCGCGGGGATCGCCAGAAACTCCAGGCGCGCCTGGACACGATGGGGCGTAAGTCGGACGAACAGGCTGCCGCGTTGAAGGGGGAGATCGATACCCTCAAGCGGGATCTCACCGCCGCCCGGTCCAATTCCAAGGCCCAGTCCGACGCCGCCCGGGAACTGGCCTCCCTCCGGACCGAGCTCTCTGACCAGCGCGCCACCGGCGACAAACTCCGCCGCGAAAACGAATCCCTGCTCCGGGAAATCGACAAGCTCACCAACATCCGGGTCACCCCCGCGAGCCTGAAGGTTGCCGAGGTGCCCGCTGCCGAATTGTCCTCGGCGGATCTGGCCCGGCTGCGCCGGTTGGAGCGGGAACGCGACGAATTGCGCCACGAAGTGGAGGAAATCCGGGCCGAGTCACGTCGCCGCGATCGCGAGCGCGCCGCCGCGGGGGCCGAATCCAAGACCCGGGAATTGTCGCGTGAAGTCTCCCGCCTCGAGGCCAGGGTCGGGGCCCTCGAAGCCAAACCCGAACCCTATTCCAGCGAGGAACTGGCGCTGTTCCAGGCTCCCACGCAACGCACCGAACTGCCTGCGGTTCCACCGGCTCCAGTCCAAATGGCTCAGGCGACCCCGGCGCAGGCAACCCCGACCCCGGCGCAGGCGGAGTCCAAGGGGGCAACCAACGCTCCCTCTTCCGCTCCAGGCGGGCCCGGGGCCAGGGCAGCTTCGGATCCGATCGCTCCCACCTCGGCTGCGGCGACGTCCGGGGTGTCCACCAATCGCGCCGGGGCAATCCGGCGACGCACCACCCGGGATCTGCCTCCCGGGGCGGGTGAGCTTTCGGAGCAGGCGCGTCGGGCGTTTTCCCAGCGCCGTCTGGCGGACGCGGAGCGGGCGTACCGGGACATTCTCAAGCTCGACGACAACAACGTGTTCACCCTGGGAAACCTCGCGGCCATTGTCATTGAGCAGGGGCGGGTGGAGGAGGGCGAAACCCTGTTGAAGCGGGCGTTGACGCAGGATCCCCAGGATCCTTTCAGCCTGTCGTTGCTGGGGATCCTCCGATTCCGGCAGCAGCGCTATGACGACGCCTTCACGGCTTTGAGCGAGGCGGCCCAGCTGGATCCGGAGGATGCGGCGACCCAGACCTATCTGGGGATCACCTTGAGCGAGCGCGGCCAGCGTCCGGCGGCGGAGGCGGCTTTGCGCAAGGCCTTGAAGCTGAGCCCGAGTTCGCCCGCCGCGCATTACAACCTGGCGGTGGTGTATGCGACCCAGAAGCCTCCGTTTCTGGAGTTGGCTCGGTTTCACTACGAGAAATCCCGCCGGGCGGGGCAGCCCTCGAACCCCGCCTTTGAGGCGGTTCTTCGGGGGGAAGCGGCCACCCCGGCTCCGCCGAAGCCCTGATCGGGACAAGGCGCGGGTTTCGGGAGGAGCCGGGTTGGGGACGAGGATCTAAGGGAATTTGCCGTAGGGCATTCCCTTACGATCGGAGTCTTGACGCTGCGAATGCGATTCCTCGACATTTTCGATTCAGGTACTCCGTTCATCCCTACGTGGGACCACTCTCAACCCGCCCTCTCACCATCTCTTAAGGATCCCCATGCTTTCACCGAAGTTCACGATTCCGGTTCTGTGCCTGGCCAGCGCCCTCACCGCGTCCGCAGCCGGGACCGCGTCGTTCAACGCGGCGAGCGGGACGTGGGAGTCGGCCGCGAACTGGACGACCTTTTCGGACACCCCGAGCTTCCCTCCCGCGTCTGCGGATGCGGTGCGATTTGCTTTTTCAGGAGGTTCCGCGGTCACGCTTGCCGGCGACTATTCGGCGGCAGGCCTCGCGGTTTCCTCCACGACCACGCTGACGGGGAGTACCTCCCTGCGAACCCTGACCATTACCGCTGGATCCGGTGCAACCGGCTTAACGACGGCGGGATTGACCCTGGATCAGGTCAAGCTCTCCCTGACGGGAGGCACCTTGTTGTTCAACGCTGGTCTCGTTGTTCAGAACGGGGGGGCTTTTGAGATCGCTTCCACCACGGCCAGTCTTCGCACGGCGGCCGCGAATGGAATTTCCTCCGGAAGCGGGGTGGGCAACACATTTACCATCGCCGCAGCCGGCACCGCGGCGGTGACAGGCGGCAATGCCACTTACACAGTCGGGAGCGGAGTGGATTTCAGCTCGAGTGGGACCATGAACCTTCAGCAAGGGACCTTCCATACGCAGAGCACCTCGGGTTCGTTGGCAGGCACGGTCAGCTACACGGCCGCCGGGTCGGCCACGTTCCGGAATAGTGGAACCATGGCGCTAGGAGCCCTGACCGTGGGGGGGACTGCACTCAACGGCGGGACGGATGCCTTCGAGAACACCGGCACGATGAATCTCGGTGCGGGTGGTGCTGTGAGTTTCAATGCGCCCACCACCGGAACCTACACCATTAGCAACGCGGGTGGGACGATGAACATCAACGGGGGAAACACCGTCACCCTCGCCCAGCCGTTTGCGCAGACGGGTGCGTCGACCCTGAACTTGAATTCCCCGACCCTGGTGCTGAACAGTGCCATGAGCATCACGGGGGGGACGGTCATCGGCAGCCTGGCCTCAGCGAATTCATCCGGAAGCGGAGATGCCACCTTTGCCACAGGGACTGGCTTGAGCCCGGGTGCCTCGGGTGCCGGCAACGTGGGCACCATCGCCTTCCCGCAAGGCCTGACCCTCCAGTCCGGGTCCACCCTGACCATCGACGTGAACAGCAACGTCAGCGCGGATCGGGTTCAGGCTGGGGGGGTGGCCGCCATCGCGGGGTCGAGCCTGGTGGTTCGACGCAATGCCACCATCACCGATGGAACCGTCTTCACGATTCTTTCGGGTTCCTCGGTAACCGGCACGTTCCTGGGGCTGGCTGAAGGGGCCACGGTGGGGTCCAGCTTCGTCATCAACTACGGAACGGTCACGGAAGACGCCGTGACCCTGACTGCCGTTCCGGAGCCCGGCTTCTACGCGTGCACCTTCGGTCTCGGCCTGGCCGGTTTCGCCGTCTGGCGTTCGAATCGGCGCCGGGCTTGAGCGGGGTCCTTCCCGGCAGCGGCTGGGAATCGAGTGGAAGCTGGACAGTGTTGGCTGGAATGGGGCTGGGCTTGCCTGAGGTCCGGGAGGCGCTTGGCTCCAGCCTAGCCGATGAACGTCGCTCCCGGGATTCCACGGTCCAACGTCACCAGTTTCATCGAGTTCTTTTTCGCCAGCTCCAGCAGATGTCCGTCGGTGATTGAAGCCGGCGTTTTCACAAACGACGGCAGATGCGCGGCGCCCAGGTCGTCCGGCACCAGCTCGAACCGGACCCGGGACGACGCCTTGAGCGCATCGAGCGCAGACCTCGCCGAGGCGATGTCCAGCTGCAATCCAAGCTGCGTGGCCACCCGAGCGAAACCAAGCTCAGTGATCGCGCACGTGTGCAATCCGGTCGCCGAGCCAACCACGCTGGCGTACCATGCCGCGGCCTGTCCGTGCTGCGTATGCCCGGTGTGGCCCAGCGCAAGCAGAACGTTGATGTCCAGCAGGTATCTCATGGGAAATCGACCAGGGCCGATCGAACATCCCCGCTGGTGATGGAAACGTGGGCAGGGGATTTCGTAACCGTCAGCCCCGTCTTCGAATCCCGCACCAGCCTGGGGCGCTCCGCAGGCGGATGTTCCGGGGTCAGGACGATGGAATCGCCGACCACCTTGCACGCAAACGTTGTGCCGGGCCGAAGCTGAAGCATGGCCCTGGCCTGCTTGGGCAGCACGATCTGTCCTTTGGTGGAGAGCTTGGTTGTCACGACTTACCGTCTTACTTGGGGGGCGGTAAGTCAAGCGGCGGCGGTGCGGCCGAACAGGAAGCGTCGTGGAACTGCGTTGCGCCGCGGGGCGGAGGAAGTGGCCCAGGAAGTGGCGCGGGGGCCGGCCTCTGTGGCTGTCCGGCTTGGATTCGAACCAAGACAAACTCCTCCAAAGGGAGTTGTGCTACCTTTACACCACCGGACAACAAAGGGGGATCTCGATCGCCATCGTGGGCGATGGCAGCCGAACCGGCCCAAAGAAAAACCGGAGGACCGGCCGAGGGCGAGAAGTATTTTGACCTGCCGACGGATGGGGAGTACCTAGGTGGCACCATGACGACGCCGGCTCATCGAACCCCCTTCTCTGCCTCCTGGCTTTGGGTTCCGGCCCTCGTCACCGGTCTGGTCCTGGTGTCTTCAGCCTCGGGACTGGCGGCGGACAAGGGGCGGGGGCCGGGCGAAAAAATCGAGTTCACGCCGCCTCCCGAGGCCGGTCCTGTTCGTCCTCTGCAAGGGTTCGAGACCGAGGCGCGTCGCTTCGGCGTCGATCGGCGGGAAACGTCCGTCAATGCGCAGCTTCCCGGCGGCACACCGCTTCCGGCTCCGGATGACGTGAACCGGTTGCGGCTGCTCCAGCAATTGCTTGACCGTCGATCCGGGATGTCCGCCGGGTTGCCTGGAGACCAGGGGGCTGCCGGCGTTTCCCTGGATGATCCGGAGGGCAGGGGGATGCGCGGCGGCACCTCGGGGATTGAGGATCTTTTCGACCGAAATGCCTTCGGCGGGGAGAGGCGCAATCGCGATGCCGGCGGCCGGTCCGCCCAGGATCGGGCCCGCGAGGATTCCCAGCCGAAGGATGTTGAGGGCGATCGCGAACGCAGTGTGCTCGATAACCGCTCCTCATCGGCCACCGATGGCACGGGACAGAACCTGCAGGGGCGCGGACAGCTCTCCCGCGAGCGTCGTGGGGACGACAGTTTTCTGCCCTCGCTGGACAACGGGGTTCTCGAGGGGCGCGATGAGGGAAGGAACGACCGGGCCGGACGCGGGGAAAGCTTTCTGGATCCCGGTGGCATTTTGAACCGTCGTGGGGCGTCGCGTGATCTGGATGATTCGGCGGCCGCGCGTCGCAACCAGCGGGCGGAGGAATGGAACAAGCTGCTGGGGCGAACCTCGACGACTCCTGATCGCGGGGGCGTGTCCGGAGGGGCGTTTGGGGCAGGCGGATTGCTTGGCAAGGGGGTTCCCGGAGCGACGGCGGTTCCTGGCATGGCGGTTCCCGGCGGAGGCCCCTCCCGGAATGCCCTGGAGATGGTGGGGGCGCGTGCGCCCGAGGGGATTCCCGGCGATGCAACCTCCGCGGTGGAGCAGCCTTTGGTGGGAACCAGCCGCCTGGGAGCGTTCGACCTCGGTCTTGGGCGCACTCCAGGCCGTTCCTCATCCGGTCAGGCCGGTTCGGCCACCTCGACTCCAAGGGCCATGGAACTTTTCCGACAGAAGCACGATTCCTCGATCCCGACCCGGGGTTTCTGAGGGGCCCGTTTCCCCCGCGCTTGAAGCCTGGGAATCCTGGCTCCGGCTTCTTCCGGGTCGCTGGTGGTAATCCTTGCGGGCCGTTCGGGTTCCTTCCGGCGGCCTGGGCGGTCAATCGAGAAGCTCCACGGTCACTTCCCTGCCCGCCTCCCAGGTGGTCGCGGCGGGGAGATCGAGAAGCACGTTGGCGTGGGCCAGACCGGCCTGGAGATGGGATCCCTGCGTGCCCGCCTGGAACACCCGGCCCTGGGTATCCAGGGTGGCCCGGATGAGGTGGCGTCGGTCCCCCCGGTTGGTGAAAGGCTGCCCGAGGCGTGCTGGCAGGGCGACGGTGGCGGGTTCCACGGAACCCATCAGACGATGCAGGGCGGGGCGGACGAGCACCCGCCAGGTCACGAACGCGGACACCGGGTTTCCGGGCAGGCCGAACCACCAGGTTTTCCCGAGTCGACCGAAGGCGAAGGGTTTGCCCGGCTTCATGGCGATCCGCCACAGATCGACCTCCCCGCCCAGCTTGGCGAGCGCGGGTCGCAGCAGGTCCGCATCCCCGACCGAGACGCCACCGGTGGTGATGATGACGTCCGCGCTTCGCGACGCCTGATCCAAGGCGTTGAGCGTGGCTTCGAGTTCGTCGGCGATGCGCGTTCGTCCGAGGACCTCCACCCCTTCGCGGCGGGCGAGGGATTCCAGCAGCACGCCGTTGGAATCGTGGATCTGGCCCGGTTGAAGGGGTTGTCCGGGTTCGATGAGTTCCGAGCCCGTGGAGAGCAGCGAAAGCCTGGGGCGACGATTCACCGGCAGGGTGTCCACGCCGGTGGATGCGATCAGGCTGAGGGCCCCGGGCCGGAGCCGGTGGCCGCTGCGCAGGAGGACATCCCCGGGCCGGACATCTTCGCCGGCGAATCGAACTCCTTCCCAGGGGGTGGATGCGGCCAGGACTTCCACGAGCCCCGGGCCGGGGGATCGGGTGTCCTCCTGCATCACGATGGCATCGGCGCCGGCGGGCAGGGGGGCTCCGGTGAAGATGCGGACGCAGGAGCCGGCGGGGAACGCGGGGCCCGGGGCGGAGCCCGCCGCGCAGAGACCGGAGACCCGGAGAGGAACGGGGTGCTCGGGGCTGGCTGACGCGACCTCGACGCTGTGAACGGCGTACCCGTCGAAGGCCGAGTTGTCGAAGCCGGGCACGGCCCGCAAACCCCGGATGTCCTCGGCGGCGAAGCGGTCGAGCGCCTCGAGCAGGGGAACCCGCTCCGTGGGCAGCCGCGGCAGTCGGTCGAGAATCCGGGTTCGGGCTTGTTCGAGGGAGAGCATCGGCGTGGACGTGGATTCGGGAGGGTCTCAGCCGACGGCGGTCTGGGGGGGAGCGGAACCGTCCGAGGGAGGGGGTTGGGTGGGGGGAGTGCCGGGGAGTTGCCGGCTCAGGACTTCCCAGACGGTGTCGCAGGCCAGTCCGGCGAGGCCGCAATCATCCTGGATGACCAGGATGCGATCCCCGCGGGGTCGCCAGAGGGCCGGATTGGAGGGGCCCCAAAGGACAAGGCAGGGGAGACCGACGGCTGCGGCAAGGTGGGTGATTCCGGAGTCGTGGCCGATGAAATGGGAACAGCCCCGGAGCAGGGACGCGACCTCCTCCAGGGGCCGGCTGCGGAGGATGCGGAGGCGTGGGGCGGGCAGACCCTGGGCCAGTCGATCCAGTCGATCGCCCTCGGCTTCCCCGCCGACGAGCAGGATGTTGCAGGGGGTGTGCTGGAGCGTGCGGTGGAGCAGTTCGAGCCAGCGTCGCTCCGGCCAGTTCTTGGATTCGGAACCGCTGCCGGGATGGACGGCCACCCAGGCTCCGGGGCCGGGCGACGTCGGGCTGGGGTCCAGACGTGGCACGGGATCGGCTTCGAAGATGGCGAGATTCCGGAGTGGTTCGAGAAACGTCTCGATGGCGTGCGTGCGGCCGCGTTCGTCGGGACGATGCGGTCCCCCATGGAACTGGGCTCGGGAACAGCGCCCGACGTTCTCGCGGAAGATGCCATCGGGATCGTAGAGGTAGGACAGGATGACGTCGAACCTCTGGAAGAACGAGGCCATGGCGTCGTCGAGTTCGCCGTGGCGCGCGAAGAATCCGGCCAGGGGCCGGGCTTCGATGGCGTGCAGTTCCGAGACGAGATTTCCGATGCGCGCTATGCGGGCGATGGCGGGGTAGCCGAGAATCTCGACTGAGGCGCGGGGAAACTGGCTCCGGAGAGCGCTCAGCACCGGGACGGTGAGCACGAAATCGCCAATTGCCCCTCCCCGTATGACGAGAATTCGCCCCATGGCTAGCGACGGCTGGCGGCGGCAAGCTCCGGCGGCCCTCCGGTCATGGCTTCTTTTCCGCGGGGGCTTCCGGGGATCGGAAGGTCTCGGTGCCGGTGGTGGCCGGGGCGGGGGCGTTGGTCCGCGGGACGGAGACCTTGGCTTCCGGGTTTCGGGAGTCGAGGCTTTTGGGCGGAGTGACGGGCGCGGAGTCCTGCCAGCGGATCCGGTCCGCGAGCAGGATATGATCCGGGAAAGTGGTCATGAAGGCCGGGGACTTGCGGAGCGGGAAGCCCTTGGGGACCTCGCCCTTGGTGAGAATCTCGATGATGAACCGGCCCCATTCGCGGGCGTTGAGCACCCAGCCCGAGAGGAATCTCTGGTCAAGGGTCAGCCGGGAGAGGTGGACGCCGTTGACCGGTTTCTGCCAGTCGTTGATATCGAGGAATTTTTCGTCGGGATTGCGGGAGATGAGGACGGATTGACGGTCGCCGTACCAGGCGAGGGCCCAGGGCATGTCCGACATGATCAGTTCGCCGGGCTCGAACCAGTGGGCGACGCGCTGGAGGGTGGGCGGGTAATAGGGCGGGTAGGCGATGGGATAGGTGCGGGGCGGGCCGAAGGTGATGAGCAGGGGGATCCACATCACCAGGGTGACCCCGGCGTAGATCGGGTTGCGCCAGGCGTCGGTCGGCAGTTCGAGGCTGTAGACGAGCAGGCAGACGATGGCAGCGCCGAAGATGAAGACCAGCGGCGTCGCCAGCACGAGAAGATTCTCGGAATTGATCCGGGGCACGTCATTGGAGAGGTGGGTGCGGCACAGGATCTGAGCCGTACTTAGCACCCCGATCGCGGCCAACGTGAACCATCGCAGTTTGGATCGACCCAGGTTCACAAACGGAATGAGCAGTCCGGCCAGGAAGAACGAGGTCAGCCAGCTGCCGCCGATCGCGGGAATCTCCTGCCGGACTACGTCCGCGGCACCCAGGAAGAACTTCCGCGTGATGTCATCGGTGCCCACCTCTTTGAGATCCGGATCCGGGGTTCGCTCCAGCCAGTTTTCAGTAAAGTTGGTGGTCTCCTGGATGAGGCTGTACGGGGCGAGGCCGAAGGGATTTCCGCAGACCCGGACATTCCGGACCATCCAGGGCGAGGCGGTGGCGAGGAAGAACAGGGCGGTCACCACGGGAAGGATGGCGCGTCGGCCCGGGAATCCGGCGGCGAGGAAAACCAGCACGGCGACCAGCACCGAGCCGAGCGCGTATCGGGTGAGAAGCAGGGCGCCGCACAAAATGCCGGCGGCGGCGGCGAGCACGATGGCACGGCCGGTGCCCATGGCCGGGGTGGTGCGGGTTCCCTCGTCCAGCAGCGCCAGGATGTTGGCCAGGGCCACGAAGAAAACCAGGGCCAGCATGGTGGAAAGACCTGAGGCGCTGAACTGCCAGAGCATGTCACAGCCCAGCATCAGGATGGCCGTCAAGGTCGCCACCGTGTTGTCGAAAAGCCGCCGCGCCAGTAGCCACGTGAGCGCGATGGCCAGAAAGAAGAGACCCTGGTTCATCGTGGCGATCAGCAGGTCCGGACCATGCCGTCGGAACTGTCCCTCCTTCGGTGAGATGATCTCGTAGTCGAAAAGCCCCGGGATCTTCATGAACCCGGCGAGCAGCAGCGGGTAGAGCGGCGCGTGCGCGAGATCCGGGTGCTCGTCCTTGATCTTCGGGTCCCGGTCGCCTCCATGGCGCATCACCATCCCCATGCTCAAGGGCCGGATGTAACGGGTGGTGAAGCCGCGGCCCTCCGCGAGATTCCGGGCCACCTGCGACACGTCCATGGCCTCCTCGTTCCGGAAGTTCTGGAACTCCCGGAGATCGAACACCACGGCCATGGTGACGACGGCGAGGAGCAGGGCTGCGACGCTCACGGCCCTTCCGAGCAGTCCGCTCTCGAGGGAATGGATGAGTTCCTGGATTCTCGGCATGACTTAGAAGCCTTCGAGTTGGTATTCGTGAAGTTTGCGGTGAAGTGTGCGGCGGCTCAAACCCACTTTGCGGGCGGCCTCGGTGCGATTGCCACCGGTTTCGCGCAACGCCTGGATGATGAGTTGTCGCTCCGCCTCCTGAACAGTCAGGGGCGTGGACGGACCGGTGGGTGTGCCGGCGCTTCCCGGAGTCGGTGAGGTGGGAGGAGAGCCGGTTCCGGGCGAGGCGGGGGCGGTGACGGCGGGCTGACCTGGGGACGGTTGTCGGACATCCGGCGGGAGGTCGCGCAGCGACAGGCTGTCGGAGCGGCAGAGCACGACCGCACGTTCCACGGCGGCGCGGAGTTCACGGACATTGCCGGGCCAGTCGTAGGCCATCATGGCATCGAGCGCCTCGGAACCGAAACCGGAGATGGCCTTGCCATTGGCGGCGGACGATTCGCGGAGGAAGGTGGCGGCCAGCAGGGGAATGTCCGAGCGGCGGTCGCGGAGCGGGGGCAGGACGATTTCGACCACGCAGAGCCGCCAGTAGAGGTCGTCGCGGAAGCGGCCGTCGCGCGCCATGGCCTTGAGGTCGCGGTGGGTGGCGGTGATGAGCCGGACGTCGGCGGACAGGGTTTTGTTGGAACCGACGCGTTCGAAGGTTCGTTCGCTGAGGAAGCGGAGCAGCTTGACCTGGAGCGAGGCGTCGAGTTCGCCGATTTCATCGAGGAACAGCGTGCCGCCCTGGGCCTGTTCGAAGCGGCCGATGCGGCGTTCGTGGGCGCCGGTGAAGGCGCCCTTCTCGTGCCCGAAGAGTTCGCTTTCCAGCAGGCTGGGGGACAGGGCGCCGCCATGGACGATGACCAGGGGGCCGCGGGAGCGGGGGCTGAGCTGGTGGATGGCGCGGGCGATGACTTCCTTGCCGGTGCCGCTTTCGCCCCGGATGAGGACCGTGGCGCGCGATTCGGCGACCTGCCGGACGGTGTCGAGCACGTCCCGCATGGGGGCGGATTCGCCGACGATATGGTCGAGGCCGAAGCGGGCGTCGAGCTGGCGGTGGAGGGAGGTGTTCTCGGCTTCGAGCGAGCGGGTGCGCAGGGCTTTCTCGATCTTGAGTTCGAGCAGGTCGATCTCCATCCGGCCCTTGGCGATGTAGTCGTCCGCCCCGCGTTTCATGGCTTCGACGATGGTCTCGTCGGAGCCGTAGGCGGTCATGAGAATGCAGACCGGGGGTTTGGGCAGGGATTTGGCGCGGGTGACGAGCGTGAGGCCGTCCTCCTTGGGCAATCGCAGATCGGTCAGCAGCACGTCGAACCGTTCGCGTTCGAGCAGTTCGAAGGCCGAGGCGGCGTCCTCGGCGGTGTAGACGTCGAATCGTTCGTCGAGCGCGAGGCGGAGGCCGTCGCGGGTCGTTTTCTCGTCGTCGACGATCAGGAGCGTGGGAGCGTTGACCGGGGTCATTTCTGGGGGTGCGACAGGAGGCGTACCTGGGGCGGTCCCGGGAGCCAGATGCGGAAGCTGGTGCCGCGGCCGACGTGGCTTTCGACGTCGATGCGGCCGTGGTGGGCGCGGACGATGCGTTGGACGATCATGAGTCCGAGGCCGGATCCTTTTTTCTTGGTGGTATGGAACGGTTTGAAGAGGCGGTTCATGGTTTCCTGCGGGATGCCTCCGCCGGTGTCGGCCACGCTGAACCAGAGACCGTCGCCCTGTTCGCCGGTGGCCAGGGTGAGGGTGCCGCCGCGGGTCATGGCTTGCATGGCATTGCGGACGAGGTTGACCACCACCTGCTTGATCTGGTCGGGGTCGTAGAACCCGGAGGGCAGGCTGGCGGGAAGATCCTCGGCGATGAGCAACCCCCGGTTGTCCAGTTCGGGCCGGAGCAGCTGGAGCGTTTCCCGCAGTGTGGCGTTGAGATCCCCGTGCCGGTGCTTGGGCTGGCTGGGACGCAGGGCCTGGAGGAACTGGCTGACGATGTAGTCGAGGCGCCCGATTTCGCCGCGGGCGACTCCGGTGAAGTTCTGGAGTTTGTCGAGGCTGGCGAAAGCAGCCTGTTCGGCTTCCATCTGGGGAGCCCGGGGCCGGGCGGAGCGGGGGCTGTGATTGCGCAGAGCGACCAGTTCACCGCGGAGCCGCCGCAGTTCACGTTCCATCAGTTGAAGATGGATGTTGAGGGCGTTGAGGGGATTCCCGATTTCGTGGGCGAGGGAGGCGGCGAGCAGGGTCAGGGCCTGGAGCCGTTCGCTTTCGACGTTCTCGAACTCCTTTTGCCGGGCTTCCGTGGCGTCGTTCAGGATCAGGGCGAGCCCCGAACTCCCGGCCGCCTCGCCATCCACGGGCGCGGCGAACAGCCGGAAGAAGCGCGGTCGCGGCCAGGCAACCTCGAACTCCTGGCGCAGGACATTGACTCCGCCCTGGCGGTCGAGGGTGCTGAGCTTCTCCCAGTCGAGTTCCGGGAGCAGTTGCTGGATGGTTTGTCCGTCGGGGGTGGTTCCCTCCGGCAACCCGAGCAGGCGTCCGGCGCTTTCGTTGAGGTACTGCACCCGTCCGTCGGCGGTGGTCACCACGATGCCGTCCTCGACGATGTTGAAGACGGTTTCGAGCAGGCTGCGTTCCTCGGCCAGCCGGCGCATCAGGGTGCGCACGTTCTCGGCGTCGAGCCGGGTTAGCCGGCCGAGCACCTTGTCGAGGAAACTGGTTTTCTGGGGAGGCATCAGTCCTGCCAATAGGACCTCACAACCAGCCCTTGCGTTTGAAATGCACGAAAGTGGCCAGGGTGGAGGCGACGGTGAAGAGGATCGCGAACAGGTAGCCGTGCTTGGCGTGGTATTCCGGGATGTTCGTGAAATTCATCCCGTACCAGGTCCCGACCAGGGTGAGGGGGGTCGTGACCACCGTGATGAGGGTGAGCAGCTTGATCACCTCGCCGGTCTGGTGGCTGGACATGTTCACGTAGACTTGCAGGACGTTCGTCAGCGAGTCGGTGTAGGCCTGGGCCCGCTCGCCGATGTTGAACAGGGCGTCGTAAACGTCCGGGTGGTGGGGAGCCAGGTGGGCACGAACCGGCTTGAGCTCGCCCCGGGCGAGCCGCGCGAGAAGCTCGCGCTGGGGGCCGATGATCTGCCGGAGGTGCAACACCTCCTTCTTCAGTTTCAGAATGCTCGCAATCTGCGCCCGCGTCTGGCTCTGCACCACCTTCTGCTCGAGCTCCGCAATCTCGATCGCCAGCTCCTCCAGCGCCGGCTTGTAGTTGTCCACGATCGAATCCAACAGCACGTGCGCAACACGGTCCGGAGCCCGGGCGACATGCACGTTACCCTTCCGGCAACGGTCCTCGACCATCTGCACGCTGCGCATCGTGGTGGTGTGGTAGGTGACCAGGAAGTTCTTCCCGAGAAAGAAGTTCAGCTCCGTGGTGCCGAAGACGCCGTCCTTGCGGCTGTAATCCACCGCGTGAATCACCATGAAGAGATACGGCGAGAAATAATCGTCGTCCTTCGGAAAGTACTCCTCGACCTTCGGACTCGGCGACTCGGCCACGCAGTCCTCGATGGACAGCGGGTGGAAATGGAAAATCTCACCCAGCACCAGCCGGGCCTCGTCCTCCGTCGCCCCTTCCAAATCCACCCAGAGAAAGAGATTGGTGTCGGAGAGCAGGGTGGGCATCAGGAACGGGGCGACGTCCTGACTGTGCAACCGTCCCTGGGTGGTGAAGGCGAACGAACGGATCATGTCGCGACGGCGCACCGGCAATCAGGAGAAAAATGGCGCGCCAAAGTGGCGCGATTTTAGGGGGGCAGGCCGGGGCCAAGGCAAGCGGCATCCCGTGAAAAGCCGGCCACTCTCGGGGATCCCTTCGGGATCGTCGGAGCCTGCCCGTTTCTCGCGCCCCATGCCGACAGGCATGGCAGAAGCGCGAGTCCACGAATGCGATCCCGGGTCAAGGCGTCGAGACCAGCAGGGGTCCAGTTCGCGGGGCCGGCGTCGGTGTCGGTGTCGGCGCGGTGCCCGCCGGGGCGGCCTGGGATTTGCCAGACGCCGGTTTGCCGTCATCGACGATCAGTTTCACGGAGGCGTCTCCCCGGAGGGCCTTCGAGTAGGGACAGGTCGCGTGGGCTTCCTTCATGAGTCGGAGCACCAGGCTGGGGTCGGTGCCGGGAACCTTGACGTGCAGTTCCACCGACAGCCGGTAGGCTTCCTTGTCGTCCTCCATCAGGCTGACCAACGCCCGCACGGTGGCTTCCGCGACCGGAGTGCCGAGTTTCCGGGCCGCGTTCTCGAAGGCGCCGCGGTAGCAGGCGGCGTACGCGCCGGCCAGCAGCAGTTCGGGACTTGGACCGAGTTTCTCGGATCCCTTTTCCAGCGGGTTTCCCAGGGTGATATCGAGCAAACGACTGGGGCTTCGAAGAGTGCCGGAGCGACCGCCCAGGGAGCTGGCCTCGGCGGTGAACAACGTTTTCATGGTCTGCCAATCTACCGGCTGCCGCCGGTTCCCTGCATGGGGTGAATCCCTACCTAAGGAAGGGCGATCCGGTAGAAGCGGACCGGGGGACCCTGGGAGGGTTTCAGGGACACGGTTGCGCGGGCGGCGGTCGCCTTTCCTTCCTGCAAAGTCACCCAGCCCTGGCCCAGGGCCGAGGTGCCCTCGACCCGCCACGTCCGGCCGGGCACCAGGTTGTCGATCTGCAATTCGAGCGCATTGCCCTGGAACACGGCGCGAAGTCCGGGAGGGGTGCCGGGCAGCGGAGGATCGACCGGGCTGCCCGGCAGACGGACCGTCCACGAAGGGTATGCGGCGGG
>CAYZAE010000087.1:25919-27701 GCA_964476125.1 uncultured Verrucomicrobiota bacterium | reverse complement strand
CAGTGGCAGAGCAACGGTTTCGTAAACCGTAGGTCGTCGGTTCAATCCCGACCACTGGCTCCATCTTCTTAAGCAAGGTTTCGTTGTCGATCCAGGCCTGATCAAGCGCAATGACCGGCGGGAACGCACCATTGCCGCACTCAAATTCCGGCTGGAGGCTTTCCTGGATGATTTCGAAGGAGGACGCCTCAGCGACATCACCGTCGACGAACTGAAGGAATGGGTGGACGACGACGAATGGTCGCCTCGAACCCGGATCAACCCTGGCTTGGTCCACAACCACTCCAAGGCTCTCGTCCAAAAGTCCGAGGCCGCGCGGTTCTGGGACCTTCGATCCGTAGATCGCCCACAGGATCGCGTCGCGCGGATCGACGCAGACGGGAACCGCACTTTGATCCCGGAAGCACTGTTCACCCATTTCGCGCGCATCGTGCGCTGGATGTCGGACCACCCGCCGAAGCAGCGGACGGAAGCCCTCAACCGCTGGCTCGTGGATTGCAAAAAGAGACCGATAACTCCATTTTGCGCCTCAAAATGGAATGGACGCCGCGCTTTTGCAGGTCGCCCATCGGGCATTTTTTCCTGCTCGGGCCCCGTGGCACGGGCAAGACATCGTGGGTCAATGCCCTCTTTCCCAACGCCTTGCGCCTGGATTTGCTCGATCCGGCCACTTCGCGTGATCTGTCGGCCCGTCCTGAGCGATTGCGGGAAAGGATTGAAGGGCATTCCGCCCCCCGGCACGTGCTGATCGATGAAGTTCAGAAGGTCCCCGAACTGTTGGAGGTGGTCCACCTGCTCATCGAGGAAAAGCGCGACCTGCAATTCATCCTGACCGGATCGAGCGCCCGGAAACTCCGCCGAGCCGGGGTCAACCTCCTGGGTGGCCGCGCCGCGCAGAAGCGCATGCACCCCTACATGGCGGCGGAACTTGGCGAACGCTTCCGCCTCGCCGACGCCCTCCGGTTCGGGCTTCTACCCTTGGTCCTGGGTGCCCCCGATCCGCAGGAAACCCTGCGAGCCTACAACGGCCTTTATCTCCGGGAGGAGGTGCAGACCGAAGGTTTGGTGCGGAACATCGGCAGTTTCGCCCGCTTCCTGGAGGCCATCAGCTTCTCGCACGCCTCGACGCTCAACCTCGCGAGCGTCGCCCGCGAATGCCAGGTCAACCGCAAGACCGCGGAAGGCTACCTGGAAATCCTGGAGGATCTCCTCCTGGGCTACCGCCTCCCCGTGTTCAGCCGTCGCGCTCAACGGGCTCTCGCCGTTCATCCCAAGTTCTTCTACTTCGACGCCGGAGTGTTCCGCGCCAACCGTCCCACCGGCCCGCTGGATGCGCCGTCCGACATCGACGGTGCCGCACTGGAAGGACTCGTCGCGCAGCACTTGCGGGCCTGGTGTGATTACACCGACGGCGAACACCAACTGCATTACTGGCAGACGCGCTCCCAGAACGAGGTCGATTTCGTCGTCTACGGTCCTCTCGGCCTCCATGCCATCGAGGTAAAGAACAGTGCCCAGGTTCGCCCCGAAGACCTCCGTGGACTGCGGTCCTTCGGCGAGGACTATCCGGAAGCCAGCCGCTGGCTCCTTTACCGGGGATCCGAGCGGTTCCGACGCGACGGCGTGCTCTGCCTGCCGGTCGAGGAGTTTCTCCGTCAACTGCACCCCGGCTCCTTCCCCAACTGATTTCCAGCCTCCGAACCCATGCCCGGGCTGAAGGGCGGAATCCCTTCAGGATTCCCAAGGCGATACATTTTCGATTGCCGCATTTCTCCGTGTCCA
>CAYZAE010000087.1:0-25819 GCA_964476125.1 uncultured Verrucomicrobiota bacterium | reverse complement strand
CCGAGAGAGTTCGATTGGAACGACTGGCACCCGAGGCTCAGCACGATGGCGCAGATTTGGAGGCGGGCCGTCGGATGCATTCTGACCCGAGTCTCTCCCAAGAGTTGAATGACGGCACGGGTGGGGGAGCAGGTCGAAATCCTCCCGTGGTCATCCTGCCCGAAGAGGAGCCGCTTGCCGAAGGCCCTGCCAATGCAGGAACGGGCGGGTGACGTGGCGAAATCGGGGTGCCTGTCGTCGGAGCCTTACCGGTTTCCTGGGGCTGTGGGAACCCCCTCCTGTGGCAACCCCTCCTTTCCTTCGCGGACGCGACGGGATACGTTCCCGAAACCGTCTTCGCGACCGTGGGTTAAAGTGAACGCGAGCCGTTCTTCAGACCCCCCGATCCGGTCGTTGTTTGGGTTGATAAGGCCGTCTGGAAAGGTTCTCGCCATGGGTCGATGGCAAATCTGCGCGAACGAGAACTTTCCCGGCCAGGCGGTCCACGCGCTGCGGGAGAACGGTCACGATGTTCTTTGGATGGCCGAGCAGGGCCCGAGGACTGCCGACGTGGACGTCTTGGCGCTGGCGGATGCGGAGGGTCGGCTCCTGGTCACGTTCGACAAAGACTTCGGGGAGCTGGCCGTACGCCGCCGGCTGCGAGCGACCAGCGGCATCGTTCTATTAAATGGCCGCGACGGCCGGGGCGGGAACTCCGGAGCCGGGCCTCGCAGCCTCAACGAGCCCAACAGCTCCGGCACGGGCCGATGCCCAAACGTGAATCAACGAATGGCGCGGTCGGACACCGGTTTGCTCTTCACCTGACCCCCCCCGGCATCTCCCTCCCTGGCCGGCGCCGACACCTGCCACGCACGCGTCGTCAGGTTGCGCGTGGCTTCGTCATTCAATGATCGAGTTGAGTCAGGATTTCCTGTCGGGTCTGCTCAATGTCCACGTTGAAATTTTTCAGGACATGGGCGGCCACACCTTCCCCCTCCCTGAGCCAGCCGAGGAGAAGATGCTCCGTTCCCACATACGTGTGGCCGAGCGCTTCGGCTTCCTTGGCGGCGATGGAGAAGACCTTCTTCGCGCGAGGTGTGAGCGGGGTAGGTCCCGGTACCTTCGGGTCCGAACCGGTTCCCACTTCCTTTTCCACCTCAAGCTTGACCGTCTCAAGATCGAGGCCCCACCTCTCCAGGACTTTCACGGCCACGCCCTGACCCAGCTTGATCAGACCGAGCAGCAGGTGTTCGGTGCCCACGAAACTGTGGTTAAGGCGATTGGCCTCGTCCTTGGCCAGGGCCACGACCTGCCGCGCGCGCGGTGTGAAGTTGTAATTTGGTTCGTCACTCATAGTTGGATCTCTCCTGGGTGGATCTGCGCTGCAGCTCTCGCCGGTTCGGTTCGTCTTGCCATCGGTTTCGCGGAGTCAACGGGAGGCACCGTGGGGAGTGCTTCACGTCACTTTTCCCGCAAAAAAATCCACCTCGACTGAGGTGGATGGTTCTTCCGGACCTGCACGCTAAAGGAGCGGTCAGGGTGTTCAAGGCGGATTTGCACGGAAACCTGATCGGAGGTGCCGATGGGGTCGAGTCGCGGCATTTCGTATTGGGTACGGGGACGTCGCCGGATGGGACGTTGGCCGACTCCGCTTCGGCGGCCACATGGGGGATCCGGTATGCCTGGAAGCGGGGTGAACCCCGCGTTCCGGGCAGAGCACAGGCGGCCGCTGGTTCCTCACTCCCGGCGAAGCACGCGATAGAAGGAGTTGGGGCGATCCACCCAGGGGCTGACCACGGTGACCCCCTGGGAGGTGCCGGTCGCGGTGTAGGGCCGCTCGGTCGCCCAATTCAGCAGGTCGCGGCTCGATTGGAGTTCGTAAACGAGTCCGGGCTCGGTGTCCCACCGGATCTCGGTGAGCAGCGTGCTGGCGCTGCGGCTCATGAAACGCACGGTGACCGGGCCGACCGGCTTGCGCACGGAGGGAGTCACGACGACGTCGTCGATGAAGACGGTCTCCGCGAAACCCAGGGTGCGCGCAGTGAAGGCGAAAACGTCGCCGGCACGCGGGGTGAAGTCGACGGGGACGTTCAACAGAATGGGCGTCCCGTTCTGGCGCACGGTGAGCGTGCCGGATCGGCCGGGGGCGGTCTGGTACTCGATGGCGATGGTGGTCCAGGCATCGAACACCGGGGACTGCGCGTAGGCGCCCGGCAGCACGGCGTTGTTCACCCGGACCTGGTGGCGCGGGTTGGCGTAGGTGATGAACTCGACACCCAATCCGCGGGCATATCCGCCGACCTGGTTGGAGGCGACGTCGGGCTTGTCGCCCGGGTGCCGGAGGTAGAAGGAGAAGCCGTCGGCGGCGGGACTCTGGGGCGGTTTGATCAGGCCGTAACGGAAGCTGGCGGTGAATCCATAGGTGGCGGTCGGCAGCGCGGGCAGGACGTATTCGGTGAGGGTGGAGGTTCGCTCGGCGGCGGTGAGCAGCAGTTTGGTGCCGTCAAAACCACTGGAAACCACCGGGGTATCGTTGTTGGAGACGAGGGTGGAGCCGTCGCCGAGGGTCTTGTCCCCGTTGGCCAGGGATTCGAAGTCCTGCCGGTAGGAACTCCGGTCGGTTTGCTGGAACACGGGCGTGGCGAGGGCGGTGGGGGTGACGGCGCCGCTGTAGTTCGCGTGCCAGAACCCGCGGGAATCGGCGGCGGTGGTGCGCCCCGCGGGTTCGTCCAGGTGCCAGCAGGCGACCAGGTCCGGGTCGGTGTCGTCGGCGCGGCGGCGGAAGTTGGCGGCGATCTGGTCGCCGGTGCGGGCGGTGCGCCAGACGCGGACCTCGTCGAGGTCGCCGTCGAAGAACTCCCCGTACAGGCCGTCGCGGCCGAGGGAGATGGCGTGTCGGGCGTCGAGCAGAACGGCCTGGCCGAAGAGGCCGCCGCCCTCGCCGGCCTTCCCGCCGTTGATGTAGAGCGTGTGGCCGAAGACGCCCACGGAGTAGGCGATGTGCATCCATTCCCCGGCACGGTAGGTGAAGTCGGCGGAGGCTTCGGTGTTGAGCCATGCGTTGCCCGACCCGATGTGGCCCATGACGCCGGTGCCATTGAAGAGTTTGAAGGTGAACCCGAAGTCGGCGGCGGGGGCGCGGGTGCTGAAGAGGGTCCTGGTCCGGGTGGCGCTGCGGGGACGGACCCAGGCTTCGACGGTGAAGGCGCCGGAGACGGTCTCGGCGCCGCGGGTCGGGGCGGCGAGGTAGCCGTTGCCGGTCAGGGAGACTCCGCGTCCGGCGGTGGTGGTGCGATCATTCTTTCCCATGAAACCCCAGCGATTGCCGCCGTCGGTGTCCATCTCCCGCTGGATGCGGACCTTGTAGGTGCCGGGTTGGATCCAGTCGGAGAACGGGCCGAAGCGTTGGGTTCCGTTCTGTCCCCAGTTGCCGGCGGTGAATTCGGGAGGGTTGGAGCCGAAGGCGCCGTCGCCATTGACGTCGATCCAGAAGCGGGATCCGTCGGCGCCGTAGGTGAGGAAGCGGGTGCGCTGGTAGACGCGCAGCCAGCCGTCGAATTGGACGGAGAAATTCCGCCAGTTGCCACCGGGGGCGTTGGTGATGCCGACGGGGGCGGCGGGGCCGAGGGTGTTGTCCCAGGCGAGGGGCATGGGTTCGGCACGTTTGCCGGAGATGGGCCGGGTGGTGGTCCAATCCGACTGGCTGGTGTCCGCCCGGAGGCTGGAGTTCACATAACTCGCGTTGAGGCCGTAGGCGGTGAGGGCCTGGTCCTGGTAGAGTTCGAAATTGGCGGCGCCGCGGTCGTCGACGGCGAACTGGAAAGTGTTGCCGCCGCCCCCTTCCTCGTACTGCGCGCGGATTTTGTAGAAGCCCGGTGAAAGCACCGGGGTGTATTGACCGAGGGTGTCGCCCTGGCCGTTGCCCCAGTTGTTGTTGGCCAGTTCATTGGGGGCGAAGCTGCCATTGCCGTCGATGTCCACCCAGAGCCGGCTGCCGTCGTCGCTTTGAGTGGCGAGACGGAGGGGGCGATGGACGCGGATGAAACCGTCCCACTGAACGGAGAACTGTTCCCAGTCGAGGTCCGTGCCCCGGGTGACGCCCACCGGCGCGCGCGCGCCCCAGGACGCGGTCGAGGGGAAGTGCACGGGGTTGTCGTTCCGGGATCCCGACCGGGTGCGGGTGGCGGTCCAGTCCGGTTCGTTTACCGCGCGCAGGCTGGTGTTGTAGTAGCTGCCGACCAGGCCGGGGGTGGTGGCGGTGGCCGAGGTGTAGTACTCGATGGCGCGGTGGTCGTGGAGGAACTCGACCTTGAGGTCGAGGTATTCCTGGGGTGCGGTGCCGCCCTGGCCGAGGTTGGTGAGGCGCACCGAGCCGTCGGGTGTGATCCAGGACATGCCCGGGGGGAGCGCCGAGTCCTCGCGATCCCAGTCGGCGTGCTCGTAGGGGTTCTTGGGGACTCCGTCGAGGCGCGAGAGCGGGGTGCAATCGATCAGTTGCTGCTGGCTGTTCCGGTGTGCCCACACCACGTAGGCGCCGGTGCTGAGCGAGGGGTTGCCGGGGAAGTTGCGGCGCAATCCCGCCCAGATCTTCCTGCCGTCGGCGGTGGTGAAGTTCAGGGCCAGTTTGTTGGCGGGGTTGGCGGTGGCGTCCTGGTGGTCGAAGCGATGGATGCGGTAGGTGCCGGAGTTCGTCGCCTGGGTGATGGCGGTGGGTTCAATCCATTGGAGGTAGGCCTTGCCGGACATGGCGTAGTGGCCCGCAGGCATGACGTGTTCCCTGCCGGGGGCCTGTCGGGTGTCGTCGGCCATGATGTCGAAGAAATCCCCGTATTCATCGTTGCCGGCGGCGCCGTAACTGGCGTCGGTGGCGTTACGTTCCACGAGATCGCCGCCGGCGAGGGTGCCGACCCAGAAGTTGGCGTGGTCGAGTCCGAGGTTGTGCCCGAATTCGTGGACCATCACCGAGACCGTGGTGTTGCTGTAGAGGTTCTGGTCCCCTGCGCCGCTGACGTTGGGTCCGCTTCCTGGCACCGGTGGTGAGGAGTAGACCAGGATGTCGAAGTTGGCCGGGTTGATTCCGGCGGCGATGGCGGCGGCGCGGCTGTCGGCTTTCAGCTTTTCCTGATTGCCCGTGTAGCTGGCGGTGGTTCCCGGCAGGTCCAGGACGTTGGCGGGCACGGTGAGGATCAGGTTCACCTTGCCGAAGGACATGTCGGAGAGCGCCTTCGAGGCGGCGGCGAGGTTGGCCTGGTAGGCGGCCTGGGAGTAGGGCGTGTTGGGGGCATCGGTGAAGCGGACCCGGAGGCCGAGGATCTTCTTGGGAGTGGCGCTCCATGCTTTGGAGGCCGCGGCGGCGAGTGCGGCGATGCGGCTGGGCAGTCCGGCGGAACTGGAGAAGGCGATGCCCAGTCCGGCGCCCACTGTGTCCGGGCCGTTCAGGGCCAGGGCTCGGTCGAGGGCGGTGGCGATGTCGAGGGCGGAGGAGGCATCCTGGAAGGAAACCCGCTCGCCGCCGGCCAGGGTGGTGACCGGCCCTCCCGCATCCCCGCCGCGGGCGGGCAACAGGCTGGCCACCGCGGCGGCATCGTCGGCATCGAGGATCTGGAGGACGCCTGAATGGAGGGTGGCTTCGTCGCCGAGACGGATGCCCTGGACGGGAAGGGAGCGTTTGCTCTTCACGTCACGCCAGTCGGGGGTGGGATACACCTTGATCGGGCCTTCGGGGGTCTGGAGCCAGGTGAGGTGTTGGGGATGGGCGAGACGTTCGTGAGGGGGCCGGCAGTCGGTGCCCACCTGGTAATCTCCGGTGAGGCTGAACGGTTGTTCCACCTGGTCGCGGATTTCGGCGGGCAGGGCGGCCCATTGGCTCCAGGAGAGGGATTGGTTCAGGGCCTCGGCGGGGCGGGTCCGAAGGAGCCCGCGCATCCGTTCGACCCGGGTCTGGGCGAGGGCACGCCCTTCCTCGAGCAGGGCTGCCTGCGATGCGGGGTCCGCGTCCAGCCAGCGGTGGTGCCAGGCGACGATCTCCGGCGGCGGGTTGGGGACGACCGGGACGTTGGCGGGTTGATCGGGGGGGGACGCCGCCGGGGAGCTTGGGAGGGGGGAGGGGGCCGGGGCTGGGGGGGTGGCCGTTATGGAAGGCGTGGGCTGTGGCTCGCCGGCGGGGGCGGGGCGGTTGCCGCGTTGGAGGTGGTTCCAGGCCAGGGGGAGAAGGGCGAGGGCCAGGATCCACGTGCCGTGAAGCCAGGGGCTTCGGGTGGCGGACGGCGGGGTGGGTTGGCGGCGAACGATAGGTTTCATGAGGCTTGGGAACGTCCTGTCGCCCTGTACTACGGAATTCCTGCCCGGCCGTTGGCAGGAATCTTTGGAGGAGGAGGGGCGGGGCGACAGGACGCAGCCTCTATTGAATGAGGAAATCGCGCGTCACGACCTGAAGGCGCTTGGGCAGGAGGGTCAGCGGCATGTCGGAGGACACGGCAGAACCGGCGATGGCCCCGTTCGGGCTCAGGCGGTGGAACGATGCGTAGCGAGTCGACCACCCGGGATTCATGGCCACGAAGGTCGTGCGGACCGTCTTGGGATCGATCTGTTTGGAGAACGCGGCGGTGAAGACGATCGCGTTGTTGTCGGGAGCACCGGTGGCGTCGGTGGCGCGGGCGATATAGGTCCAGTCGGGGGTGCCGTAGAGGTCGATGGTGTGCAGGAAGTTGAGAACCTCGAGGGCTTTGAAGGTCGGGAGACGCGCGGCCTGGGATCCGGCAGCGCCGTTCTGGGTCACCCATTGGGCCCAGAGGCGACCGACAAACGGTGCCGGGGCATTGGTGGCGAGGGCGGTGCCGGTGAGCGGGTAGGGTTCATCGCCCGGATTGTAAGGCACGCCGGAGATGGCGCTGGCCATGGCGAGACCGAGCCAGTCTGCGGGTTGGTAGAGGGACGAGTCGCGTGCGGCGCGCCATTCGGGGCGCATCATGGCGCCGGCCCAGCGTCGCATGTAGTCGGAGTTCCGACCCATGCCGAGAGTCCAGGGTGTCGGCGGGAAGGACTGAATGAACTTCGAGCCGGTGGGGAATGCGTAGAAGTAGTTGTTCAGGGAAGGACTGCCTTTGTGGAGGATCGAAGCTCCGGTGCTGGCGGCGCCGCCGAACGCTTCCGGGGCGACGTAGAAGGCCTCGGGTGCGGTTTCCACGAATCCGGAGTTGGCGGGGATGCTATTGTTGCCGCCGTTTCTCGCGACGTTGCTGGAATCCGTGGTGGTGACCGGTACCCAGGAGTTTCGGCATCGGGGATCGTGGGAGGATTCCAGACGGAACTCATGACGCTGTTCACCGGGATGGTTCCGCTGGGGTTGATGAGGACGCGGCCGGCGGCTTCGTCGTATTGCGAGAAGTACTGCATCGTCCAATCCGAGGCGGCCGGGGTGTTGGCGTAGGGGGTCTTCTGCTGGAAGAGGGAGAGGGTGCGTTGCAGGGACTGGATCCAGGTCTGGAGGGCTCCGCTCAGCGTGAGGAAGGGCTGGTGATTGTAGTAGATCGGCCATTCATAAGCACCGACGACGGTGTTGCCGGAGTTGAAGGCGAAGTCGCTGGGCAGGAAGTCGGGAAGATCGAGGCCGATGCTGGCGTAGTACTGTTGGGCATTGAAGAGAATGCCCGCGAGTTTGGCGGTCGCGGAGAGTTGGTTTCCGAGGCCATAGCCATCCGGACCGCTCTTGCCGCCAAACGACCCGCCAAAGGGCCGTTCGGAGATGCTGCCCAGTCCGGCATGTTCCACGATCAGGCTGTCATAGACCACCTGGCCGACGGAGAGGTTCGGAGGGAGGAATTTGGCGGCCCAACCGGAAGCCTGAACGATGGTGCGCGCGTAGGGTGTGGCGACGCCGAACTGGAGCGCGGTTGCGGGGGAGTTGGGCAGCGGTCCGTTTTCGGTGCCGGGAAGGTAATTGGCGCCGGGGTTGGCGAGGTTGAGGGAGGCGATGCCTCCGCTGGCATTGTGTCCGAAGACGATGATGGCGTTGTCGCCCTTGGCTGGTTGGGCGGCGGGATCGCCGCCGGCGACGGAGGTGAAGACCACATTGGGTCCGACATAGCCGGCGCCGGGTTGGAGCACCTCGACGGCGACGATGCGACCTTCGACCACGCGTCTGGAGGTTGCCATCGGTCCGCCAGCCAGCGCCGGGGTCGACGATCCCGAGGCTGTTGGGGTCGATGGTTCCGTCCGGTTTGATGGTGTACCTCAACTTCGGCGGGCGCAGGTCGGTGGTAACCGCGTCGCCGGCGGAGAAGTGAATTTCGCGGGTCTCGGAGTATCCGGGGATCAGGGGGCCGACGGCCTCGACCGATTTCACATCGAAGCCACCGTAGGCCAGGATATTTGCTGGGCGTGAGGGATTGCCGCCGGTGAACACGACGGCCTGGGGTGCGCCGAGGATGGGGGCGGTTCCCGGATAGGAGACATCGATGACTTCACCTCCGCCGAAGTTGACGTTCAGGGTGAGCAACTCGCCGGTGATATTGGTGAGGTTGGCAGTGGGTGCGGCGGCGTACTGGCCGCGATCCTGAACGGCGGTGATGATGCCGGCGGTGCGTTCGATGGCGGTGACCGCCAGGGACTGAGCGGGACCGCCTCCGGGCGGAGGGGGCAAGCTATCGCGCAGGCGGCATTCGGACTTCGCATCAGGCACTCGTCCTCGCACCAGACCTTGTCGCGTTCCCAGTGCCGGGTTTCGCAGCCCCAATGGGCGCGGATCGCTTCGGCCATGGCCTTAGAGCCCGTCTGAAAAGTCAGTGGGGATCCTGTTTTCGCGGAAAAGGCCGGATGGCGAGGCGTGACGAAGCCAGCCGGCCTTTTCCGCGAAAACCCTCCGGGCGGCGGTTCTTTTGGGCGTGCTCTTCGTTGGCTCGGCCGTTACAGCCCGCTACGGGGATGCGCCGGCCTCGCCGCCTCGATCACGCCCAAAAATCCCTCGCCGCAGGACCCCATTCAATTTTCAGATGGGCTCTTAGGGGGCTTCTCATCGGGGCCCACGCTACTGATGAAGTGGCGGAGTATGTTCGCACCCTTGCGGGGGGTGACCTCCCCACTTTCCGAGTCGGCCTTGGACGAGGGAACCTCTTCGGATGCCGCCAGGTCCACGGTCCGTGCCGAAAGGAGCGTGCGCGCTTCGGGAAAATCGCACGCCTCGGCATCCGTCACGACCCGCTTGAGCGTCCGCTCGTCGACTCGTCCATGCCCGCAGTCCGTGGAAGAAAAAGGGGAGAAGCCTCCCCCAACTGTTCCCGGGCGTGCTTTTCCAACGTCGGCTGGTTTTCGCGGACCTGCCGGATGTAGTCGCCGCCTCTCTCCCGCGTGATGCTGTGCGCGGTCTGGTCCTGGAAGTGGATCGAGTCGGCCGTAACCACTGCTCCCCGGAGCTGGACGGCTTCAGAGGCCAGAAGCTGCTGCGTCAGCTTCAGCTCATGCCCCTTGCCTCGGACATCGGCGCTCACGGCCACCGGAGCCCCGGTCTCGGTGTCGACCAGAGTGACGACGAGCCCCAGCCGGTCGCGGATCGTCTTGCCATCGACCGCCAGGTTGCGCGGCAACTCTCCGGCGTGGGACTGCATCCATCCGGTCAACGTCGTGGCCAGGGCCTTGAGGTCCACTCGGCGAAGGACCTCGCGGAAAACAGCGTAGCCAGGCACCCGTCGGAACTTGCTCCCCTTTTTCAGCACGGCCTCCCCTTGATTGGCTGGGCTCGCTTGAGTGTTCCAATAGGGGCGCGGGCAGGCAGCAGGTCGTGAATCGCTGGGGCTCCCCGGAAATCGCAGCCCCCATGCCACCGAACCGCCGGGGGGCACCTTGAGCTTGTCCATGGGTTGACCGGCCCGGACAGGTTGACTGCCCATGTTCCGAATCCCGGCCGTCGCAGAACCGCTCTGCGATCGATTCCGACGGTTGGCCGACGGCAGCGGAACCTCAGGAAAATCGTCTGCGGATGACGGCAACCGCCAGCAGACCCAGACCCGTCAGCGCGGTGACCGAGGCCGGCTCTGGAACCGCGGTGTAGCCGGTGAGGGTCAGCGACCAGCTTTCGAGACGCATGGTGCCACCCGGCGCCAGATCGGCCACCACCAGACGCCAGGCTCCGTTGCCTGCGTCGTTATTGAAGAGACTCAGAGTCGCCGGGCGTGAGCTGGAGGTTGCTTCGGTCCGGCCGTCGGGAGCCCAGATCCCGGTCAGCGTTCCGGAGCCCAGGATGGCCGCGTGCACATCGCCGTTGATCGCATCGTCGCGGAGGGTGATGTTCCACCCGTCGTATCCCTGTCCGACGGGATCCCCCAAAGTGATTCCCACCTGGTTGAGCAACACGCTGGATTGCCCGAGGTCCTTGTTCAGCGAGACATACATCTCGCTGGCAAAACCCGATCCCGGAGTGGTGCCCACGAGGTGCAGGCCCACCTCCACACGGGTCAAGGAGACGATCGCCGAGTCACTCACGGTCTGCAGGAAGGTCAGCGGCGGATCCTGGATGTCGGTAATGTCCGTGCCCACGGTGAACACGCGCGCGGATTCCGTGAGGGTGGTTTGCGCCGTGGCCGCAGTCGTGGTCAACGCCACCGCGACCAGGGAGAACGCAAGGTGCTTCATGACGGAAAAGGTAGGAATCCTTGAGATTTCAGCGGTTCGGAATGGCGCGGTACAGGCGGCCCGGGCCGCCGGGGGCGAAATCGGTGTGGGTGAAGATTCCGCTCGCAGAAGCGGTGTAGGTCGCGGCCGGACTGAACTCGTTCCACGTTTGGGGTGGCGTGAACTGGGTGGTGTACTGGACGCGATAGCCAAAGCCCGGCACGCCAATGAACGTCATCCGGAAGTCCGCTCCGCTGGCACTGATCGTGGCGGAATTCGCCGGGTTGTTCGGGGCGGGAATGGCAATCTCATTCACGGTCACGGTCCCCGTGGCGGTGGTGATGCCGTCGCTGAGTGTGTAGGTGAAGCTCCCGTTCCCGGAATCGACAGCCGGGGCGGTATAGATGACGAAGTTGCCCATCAGGGACACGGACGCCCCCGTCGGCAGGGCGCCGCCCACGCCGGTGATGTTGAGCGGATCCAGATCGGCGTCGGTGTCGTTCGCGAGCAGGGTGCTCAGCGCCACTTTTGTCCTCGTGGTGCTGTTCCAACGCGACACCGTGTCCGGATTGGCCACCGGCACCGCATTGGGCACCCCGGTGCCCGTCAGACCGATGGTGAACGAGCTCTCGTTCGGATCGTTATTCGCCAGACGGAGGGTGGCACTGCGGGCTCCCGCGGACGCCGGATTGAACACGACCGAGAAGGTCGTGCTGCTTCCCGTGGCCAAGGTGCTGGCCATGCCGTTGGTATGGACGGTGAAGTCGCCGGAATTCGTGCCATCCACCGTCAACGTGCCCAACGTCAGATCAGCGCTGCCGGAATTCCGGATCGTGAAGGTGTTGGTCACCCCTGAACGGCCGGTGATGACAGTTCCGAAGGTGAGGCTGGCGGAATTGGAAACCAGGTTGGTTCCGGCGGGTTGTTCCACGGCGATTTCCGGACCCGCGACGGCCTTGATCTTCACGCTCGGGCTGCCGGAGGCATTGTTCTCATTGTAGACCACCCCAAAGCCGTCCGGCAGACCGGTCACGGAGGCAAACGTGCCGGTGACCGAACTGAAATTGTCCAGAATCACGAACTCATCCGACGCGGCAGGCGCAAAATTATTGGTGAACCGCAGGGTGAGCTTTCCGGCCAGGGTCAACGCGGTCCCCCCGTTCCTGATGGCGTCGTATTCGGTGCCTTGGGTTGTTCCCCCGATATCGAATTGAAGTTCGCCAGCAGGCAGCTGGGTCAGTGACGCATTATTGGCGACCCCGATCTTCAGGATGGCGACTTCGCCGGATGCCGAGTCGGGGCTGATGATGCCTTCATTGATCACTCCCCGGCCATTCACTTCGCCATCGCCCCGAAGCAGTCCTCCGTAAAGAATGTGGTGGGGCGAGGAGGACGAGGAAAGGGTGCCGCGAACGACCAGTTTGCCTCCGTTGTCCACCAGCGTTCCGCCTCCGTTGTTCGACGCTGAAAAGCTCCGGCTGGAACTGACGGTAAAGGTGCCGTTGGTACCGATATGCACCCCATTGAGGCCGTTGCCGCTGCTTGAGTTATTGTAGGTCAGGCTGCCATTCAGGATGGAGATTCCCCGAAAGCCCACGGTGCTAGATCCGCCAATCGTCACGGAGGCGTTCTCCACGGAGCTCGGAGCGGAAAAGAACGGGTTTAACGAAGTGTTCCAAGTGAAGGTCGGCGACCCATTGGTCACCCGCAGGGACCTTCCGGTCGGGGACGGAGAAGCCGAAGAGAGGGTGACGGTATAGCTGCCCGAGGCGGAAAAGAGGGTGTCGTTCGTGCTCACCGGTACGGCTGACGGGCTCCAGCGGCCGGCGGTGGTCCAGGTGGAAGTGGTGGCGCTGGTCCACGTCTTGACGCCGGAGCTTCCGTCTGTCGTAAACGTCTGGTCTGTGCTGGTGCTCGTGCCATCGGCATTGGTGGCCACCACCCGAAAGTGGTACGTGGTCCCTGGTGTCAAACCGGTAGCAAGATTCGGACTGTGCTGGCGGTGGAGGTCGACAACGGCGACTGAAACGTCGTCAGGGTTCGCCCATAGCTGGTGTCGGTGCCGTACTCGATGGCGTTGACCGTTTCCAGGCCGTTCGCATTGACGGTACCGCCGAGGATTGCCGAGTAGGAGCCGATGTTGGAGGCGCTGCTCACCGTCACGGTCGGCGCGGCCGCCTGCACCGCACCCGGGGCGAGGCTGACGGACATAACCAGCCAGGGAAGCACCGCGGGAAAGCGAATCATGGTGGCAGTTGAGTCTGAACGGTGATGCCGCACTAACGCTTCGGCAGAGTGCGCTCCGAGCTTGAGAAGAAATCTGGCGGAAAAGTGCCCCGTGCCTCGTCCACCGGGTTTTCCCATTCCAAGGGGACTGTGAATTTAGGAGTGCTCGGGCAGGTGTGCGCCGGGGCTTGTCTCGCGCCGAAGGAATTGGGCGCGGTCGTCGTCGACCCAAACCCGCGTTTCCAACGCCCGACCAAGCCAGGGTTCCCTGCACCCGACGCCTCGGATTGGGCGACGGTTTCCGCACAACTCGAAGACGCGTCGCCGACCTACACCGAGCCCTGGGACGATGTCACCTGCCGCACCTTGGGTCGGGATCCCAGACCGGACCCGGCGAGACCTACCGCGTGACCCAGCACCTCAAGAATGCGGAGGTCCAGACCGAGTGTTTTCTGGAGGATGTTCCGTTTCGGACCCGGGCCTACCTGTCCCCGACCCGCAATGGGCTGGTGAGCCGGCAGCGGGTCGTGAACCGCTGGGTCTCCCCGGAAATCGCCGCCCGCATGCCCGCCAACTGCCGGGGGGTCGAATTCGAGGGGTCCTTCACCTCCCACGGGACGCCGTCCACCGACGGGGGAAGGCAGGGCGCCGAGGATTGCTGCATGGCCACCAACGCGGTCTTCGCCATCCTGCCGATCGTCTGGAAGTGGAAGTACACACGGGACGTCGCGTTCCTCGCGGAGACCGCCTATCCCCTGATGCGGACTGTCGCGGATTTTTTCGACGACTACATCGGTCAGCCGGTGAACGGGCGTTATGAGGTGTATGGGTCGGTCCACGAGGGGGCGGACTGGTTCACCAAGAACGACATGTTCAGCCTGGGAGCCATCCGGTTCCTCTATCGGGAGATTCTCGCGGCCAGCCTCCAGATCGGGCGCGACGCGGACCGCCGGGCCCATTGGCAGGACATCCTGGACCCCATGAGCGAGTACCCGCTCCAGGCCTGGGGCGACAAGGTCACGTTCCGGCCGGACGCCGTGCACGACGTCATGTTCTGCGCCAACACGCGTCAACCGGTTCCGGTCACCCAGGACGAGGACGAATTCGCATTCGGCACGACGGCCGGGTTCACCTACGAGATCGCGCGCGCCGAATGCGCCCCCGTTCCCCCGGGTGCGCCGGTCATCGCGGTTTCGCCCGCCGATGCGACCGTGAAGCTGACCGGCGCGGCCACCTTCACGGTGTCGGCCACCGGCGAAAATCTGCGGTACCAGTGGCAGAAGAACCGGACTGACATTCCCGGGGCGATCCATTCGAGCTACACCACTCCGGCGACGACGCTCTGGGACACGGGGAGTGAGTATCGCTGCGTGGTTTCGAATGACGTGGGCACGACCCGAAGCCGTCCGGGAACCCTGAGTTTGTCCATGGGTTGACCGGTCCCGGACAGGTTGACGGCGCCATGTTCCGTGTCGCGGTCTTGGCGTAGCCGCGCTGGGATCGATCCGGCTACGCCAATTCCAGTCCGCGCAGGGTGCCTTTGCCGGTGCTGAACTGGTCGGTCTCAAGGCCGAGGCGCTGGAGCATGGAGACGTAGAGGTTCGCCAGCGGGTAGTTGTTCTCCTTGTTGAAGGCGAGATGCTGGCCGTGCTTGAAACCGCCGCCGGCCAGCAGCACCGGCAGGTTCACGTTCGAGTGGGAGTTCGCGCTGCCCATCGGCGTGCCGTAGAGAACCATGGTGCGATCGAGGAGGGTTTCGCCTTGCTCGTTCGTCCCGGCGAGCGCGTTGAGGAAACCATTCAAGGCGTCGAACTGCTTCTCCTCGTGGCCGCGCAGCTCGTTGAGCACCTCCGGGCGGTTTCCATGATGGGTGATGTTGTGGATGACGGTCGTGTCGATGAACAGCGAGATGAGCCGCGTGGAATCGGTCTCCAGAGCGAGCTTCATCACCTCGAACATCAGCCGCGTTCGGGCCACGAATGCCTTGGCGTCGTCGATGTCCTCGGGCGCCTTGGTGGTGACGACGGGTTTGGGCTTGTACTCCCATTCCTCGGCGCTGTGCAGCCGTTGTTCGAGGTCGCGGACGGACGTGTAATACTGGTCCAGGCGTGTCTGATCGGTCTTGGAAAGGGAGCGGTTCAGGCGCTTGGACTGGTCGCCGACGAAATCGAGCAGGCTGCGGCCCTGCCGCAAGGCCTCCACGTTGGCCGCGACTTCCTGGGGGTTGCCCTGGACGAACAGCTTTTGGAACAGCTTCCTCGGACTTTTCTCCGCCGGGATGGGCGCGCCGCTCCGGGTGTAGCTGAGCGTCGCGCCCTCGTTGCTCATTGCGAGCACGAGCGAGGGATGGCGTGTTCGGTTCCCAATCCTCTCGGCGGCGAACTGGTCGAGGGAAACCCAATTGCGAAACCCACCGCGCTCCGGGTGCGGGGTGCCGGTGAGGAAGCACTTCTCTGCCGCGTGCGCGCCGGTGACTCCGGGATGGCTCACGCCGGAGAGCACGGTCATCTGCCGGCGGTGCGCAGCCAGGCGGGTCAGGTAGGGAGTGGGCGCGTAGTCGTGGCCCGGCTCCTCCGGAAAAAAGAACTGCGGCAGAATGCCCATGTTGGTCTCGATGCAGACCATGCGGCGCGGCTTGGCGCTGGCAGTTTCAGCACCCCCGTACGCGGGGAGCATGGCCTCGAGGAACGGGAGCGTGAGGGCAATGCCGGTGCCGCGCAGGAAGGCCCGGCGGGACAGCGGTTGTCGTGTCGTCACGTAGGGAGCGTTCATGGCGTTTGGCTTTTCACGGTCCAGGATCGCAGTCGGTCCTTAGGGTTTCGCAGGCACTTCAACGCGTGCTTTGGTGAGCGCCTCGACGAGCGATTCGCGATTGGTCTTTGTGCCGTCAATCCAGGCGGTGACACGGCCTTCCTTGAAGCTGACCGTGGCCTGCTCGACGCCGTCGAGCTTCGCCACGGCCTCGTAGGCCACCAGCGCACAGGCTTTGCAGTCGAGGCCGAATACCCGGATTTCGACGGGTGTGAGCTTGTCCCGGGGCGTGGCGGAGAGCGGCTTGATGCCGAAGGTGGAGCGCGACGCGTTGCCCACCCGGTTGGCGAGTTGTTCCAAGGCCTTCTCGGGTTTGCCTTCGCCAAGCGTGGCGGCGTCGTAGCTGAAGATGGCCTCAGCGGATTTGAAATCCACGCTCACCAGCTTCACCCCCGGCAGTTGTGCGACGATCGCGCGCAGATCCTCGACCCGGTCCGGCTGGAAGAGCCCGGTGACACGGTGTTTGAACTCCTGAGGTGGCGCGGGCCTCTCCTCCGCCGCGGGGGCCGTTGTGGCCAGTAACAAGCACACGAGCGCCGCCTTGATTCGATGCCGTGTCTTCATCGCGTCTGGAAAAGTCGGCTTTGGGTGAGTTCGTGAATGAGCGTGCGGACGCCGCCGCCCTGCTTTTCGGTGCGGGCGATCATGGATGCAATCTCCCCGCGGTCGCTGAAGGCGAGGTTGCGTCCGGTCGCATAGACGGTGAGTTGTCGCGCGAGGCTCCTCAGCAGGAGCGTCGGGTTGGCGGCGGCGAGCTTCTGAAACTCGCGGATGTCACCAAACTTCCGCTCGTCGGGCAGGGCGCCGCTGGGGTCCACCGGCGGGCCGAGCTTGAAGCTGATGCCGATGAACGGGTCGATCGAACCGCGCGGCGCCGGGTCCCCTTCGCCGATGGAGCGGTAACGGGTGCGAAAGCCACCGATGACATCAAAGCTCTCCAGCGCGAAGCCTGGGGGGTCCATGCTCGCGTGGCAGCTGGCACAGGTCGCGTGGTTGCGATGTTTGTCGAGCAGCTCGCGGATGGTCGTCGCGCCGCGGACGTCCGGTTCGATGGCGGTGATGTTCGGGGGTGGCGGCTCGGGCGGCTGGCCGAAAATGCGGTCCAGCACAAAGGCCCCGCGGGGTACGGGCGAGGTGGTGGTGCCATTGGCGGTGACCTTGAGGATCGCGCCCTGGGTGATGAAACCGCCCCGCGGGCAGTCCGGAGGCAACGCCACCCGGCGAATCTGCGAGCCGGTGACGCCGGGGATGCCGTAATGCTGCGCCAGCTTCCCGTTCAGCATCGCGAAGTCCGAGCGCACGAGATGCCGCGCATCCAGGTTCTTCTCCAGCATCTCGCGGAAGTAGGCATGCGTCTCGGCAACCATGGAGTCCTGCAGGTAGGGGCTGAATTCCGGATACAGTTTTTTGTCCGGGTCATTCGCGGCGATGGCCCGAAGCTTGAGCCACTGGCCCAGGAAATTTTCGACGAAGCGCCTGGACCGGGCGTCCTGCAACATCCGTTCCACTTCACCGTGCAGTCTCCCAGGTTCACGCAACTGTCCGGCAGCGGCGGCCTGCCGGAGCGGCGCGTCCGGCATCGAGTTCCAGAGGAAATACGAGAGTCGCGAGGCGAGGGCGTCGTCGTCCAACGCGCCCGGAGGTTCGACGTGATAAAGAAAGTCCGGCGAGCAGAGTGCGGCGCGATACGCCCAGCGCATCGCTGTCTCAAAGCAATCACCTGCCTGCAGCCGCTCCTCGACCTTCGCAACGTACCCGCGACGGACCTCGTCAGGCACCGGACGTCGGAAGGCCTTCGGCAGGAACGCGGCCAACAGGCGGTCGGCGTCGGCGAGCGGTCGCTCGCTGTGCACCGTCCACAGGCCTGGGTCCGGATCGGGCCGGTTCCTTCCAGCCCCGATCTGCCGCACTTTGATCCGCGCCGGGGCGCGTGGACCGGTGTTGGTTCCGGCCTTCCACGGCGCGAGCGGGAGGTCGCCGAAGAGGGTGCGGTGCGCCCGGGGCGGCCACAGGTCATGAATCGGGCCTTCGATGTCGAGCCAGTCGCAGGCAATGCCCGGACCGGTGAACGCCATGGCGCGGCCCTTGCGGTTGTAGTTCGCGACGGGCGCGAGCGAGGCGACGTTGAAGCCGATGATTTCGTTGTGGTTCAGCCACGTCAGCACCTCGTGCTCCTGCGCTTCCAGGGACGGCGCGTCGTAGTAGCCGAGCACGTAGCTGGGATGCTGCCCGCCGCGGCCATCGCCGGTGAGTTGAACCACGGACAACCGGGCTGCCTCCGTGCCGCGCGCCGGCAGTACCGCGCCCTTGTCCCACTGAAAACTCCAGAGCGAGGTGCGGACCCGATACATGCCGGGATAAATCGTGACGTGGGCGGCAAAGTACGGGCTCAACGATTCGTCCTCGTGCCGGAAAAGCCCGACGGTGCTGCCGCGCGCGAACGATCCCATCCGTTCATGCGCGCCTTCATCCAGGTGGCTGCCCGCATCGCCGGCGGGCGGGAATTCCGGGTCGGGCTTCTTGTCGCGGAGCAGCACACCGTCGCCATTCATGACAACGTGCGCCACGAAGCCACCCGGCTGCACCAGCGACAGGCGTGCCTTGCGGAGGGTTGGCGCCTGCGGTTGCGTGGCGATGGCCAGGTTGAGCGTCTTGTCTGCGGCCTCGACGTACTTGGCGAGGTTCACATGCGAGATGTCGAGCGCGTCGGAGTTGTTGTCGAAACCGTGGGCGGATCCGTCGGGCGGAAGGTCGCCCGCGAGCGCGAGGCCAGGCATGCCGAACAGATCGCGCATCGTGTTCTCGTACTCCGCGCGTGTCAGCCGACGTAGGCCGGTGCGCCCTTCGCCGGCGAATTTGATCTGTTCTGCGGCGACCAAGGAGGTGCGCAGCCACTCGGTCGCTGCCGTGGTTTCCTTGGCGGCCGGACGTGGCTTCGTTTTCGGCGGCATCTCGCCGGACTCGACCCGGTCGTGAATCTTCACCCAGCGCGCGAAGGATTCCGTGTCGGCGAAGTCCGGCTGGAGCGAAGTCAGATCGAGGCCGCCCTTCCTCGTCGCGGCGTCGTGGCATTCGACGCAGTGCTGCTCAAGGAACGCTCGCGCTGGCAGTTCAGCGGCCTGACTGACAAAGGCGGACAAGCCAAGGAGCAGGGCTGAACCGAGGGCTTTCATGACCTGGCAGGGATTGGAAGGGAAGGGGAGGGGCAGGGGCGGAACTCCAGCGTCAGTATTTGGGGAAGATGGCCGGGCTCGGGAAGCGCTCGTCCATGCTGGCGGAGCCATCGTTGAGGTATTCCTCCCGGGGCACCTGGACCTGGGGCCATTTCCCGGGGTGAACCCGCACCGTCCTGCCGGGGCGGATGCCCTCGATGATGAGGTCGGTCTCGAATCGGATCCGGATGCCGCTGCTGCCCAGAGGCGCCGGGTCGGGCGATTTCGTGACCTCCAGAAGCGATCCGCGTGAGGCCATGTGCAAGGGGCCGTAGGCGCCGTGGGTGTGCTTCAGGGTGTTCTCGACCGCATTCATCATGGCGGAGCCGCCCACTTTGAAATCGGCGTAAAGCGAATCGTCCATGCCGCCGAACAGGGTCGCGGTCACGGTGGCTCGGCCAAACCTGCCATACTCGACGGCATCGACCCACGCGGGCATCCAGCGGCTGCGGATGAAGGCCTTGTGGGTTTCCGTCTGGTTCAGGGCGGCTCGTTGCATCGACGCGTCGTCCAGCCAGAGATCCGAAATGTGAAAGCGCGTGAACACGCCATCCGGAGTGGGTTTCCAGGTGATGCCGAGCAGGACCTCCTGGCCAGCGAGGGATTTCCTGCCCTCGGCGGGCCAGGCTCCCTCGGCAATGAGTTCCTTGATCGTGAGACATTCGCGGCCGCGCCAGACGCGGGTGGCGGCATCGAAGGTCATCTTTTCCTCGGCGGACTGGTCGCCTGCTCCCTGTTTCGCTTCGAGCGTGGCGACGATCATCCCTGCGTTGTTCTTGAGGTCCACCTCCTTGAGCTTCCAGACCAACCCCTCGCGCTGGCAGTGGCTGGGTTCATCCTCAAGCAGGAGAACGTGGTTTTCCGCCGGAAGGATGCCGGCGCCACGATTGTGGTTGGCGTCCAACTTCCTGTTGTCGATGGGCAGAACCGGCACGGCCGAAATTTTCGGGTCGGGCGGGAGGAAGGCCCGAACATGCAGCACGGTGCCGAGCGGGATGTCCCGCAGGTCCGCCGGTGCGCCGTGATAGCGCACGATGGCGTACGGCAGCAGGGCGAAGGGGTGCGGGTCGTTGCGGAAAAACATGCCTGATCCCTGCACCCGCAGGCTGCCGCGGCGGTTCGCATGGTCCACAAAGACGAGTTCACCCCGATAGGCGTGGGCTTTTTCCAACGGGGGAAATTTGCCCGCCTCGGGTCGGAAGACCTCGGACTTTTGTTCCGGGTTCCCTGGTTTTGGGGCTTCGCTGAAGGCGGTGGCTTGAATCAGGGAATACGCACACAACCCCAACCACGACCACAGCCAAGGACGCGGACGTGGAATTACGGACCCGGAATGAAAGACCCGGAACCGGCTCATAGCGCCATCACCTTGTTGCTGTCACCGAACTGGTCGGTCTCCACCCCCATGCGCTGGGCCATGAGGAGCAGGAGATTGCTCATGTGGGCCTCCGAATTCGCCGGGCGGCTGCACAACTGATAATGCGCGGTGGAGAGCGCTCCGTCGGCGCCGACGGCGTAGCCCTGGAAGCCCCGGGCCTCTTTGTTGAAGTCGACATGGCTGCCGTGCTTCAGGCGAAGGTCGGAACCGCCGGCGAGCACCAGCGGAAGGTTCGCGTTGCCATGGCTGTGGCCGTAACACATGCCGCTGCCGAACAGAGCCATGGTGGAGCCGAGGAGCGGCCTGCCGCCCAGGTCCTTGGTCTCCGCGAGCCGGGTGAGGAAGTAGCTGAATTGCTCGATGGCGAAGGTGTCGTACTTGGTGAGCTTCTCCATGTAGCCGGCATCGCCGCCATGGTGACTGAGTTGATGGCGCGATTCGGTGATTCCGATCTCGGGAATGGCGAAGGCATCCCCCTCTCCCCCCAGGCTGAAGGTGGCCACGCGCGTCACATCGGTCTGGAAGGCGAGCACCAGGAGATCGTAGACGGTGCGGAAATAGTCCCCCGCCTGGGTGGCGGCGATGTCGCGGTGGGTGCGTTTGCGGTCGGCGTCGGAGATGGCCGGCAGCGGCGTATCGATCCAGGCATCAGCCCGACGCGTGCGGATCTCCGCCTCCCGGACGGAGGTGAGGTATTGCTCCAGGCGTCCCTTGTCTGAAGCACCCATCTTCTTCTCGAGCTGCCGCACCTCGGCGAGGTTGGCGTCGAGCACGCTGCCTTTGCGGCGCAAGGACCTCCGCTGGGCCGTTTTGCCGCCCTTCGGTTCCTCGAACAGGGAGGCGAAAATCTCGCTGCAACGGCGCATCGCGGGCAGGCGAACACCATCCGCGGTGCAGGCGAGGGATTCCCCGGTGAGCGCCACCTCCATCGATGCGACCCGCGTGTGTTGCGCGGTCACCTCGGCCATCTTCTGGTCCAGGGAGATGGTGTTGCGGTCGGACGGACCGAGCTTTCCGCCGGTCAGCCAGACATTGATGCAGTTGTGGTGGTGGCTGAGGGCTCCCGGGTGGTGCAGTCCGCTGATGGGCGTGATGACGTCGCGGTGTTTCTCCAGCGGCTTCAGTGACCGGGAGAACGCGTAGTCCTTGCCGGAGTTGAGGATCTGGTAGTTGAGCGAGTGGACCCCGTTGGCGAGGTAGATGAAGGCGCTGCGCCGCGGCGTGGGGGTGGCACTCTGCGCCGCAGCCAGCGGGACCATGCAATCCAGCAACGGCAGGGAGATGAAACTGCCCAGCGCGCGGAGGGCATGGCGGCGGTTGATCAACCAGGATTGGGAGAGGTAGTTGCTCACGGAGATTCTCTTTCGCGGAGGGATCATCGTTTGCGCATCAGGTCGGACATTGCCACGGCGCGGACGATGTCCCTGAGGCGGTATTGGCTTTTCTTCGCTTCGACCTGGATGGCCGTGAGGTCGGCCTGGTCGTCAAAGGCCAGCGGGCGACGCAGGCCGTAGGTGCAGAGATGCTCGATGAAGGCGCGCGCAACCTTGTCGCGGTCTTCCAGCAGCAGGCGTTTGAACTCGCTGGCATCCTTGAAGGAACGCCCATCGGGCATCACGCCGGAGGGGTTGATCAACGGATCCTCGCCGACTCCCGCGGCAACCTTCTCCCGCGTTCGCCATTGGCCGATGGCATCGTAGTTGTCCCAGGCGAGTCCCAACGGGTCGATTTTGGCGTGGCAGGCGGCGCAGTTCGCGTCGGCGCGGTGGGCCTCCAACTTGTCACGAAGCGTGGCCTTGGGGCTTTTCGGCGGATTGGGTTCGATGGCGGGCACATTCGCCGGCGGCGGAGGCGGTGTCCTGCCGAGGAGCACCTGGCTCAGCCAGACGCCCCGATGAACCGGGCGGTGCCGGGTGCCGTCCGAGGTCAGCCCGAGCACGGCGCCCATCGTCAGCAGACCGCCACGATGATCCTCGGGCTTGAGCGAAACGCGTTGGAAGCCGCCCGTCTTCAGCTCCGGAAATCCATAGAAATCAGCGAGCCGGGCATTGGCCAGGGTCCAGTCGGAATCGATGAAGCGGTCGAGGGTCAGGTTCTTTTCGAACATCTCCCGGAAATACTCGATGGGCTCGGCACGCAGGCTCGTCTCAAGCCACGCGTCGTAGTTGGGGTAGAGCTTCTTGTCCGGCGGGAACATGCCGAGGCGGTGCAGTTGCAGCCATTGACGGGCAAAATCGTCGATGAAGCTGCCGGCTTTGCGGTCCGCCAGCATCCGGTCCACTTCATTCCTCAGCCCTTCGTCCTTGAGCTTGCCGCCCTGGGCGGTGGCGAAGAGCCCGGCGTCGGGCATCGAACTCCAGAGGAAATAGGAGAGCCGGGAGGCGAGTTCCCAGTCGGTGACACGTTCACGCGCCTCCGGTTCGCCTTCGACGAGGTAGATGAAATGCCTGGAAGTCAGCACGCCCTGCAGGGCGACACGATAGGCGTCGACGGTCTTTTCACCCGCCTCGCGCTCGGCGCGGTAGGACTTCAGGTACTCCACCAACTCCTCCGGCTTCACCGGCCGGCGCCAGGCGCGTTCGGCGAAGCGTTGCAAATGCCCCGCGACCACCTCGGGTGTCGCGTCATTCGGCGGCACCAGGCCCATGCGCCGCGACTTTTCCTCCTCGGACACCAGCGGCCCCTCCCATTCGATCCAATCGAGCAGCACCGTGGAAAAGAGACCGTTGCCCTTGTCGTCGAACATCTGCGGGGCAGTGGCGTTCAGGAGCAGGGTCTCGCTGCTGTGCGTGAACATGTAGCCCGGGCTGGTCAGCGCATTGCGAAAGGCCGCGCCTTGTCTCCGGTCCACCCCATCCGTCGCCACCACGCAGAAATCCAGCGACGCAGGCATCTCCAGAAACAACTCGAACTCGTAAACCTGCGGACTGTCCTCCGGAGCCGTCAGGTCGAACTCGAGAAGGCCGGCCACCGTCTCCTCGCCGGTCCGTTTGCCGATGCTCAGGTGGGCCGGTTGCCCTCCGGGCGGGCGGATGCCACTGGCCTGGATGCGGACCTTGTAGAGACCACTGTGCTCCGGGCCAATCCTGCCGAACCAGTGCGGCGAGAGCGCCGTCTGCACCTGGCCCGGAAACAGGAGGTAACGCAGGGGCCGCTTGATGCCGAAGCGCTCCAACACCGCCCTCTGTTCCTTCCCGCCCCCGTAACGCAGTTCCTCGGCGTTCTTTCGAGTTTTCCGGGCCTCGACGGACGCCGTGGGGAAGGCGCGGTCGAGGACAAGTTCCGCGGCGCGGTAATAGCGGTCGACGTGCGACGGCGACAGCGAGAGCTCCGAACCGATGCGTTCAAACCCATGCCACAGCGTGTCTTCGTTCAGTTCGCCCGGCTTCGACGGATCGTAACGCACGCCGAGCAGATCATAGACCGTGTTTTGGTACTCCTTCCGGCTCAGCCGGTAATGCGTCACCGGGGGCCGCGCCGCCATCCGGGCCGCACGGCCCTCCCGGATCCTCGAATCAAGACTCGTCACAAACGCCGCGATCTCCTCCTGCGTCGGTCTTTTCTCCTTCTTGGGCGGCATCTCGCCCGAATTGACCTGCTCCATCATCTCGGCCCAGTGGTGCGTGTCCGCGCCCACTTTGAAATCGCGCGAGAGCCGGTCGATCCTCAGGTCACCCTTCTCCTTCTCCGGGCCATGGCAACGAAGACAATGGTTCTCCAGGAAGGCTTCCAACGGGTCCGCGGCACGAACGGCAGCCGCCCAACCCAGGCTGGCGGCGAGGAGAAACGTGGCGGCGAAGGAAAAGCCAAAGCGACAACAGGAAGGCATGTTTCGGTGCAAAGGGGGAGGAGCACCGGTCCCGCGCTGGGAAAGCGGTGGACCGGCTGAGCGTTGGTCTGCCTGTTGCGAGTTCACGTTCATGCCCGTGACCGGACTGACCGGACCGCCCCCGGCTCCTCCGGCGGAGCAGGGGGCAGTGGACGTTAGGGCATGGTCATGGCACCGCGTTGGTTTGTCCATCCTCGGCGCAGCTCCGGGAAACGGATCGGGGGGAGAGATTGTGCGGAGCCAGGTACGGCGCGGGGACGCATGTGACGAAGCCTCTGGCCTTTTGCCTCCAGGCCTCTGCTTCATCGACCTAGTTGTAAGTTCGGCCGCTCTTGAAGTAGGCAAGAGCTTGTTCATGCGTGCCTCGTTCCAGCTCTGCCCGGATGAGATCGGTCGTGTGCGTCTCAATCCCTGCCTGAAACCAAAGGTCAAAAAGCCCCGACAGTTCCAGGTCAATCAGGACGTTCGCATCCTGCACCGCGATCTTGAGCGAAGGACGGCTCATGCAGCCGCTTCGGCAAAGCGTTGGTCAAACTCCCGCAGGCTCACATCCAGCAGTTCCGCAGCCTTGGCGCGGGTGATGATTTCCTGTGATGCCGCCCGATAGACCAGTTGCTCGAAGCGATCTGCCTTCTCCGTGCCTTCCCAGCGCCCGGTCTCCTTTTTCCGGTGGTTTCGGTTCTGGAAATGGAACGATTTCAATTGGCCCAGCGTGATAATCCCCAAATCCGCCGCCCGCCGCATCAGTGCGGCAATCGAGATTCCCCAGTCTTCCTTGATTCCGATCCGTTCCGGAAGGCTGATCCCATCCGGACGCTTCGTCCCTAGGCGAGCGCGAAGCGCCGGGGCCGGGATCAAGATTGCGCCGGCAAATCGGTAGCAGAGCGATTCTTTCAGTTTTTTCCCCGTGCCCTCCGGCAGCTTTATCACCAAGTGCCCCAACTCATGCAGCGCCGTTAGCCGTTTCAGCGGCTGGTCCTGATTCTGCCAACCTGCGAGCACAATCACCGGCGTGCGATCATCGGCCCACCCGGAGAAGCCCTTGAAACTCTCGTCCGCTTCAACCTCCTTCACTTTCACTCCATGCTCCTCCAGCAGCTCGTGGACATTGCTGAGCGCCGCCTGGCCCAGCTTCCATTCCTCGCGGATGAGGGCTGCGGCTTTCTCCGCTTCCTCCCCCAGTTCCGCTTCCTGGTCTAGTTGGAGATGGCCAAGGTCCACGCGCCGCAGCGGCGGGGTCTTGATGGCGAGGATTTCCTCGATCTGGAGGTACTTTTCAAAGAAATCCGCCGCCTCCTCCCGCACCCGGCTCACCTCCCGCTGGGGAAAATCCGTGAGCTTGCGGAATTCGATGGTGCCCAGTTCCACGCTCCGTTGGCGGAAGAAATAACCGGGATCGAGCCCGAAGACCCGGCTGAGCGCCAGTAGCACCGTGGAATCCGGCCCCATCCGTCCCTTCTCGTACTTTTGCAGCGCGGCGTGGGAGATCTGCGTGCCGGCTGCGGCCAGTTGCCCAGCCACTTCCCGCAAGGCGAGCCCCCGCATGAGCCGGGCCCGGCGCAGGCGTTCGCCAAAAGTTTGTTTGGGGGAGGCGCACGCTCCATTCATGGTTACAAAAATCGCGAATTGCTAAAGTTTGTCAACCTTGGCGCTTTCGCATCCGCTCGCGGATCACGGCCGGCTGGCTCGCCGAATGCATGACCAGAGCGTTCAAGCCAAGTGACCAGACGGGCTCTAAGCCGAGCGGAGTGGGCAATGACAATTATTCTTCACCTGGTG
>CAYZAE010000086.1:0-27978 GCA_964476125.1 uncultured Verrucomicrobiota bacterium | reverse complement strand
GCGAATCGAACACTCCTGAGCCGGGTCGACCGGCTCACGGCGGTTTTGAAGACCGCGGGGGCCACCAGGCACCCTTCACTCTCCCCATGCGTGCCGCAGCCGAGTCTATACGACCGACCCCCGGCCGCGGGCAAGCGCACCGCCGTTCCATGTTTGGATTGGAAGGAGGCGACCCTTCCGAGGCTGGCCCTTTAAAACGGGAGAGAGTGCATGGCCTGGCGATGGAGTTGGCAAGGCCGGCGCGCTCGGAGATCGCGCCCTACCCACCCATCCGGGACGCACCCGATTTCCTGCGTCAGGATCGTTGACGCGATCCCGGGTGTTTCTAGCGTGCGAACCATGCGGGTGATTCGGATGTTCACCGCGGTGGCCGTGCTGGTCCTGATTCTGGGACTGCACTGGACCGCCCTGCAGACGATCGCCTGGTCGCGCATGGTGCTCGTGTATTCCCGCACTGCGTCGATGGGCGAAGCGATCCGGATGACCTTCGACGGTCAACATCCCTGCCGGCTCTGCCTGGCAGTCCGCGAAGGATGTCAGGCGGAATCGAACGACACCCCCACCCCCGCGAAGGCCTATCCACGGCTGGAATGCGTCCTTCCCGACGAAGGGCTGGTCCTGGTGCGGTTGGCAGGCTCTCCGGGGCCTTCGAGTTCCGGCCCCGTGCAAGGACCGACGCGGGCCCATAGTCCTCCGAAACCCCGGCCCCGGGAACACTTCGCAGCCTGATCCCCTTCCCTTCCCGGAACGCTTCGCAGCGCCGGGCTTTTCCCGGGCTCATGGGTCCTTGAGTTCACACTCTGCTTCGACCCGATTCCGCCCCGTCCACCGGGGATCTGGGTGTCACTCCGCCCCCTTTCCGAACACGCGCCGGTTCGGACAGGAATTCATCCTCCTTCGTGCACCCTGGGAATGGGTGCCACGCCGCGAGGGCCTGGCGCGCCTGAATCGTCGGTGAACCAGAAACCCCTTTGACCTGATGAACATTTCCTCCGCTCTGAAGACTTCCTTCCCGAACCTGAACCGTACCCTGCGCCTGGCCGGCCTGCTGGGCCTGCTGGGCTTGCACTCCCCATCCACGCCCGCCGCGACGCTCACCCAGGTCCCAATGCAGGGCGGCATGGTCATGCCGATGATCGCGTACCGATCCGCGGAAGCCCGGTTGGGGGTGATGCTCGATCCGACCGTGCCCCAACTTACTCCGCTGATGGTGAGTCATCCCGCGGATGGCTTTTCCCCCGAGGACCCCTGGTACACGGCCCTGGATCCGGCCCGACAGGGGCTGGCGTTCAGCCGTCGCTACGGGTTCGTGATGGATACGATGACGGATCCCCTCCCTGCCGGAACCGGCATCCGCTTGCGCAAGCTCGCGGGCGATGCGGACCTCGGGGCCTATCGCTATGCCAACACCGCACCGAAGGCGTTTGAGCCCATCTTCGGCACCGCGGGGTCCCCGGTGTCGTTCGCCTGGAACGGCATGATGTTCCATCCCACCTTCACAGCCCCCGCCGGAACCAACCAATACAGCGCCACGTTCGATGCCTATCTCGCCGAGACCGGGACCGGGGCCGAGATTCCGAACACCTCGACAGGGCCGTTCACCCTCACTTGGACGACCGTCCCCGACGGCCGACCCGCTCTATGGATCGGAACCCGGGTGGTGATCGGCTGGCCGGTGACGTCCGGAAACTGGGTGCTTGAATCCACGGACAACCCGGCGGGCGGCTCCTGGGCCGTGGTGCCAACGACGCCGATGGCCCTCGATGGGCAAACCGTGGTGATGGTGGAAGCCGCGGCCTCGGCGAAGGTCTACCGGCTTCGGAAACAGCCATGAGCCGAGGGTTTGATCACCGCCCGCCCGCCACTGGGAAGGCTGACTCCCCTTCCCGCCCCGTGGCCGTTGCCAGCCCGGTTGTTCGCCGGCGCGGGGCGGCTGCGGCCGCGTCTGCGCCGGCATCGGAATGCGGTTTCACGCTGATCGAGCTGCTGGTGGTCATCGCCCTCATCGCGGTGCTGGCCAGCCTGCTCCTTCCGGCATTGGGGCGGGCGAAAGCGGGGGCACGGTCGATTCAATGTCTCGGGCAGCTTCGCCAGATCGGCCTGGCGATGGGGATGTATGCGGATGACCACAACGAGGAATTCCCGCGAAGCCAGCACTCGGCGTTCACCCATGGACAACCGCCCTGGGGCCGCGCCATCGCGGGCCATCTGGGATCGAGTCCATCGGCCTGGACCAATCTGCTGAAGGACGTCTACCGATGCCCCGCGGACCGACGTCCGGCCCCGTGGAGCTACGGGTTGAACGTCTATTTCGAGCTGGGCCCGGACGATGATTACGCCGGCAAACCCGACACGTGGCGGCGGGTTTCCCAGGTTCCGCATCCGGCCACCACCGTGATGTTCTCGGAGAACAACACGTCCGCCGATCATCTCATGGCCCACTTCTGGACGTCCCCGGCCGACGCGGCGGATGTGCCGAATCACCGCCATGGACGCCACTCGAACTATGCGTTCGTGGAGGGCCACGCCCGCGCGCATCGGCTGGAGGAGACCTTCGAACCGGCGCGAGCCATCGATGCGTGGAATCCCGCGACGGCGCCCTGAGCCGAACCCAGGCAGAATCGCTCGCGGCAGAATCGGAGGGCCTGAAAAGCAAACGTCGGGAAGAACCCTGGCAGGCTCTTCCCGACGTGGCGTGAAGCGTCAGACCGTCCGGTCAGGACGGGTTGATCTTGGTTTCGTCCTCGGCGGCGGGGGCCGGGGTCGGAGCCGGCGTCACCTCAGCCGCAGCGGCTTCGGGAGCGGCAGGCGCAGCGGCTTCAGCGGCCACCGGAGCCGGAGCCTCAGCCTGAGCTTCCGCAGCGGGAGCGGGAGCGGCCGGGGCGGCGGCTTCCGTCGGAGCAGCCGCGGTGCCTTCGGCGGGAGCGACGGGAGCGGCAGGGGCGGCTTCCTTCACTTCCCTGGCCTTGGGCGGACGGGGCGCGGGAACCGGCTTCGGGGCCGGTTTCTTGGCCACTTCGAGGTGACCGTTGGCGAACTCGATGACGTGCCCTTCGTGAATCAGCCAGTGCAGGTCGGTGACGATCGCCTGGAGTTCGGGGGACGGCGGAGCCTCCTGGACGGGGGCGGGAGTCGGCGTGGGAGCCGGAGCGGCGGCGGCCGGTGCAGCAGCTTCTCCTTCGGCGACAGGAGCGCCTTCGGCCGCCGGAGCCGCCGCGGATTCCGTGGGAATCGTGGGGGCTGCCGGGATCGGGGCGGGCGCGGAGGCCGGAGCGGCGAGCGAGATGCCGAGCGTCTCGAGCAGCTTGCGCCGGGTGCAGTTGGTCGTGGCCTGGATGGTCTGAACGATGCGCTTGATGCCATCGCCGATCGGGCTGGTCTCGATGTCGAGATAGCGCGGGCGGGCGACCGCGACGTGCAGCACGGTCTTGTTGACCTTGAAGAAGTGCAGACCGCGGTGGGCGAAGTCGTCGCTCAGGCGGGTGACGATCTTGAGCGGGAACCGCTGCTGGAGATCGAACTCGCGGCGCGACAGACGGCGCAGCGGGGGCGGGAGCGCCTCACGACCGGCCGCGGAGCGGACGGAATGATTGGCGTGGCCCTGGACGATGTTGGGCAGGTGGGTCTGCCGGAAATGTTGTTCGACGGCTTCCCGGGTGGGGAGCTTGACCGGTTCGGGCAGGTTGAGGGCGGTGAACTCGAACTTGAAGCTCTGCTCCTCGACCCACTGCTTGACCACGGCCTCGTCGCGGACGATCCGGACGCGGGACTTGTAGTGGTCGAACGACATGCGCGAGAAGCGCTCGGCGTGCAACCGCTGCAACTTGGTCTGGTAGTCGTGCAGGTTGGGCGGCCCGAGAATCACGCCGCTGATGCCGCACTGGGCCACGAAGGTGTAGGTGCCCTTGGGCGGTTCCACCGCGATTTTCTCGGTCTGGTAGAACGTGCCGAAATGCCGGCTCAGAATGTGCCGGACCGCTTCGCCTTCGGACATCCAGACGGTGTCGTCCAGGTTGCAGACGAAGAACTGGCGCGGGGTGCCGTCCGGATTGTTGCCGGTGGCATGGAAATTCAGGTGATACCGGTCCGGCCGCTTGAGGATCAGGTGCGCGATGTCGAACAACGGATACGCGCGACCGGTCTGCCGGATCTGGCGGGTCAGCGAATCGACGCCGGCCGGATCCGGAACGAGATCGATCGTGATCCCCTCGGGCATGGCTTCCTCGACCGGCGGACGCCGATCCGGTCCACGATCGCCTCCGCGATCCGGTCCGCCGCCGCGGCGCGGACCACCCCGGTTGTCATCACGCCGGGGACCGCCCCGGTCCGGACGTCCGCCGGGTCCACCCTGACCCCCCGGTCCACCGGGACCGCCCGGACCGCCCGGACCGCCGGGTCCGCCGGAAGGCCGGCCACCGGGACCGCGGAAGTCGGGACGCCGGCCGCCGCCGCCGCCAAAATCGCGTCGGGGTCCACCGAATCCTCCACCTCCGCCGCCGGGACCTCGGGAACGCGGACCGCGACGATCGCCACCGCCACCGGCGTCGTCGAAGTTGGCATAGCGGTTGGCGGTCTGGGGCTGGCGCGCCCAGGCAGGGAGCAGCTGGAGGTCTAGATCCAGCTCGATTTCGGGCTTGTCACTCATGGTGCTGCAAAGGCCCCGATCTCAGGCGGGGCTTGTGGTGTCGTATCGTCGTGTGATTGGCCTGCACGGAGGCAGGGCCGGCCAGCTTGCCGGCCTCCGGGAGCCATTTGCAAGCGTCGGATGGGCACTTGAAGGTTGCACCGTCCCCCCAGCTTTGGTTCGCTGACCGGCGCGGTTGCCCAATGTCGGGCAGCCCGACCCCCATCATCCCAGTCCCCAGATCGCGCCATGTCCAGCATCGGCAAGTTGATGAAGCAGGCGGCCCGGATTCAGAAGCAGCTCGAGGCCAAGCAGTCGGAGCTCGCCGCCAAGACCGTCGAAGCCACCAGCGGTGGCGGTGTTGTCAAGGTGATCGCCAAGTGCGACGGCACCATTGCCGCCATCAAGATCGATCCCCAGGCCGTCAATCCGTCCGACGTCTCGATGCTTGAGGACCTCGTTCTGACGGCGGCCAACAATGCCCTCACCCAGGCCAAGCAGATCCAGAACGACGAGATGGGCTCGGTCGCCGGCGGACTGAATCTTCCGGGCCTGATGTGATGCGGGCCTGACATGACCCGCCTGCCGGAACCCCTCACCACCCTGGTCGCGGCCCTCGGACGCCTCCCAGGCATCGGTCCGCGTTCCGCCGAGCGTCTCGCGCTCCATATCGTCCAGTCCGACGCCGCCGGGGTCGAACTGCTCGCCCAATCCCTGGTGGACGCCCGGCGTCGCATCCGATCCTGCGAAATCTGCGGCGCGCTGACCGAGGCCTCCCCCTGCGGGATCTGCACTCATCCGTCCCGCGACACCTCCCTGCTCTGCGTGGTGGAGCGGCCCACCGATATTCTCAACCTGGAGAAATCGGGCACCTTCCGGGGACGCTATCACGTCCTGGGTGGCCGGCTCTCCCCCATCAATGGCGTGGGGCCCGAGGATCTCCGGATCGCCGAACTCGAGCGGCGCCTCGCCCCGGAAGGTGTCCGCGAGGTGATCGTGGCCCTGGGCATGGATGTCGAGGGGGACGCGACCGCGAGTTACCTGGGCCAGCGCCTCGCCAGCGCCGGGGTGGCGGTCACACGGCTGGCCGCCGGGCTGCCGGCGGGGTCGGGGCTGGATTTCGCGGACGAACTGACACTCAGCCGGGCCATCGAGGGTCGAAGGCCGCTGTGATCCGAATCCCCGCCCGGCACGATGTGGTGTGATGCGATGTGATGTAATTGGCTCCGAGCTCTGACCGCCCCTCTCCCCTCTCCCAGCCCCCGCCCACCACTTCTCCCAACTCCCTTCTCCCAACTCCCACCTCCCTCCCCATGCCGTCCCAACCGCCCGCCGTCGTCGTCTTCGACCTTGGCAAAGTCCTTCTTGAGTTCGATTACGGCCCGGTCATCCGGCACATCGCGGCCAAGGGCCGGATCAGCGCCGCGGCACTTCATGAGCTTCTTCTGGGGACCACCCTCCTCCTGGCGTATGAGCGCGGCGAATTCGGGTCCCGGGAATTCTTTCGCCGGATCGTCGAGGCCACCGGGTACGAGGGAACCTTCGAGGAGTTCACGCGGACCTTCTCCGAGATCTTCGCGGAGATTCCGTCCATGATCGCCCTCCATGCCGAGCTGCGCCGCCTCGGAGTGCCCACGTACATTTTCTCCAACACCAACGAACTGGCGATCGACTACATCCGTCGCGCCTACCCGTTTTTCGCGAACTTCAACGCGCACGTTCTCTCCTACGAACACGGGTCGATGAAGCCCGACGCTCCGCTCTACGACGTCGTGGAGCGCGTGACCGGACGGCGGGGTGCGGACATTCTGTACATCGACGACCGCCCGGAGAACTGCGACGCCGGGCGTGCCCGGGGCTGGCAGGTGATTTTCCACCAGGATCCCGCGGCCACCCGCGCCGCCGTGGCTGCGACCGGGCTTCTGGGGAGCGGGACCGGTGGTTTTTGAGTGCGGCGGCATGACGCCGCTTTCGATTCGCCGGCCCGTCGCCTCCTGACGCGCGAGCGCCCGCCTTCGTCGGTTCCACGACCCGCGTTGAATCCAAAGCGGTGACATGTCACCGCAGTCCAGGCAAGCCGGAGGACAGGCGGGCTGACGGGTAGGGCGCGATCTCCGAGCGCGCCGCCCCTGCACGTCGACCTCAGGTGCGGCGCCCTCGGAGAGGTCGCCCTACCGGCCTCACGACTCCGGGATGCACGGGCCCGCGACCACGATCGTGGCCAGCGCGCCGTCATCAGGGGGGCAAAGCGTCGGCGAATCGCCCTGTGGACTGCGGCAGCCCTCTGGCGCTTTTGCGTGGCGCGGCGTAGGTGCGTGGGTTGGGAGAGGGGCGCGGGTGGGAAAGCGGCAGAGGGCTGCCGCACTCCAGATGGTTCGTGCCCAGGGGAGATCAGGGGTGGCCTTGCGTGAAGGCGGCGGAAGGATCATTGTGTCACGCGGCTGACGCGCCGCCGACCAGGAACCCGCCCGGATGAAGTCCACAAACCTGCTTCGCAGGTTGAGTTACGCCCTGCTTCCGGTCGGGGTGTTCACCGCTGCGGCCTGGCTTCTTCCGGCCGCATTCGCCCCACGGTTTGTTCCGCCAGTGGAAGGACGGCTTCGCGCTTCGGAAGTCTGCGGTCCCACGGCCCGCCTGCTGGCGCGCTACTGCCAGTCGGACCGGTCCCTCTTCCCCGGGGTCCTCGACTACGCCTGGCTTCCGGAGGAACTGAACCAGGTCCGGCACGGCGTGGTGGAACTTCGCGCCGAGGGTGCGCGTGTGGAGTTCGGAGGGGGAGCCCATCGGTATGGGTATGAACTCCTTCGCGATGGCAGCGACTCCGTGCCGGGCACGAATTCCTGGCGACTGGAGTACTATGCCACCGGGGAAGAGCCGGAATTGCTGCTGACGCTGACCACCCGGACCACGGAGGTGGCTGATGTAGGGACGCTCGTGACGAACGTGACCGCGGCCTACACGCGGCAGTTGCAGGCGTTCCCGGCGGATGAGAAGGCGCACCGGGGCCGGATCCGGACCCTGCTCCAATTCGGGCGGCCGGCGCGGGCGAGACAAGCCTGTCGCGAAATGCTCCAGCACATGCCGGACGAGGCGTGGCCGGTGCTGGTCACCAGCCTGATCGACACGGTGGAGCGCGGCAGTTCCGTGGCGGTGCGGCGGATGGAGGAGTACGTGGCGCGGCGTCCCGACTTTTTCCGGCACCTGGATCTGGCGTACTTCCACGAACTGCAGCAGCAGCCCATGCGGGCCACGGAGGCGGTCCGCCGTGCGCTGGCCTGCGACGCAAACCTTGCGGCCGGGCATGGCGGGGACACGGAATTCCGCGGTCATCACGCGGCGATGTACCTGTATCGCAAGGGTCAGTTCGAAGTCGCCCGGGCGCTTTGCGAAAAGCTACAGCGGGTCTGGATCAACGGGGAATACGCCAAGCCAAGCCTCCGGAATCTCCAGGCTGCCGCCGATCGGGCCAGCCGCGGCGAGGTGATGCCGGTCGACTGGCCCCCGGGCATCCCTCCGTTCTATCCGTTCGAGGACATCGATCTCGCGAATCTCCTGGGCCGGCCGATGGTTCGACCCGGGCGCGGCGGATCCTGAGCTGAACTTCGCGCGTTGGGGGGCGCTCCGGCCCGCCGACACCAGCCCCGGCGTTCAGTCGAGTTGAACCACCCGGAAGAACCGGGCCTGGGCCCCCGGCTGAGTCACAACGGTGGCCGCCAGGCTGGACCCCGAAGCCGTGAAGGCGCCACCCAGCTGCGTCCACGCCGCCCCCCCGGGCGCCCCGGCATGTTGCAGCGCGTATCGCCTGCCGGAGGTCGTGGTCCAGGTAATCCGCAGTTCCCCGCCGCCGGCCAGTTCGATGCCGGAAATCCGGACCTCGGTTGGAACCGCGGGAACCACCGTGACCGCAAACTCGCCACGCACCTCCAGCGGTGGCGTGCCGTTGTCGCCGACCCGTACCACCACCGCATGAACGCCCACCTGGGAGGCACCCGGAGTCCACAGAATCCGACCCGAGGCCGAATCCACGCTCATCCCTTCCGGAGCCGAGACGAGGCTGTAAGTCAGCCGCTGCCCCGCCTCGGGATCCGACGCCCGCAGGTCCACCGTCAGGATCGCACCGACCTTCACCTCGCGCGGCCCGACCGCCTCCAACACCGGAGGATGGTTGACTGGCGCGACTTGATTCGGGGCACCCGGCGTGGGCGGCACCAGCACCACGCGCTGCCAAGGATCCGCAGCGTCCATGAGGCCATAGGCGACGTCGGCGGCGGACACTTCGTAGTTCAGGAAGTCGACAACGCCCGGCACCCCGTTCTGATCGCGGACCAGGGCGACGTTGCCCCTGGGAAAGGCCAGTCGGAAGCCGGCATGCCAGGCGTCGGGGGTGTGCTCAGAGGATTCGCCATCGGCCCAGATCAGCCGGAAACCGCCGGGCGCGATGGGGGCGGGATTCGGCAGCGGCCATTTTCGGGGCACGGCAAGATCGTCGGTCAGCCAAAGACCGGCGAGGTCGGCAGGGACCGTTCCTGCATTGTGCAATTCGATCCAGGGCTCGCGCTCGCCGGCGTTGTCCGTGATTCCCGAGGTGTTGCGGGGCAGGACTTCGTGGATCCAGACCTCCGGGAAGGGATCGAGCCGGGCGCGCACGGAGTTGGCATAGCCGGGCGTCATCGCTTCGCGCTTCACTTCGAGAACTTCGAGACTCGCGCCCCAAACGATGTCGGAGCTGGTGGTGTTGACCTGATGCACCTCGACGGCAAGCACGTTGCGACCGGTCACCAGATTGGTCACGGGCAGGGTGAACGGTCCCTCGATGACCGCGTCGCTGACGGTCCGGTTGGCGGCGGTGGTGTCGGTCACGGACGCGGCTGGATCGAGACCCAGCCGATGGATCTCCCGGCCGTTGAGATGGAGCACATAGCCGTCGTCGACGATCGCTCTCAGCACGAGCGCGGCGCCGTCGGGATTGCCGGTGAACTCGAACGAGGTGCGGAAGTAGTAGGTCATCCGTCCTTCGGTGCGGACCAGCGCCGTGTTCTTCGGTGCGGGAAGCACCGCATCCTCGACATGCAGCAGGCCGCGACCGGAGGGCCAGGAGGCATCCACGAAACCGGGAGCGGTCCAGTCGGAGGGCGCCGGCCCATCCTGCTTGTAGCGCCAGAGGTTGGTGAACGTGACGACCGACCGCGGCGCGTTGGTGGTGGCCCCCAGCAGGGCGGTCCAGTTCCCGACCCGCCGGTTGTCCTGGGCGGCGTCGATCAACTGGAGCGAGGCGCCGCCCCCATGGGCCTCGGCCGGCCAGGGCGCGGTCCGGAGAAAGGAGACTTCATCCACAGTCTCCCAATCGCTTCCCTGCGGCCGCATCAACCGCAGCGCCTGCGCTCCATCGGCGGTGAAGGCGATCCGGGCATTGCCGACGGCCTGCGCCGAGGCTCCGAACGCGGACCGGAACGCGGCGAGATCCGCAGCCACCGCGAGATGACCGCCCGGCGGAATCACGGTCCCGGGCGGAAAATCAAACGCCAGCCCCGACAATCGCCATCCGCCGAGATCCCAGGCAGTGACCGTTGAGAGGTTGGCGATTTCGACAAACTCCGTTCCCCGCACCTTGGGCGCGTAGAGAATCTCGTTGATCACCAGGCGCAGCCTCGGCCGGACCACCACCGAGAACGTGCGCGTGGCACTGCGGGCGTCGAGGCCGCTGTCGGTGACCCGTACCGTGATCAGGTTCGTGCTTCCTCCGACATCCGCGGGAATGGGCCAGGAAAACATACCCGTCTGGGGATCGAGGGACGCCTCGGCGGGTGCCCCGGGATCGAGACGGTACGTCAGCCGTTGTGCGGGCAGATCAGCGTCGCTCGCGGACAACCGGAATCCGACAACCGATCCCTCCTCCACGCTTTGGTCCCCGATGACCTCGAGAACCGGCGCTTCGTTCCGTTCGTTGACCACGATCGAAAAGCCCAGCGTGGACACCGGTCCACCGCCCTCCTGGGCGACCCGCACCACGACGTTGTAGGTGCCGGGCCCCGCGGACTCGGGTGGCGTCCAACGCACCACTCCGGCGGGTGTGATCGAAACCCCCGAGGGGGCGGTGTCGAGCGAGTACACCAGGGCGGCGCCCGGGGAATCGGGATCGCGCGCGACGATTGGCAGGGAGAAATCCGCCAGCTCATCCACGGTCTGGAGTCCGACCGGATTGATCTCGGGCGCGTTGTCGATTTCCCGGACCGTGACCAGAAAGCTCAGGGTGGTGCTGCCCGGCACTTCGAAGTCGTCGGTGACACGCACTCCGATGCGATAGGACCCCGGCCCCTGGGATTCGGTGGGCGTCCAGGAGAACTCCCCGGAGACCGGATGGATGACGGCGCCGGGAGGAGACCCGGGTTCGAGGGCGAAGGAGAGCTTTTGCGGCGGGAGATCCTCATCGCGCGCGATCACGGTGAACACGAGGGATTCCCCTTCATTGACCGACCGGTCGGCGATGGCCTCCACGGTGTGCAGGTTGTTCACCTCGCGCACCGTCACCGTGACCGGTTGCGTGTCGAACCGCGGCGGCTGGCCGTCGTCGGTCACGCGCACGTTGAAGGTGTAGGATCCGGGTCCATCCCGTTCGACGGTGGTCCAGGAAAAGGCGCCGGTGGCGGGGTCGATCAACGCGCTGGCGGGGGCTCCGACCAGGCTGTAGCGCAGGGACTGGCCGGCATCGGGATCGGACGCGGAGGCCTGGAACTGGACCTGAAGCCCTTCGAGCACGGCGTAATTTCCCGGGGGCCGCAGCACGGGGGGCTGGTTGGCGTTTCCGAGAATGTTCGGACGACCGGGCGAGGGCAGGTCCAGCTCCGGGAACGGTTCGGCGCCGCCATCGGGGAACCGGCCCTGGGAGCGGTTCGCGACCTGGGCGCCGAAGGTCAACGCGTCCACGCGGGCCCCGTTGGGACCGAACAGCCCGAGGAATTCGCCGGAACCGGACAGCCTGAAGTTCGCGTGCAACGTGCCGTTGGTGGACTGCCCGGGTTCCTCGTCGGCCCAGACCAACAGGTAGCCGCCCGGGGGAATGACGGTGCCCGGGGGAATGGCGAACTTGTCGGGCCGCGCCGGATCGTCGGTCAGGGTGAAGGCGGACAGATCCGCCGCGGTGGTGCCGGCGTTGAAGAGTTCAAACCAGTCGTCGGGATCGCCATCGGCCGGATCGGGAACGGCCCCGTTGTTGGCGGCCATCCATTCGTTGATGAACACCGAGACGGCGGGTGCGGCGTTGTTGTTGGCCGCGCCGGGTGTCGGCTGATGGAGCAACTGACGCGTGAAGGGGTCCCCGTCCGGGTACGAGCCCCAGGCCCGGCGGGCCGGCAGATCGCGGTAGTCGAGGTGATCGATCACCGCGGGCGAGCCCAGCTGACGCCGCACGAGCGCAACCGAGCCGCGGGTGGCCGGCAGGCGGAACCCGGCGTGCAACTCCGTGGCCGTTGATTCGCCGGGTTCACCGTCACACCACACGACCAGGAACCGCTTCGGGCCGAGGGTTGTTCCCGGCGGGAACGGCCATTCCTCGAGACGCTCGTAGCCGGACGCGAGGAAAAGCCCGGTGAGATCGACCGTGTCATTCCCCGGGTTGTGGATCTCCACCCACGGATCGCGGTCCCCGGCGGCGTCGAGCGGGCCGTCGAGATTCCCGGGCTGGACCTCGTTGAGCCAGAGCGTGGGGAAGACATCGAGTGTCGACGCGATCGAGTTGACGGTCCCGGGCGTGGCGAGGGTCGGGGCATTGGTGGCGGCGGCGCCCCAGTTGGCCACCCGGCGATTGTCCTGCCGGGGATCGATCAACTGGAGAGACGGCCCCAGGCCATGCGCCTGCGTCGGCCAGGGAACTTCATTGCCGTACCGCACCTCGTCGATCACGCGGTCGAGGTCGGGGGAAGCCCCCGGTTTCACCAGGCGCAACCGTTCCCCGTTGTTCTGCAACTGGCCGGGGAACACGCCCGCGGGAATCACGGTGCTTCCGTACGAGGCCCGGAAGGCGTCGAGGTCCGCCGCGACCACCACGAATCCTCCCCCGCGGATCAGGGTGCCGGCAGGAAACACGAACCCGGCCCCTTCGAGACGCCAGCCCGAGAGATCGAACGCCCCCGAGGGCGCGGTGTTGTGGATCTCGACGAAGCCGGTGCCGGGAACGGCGGGATCGTACTGGATCTCGTTGAGGACGATGAATTCCTCGGGCGCCGCCGGCGTGCCGGTGAAACGGATGGTGACGCTGTCGGCGGCCCCGGGCACGGGCCGGCCCCGGGCGTCGAGGCCAATGAACTGAAGAACGTTGGTCGCTTCACCCAGCGGCAGCGAGAGGCTCCAGGTGTTGACCGTGTTCCAGACCACGGGGAACGGCAGGCCGTTGACGGTGATCGTGGACACCGCGATGGGGGCGGTCCCGGAGACGGTCGCGAGACTGCGGTTGGTAGAGAAGTTCGCGCCGCCGTTGCTGGTGATCTGGAGGGACGCGACATCTTCCGACGCGATCCTGGCCCGGAGATATTCCCGGCGCTGGTTGATGAATTCGCGGATGCCGGACGGGGCTTCGACGTTGTACCCGTTGGCCGCGAGCGACCGGTGGCGGGCCTCGATCAGCGGCAGGAACTCCGACTCGCGGAGCGGGCCGTTCACCGCGTCCTGGAAGGCGCGCCAGTACATGCGCCGGAACTCGGGTGTGCCCCAGAGTTTGCCGACGATCGGATCATTGGCCCCGAAGATATCCGCCGTGGGACCTTCGCTGCCGGAGCCGAGGACGAAGTCGATGTCCCAGGGAATGATCTGCCAGCGCCCGCCGGTCGGGAGGTAAAGGTAGGAATTCTTGCCGCGCCCCGACCCGTAGGCGTCCCAGTTGCCGACGATGTGTTGCAGGGCGAAGTCGCGCATCCAGCCGTCGATGTCCGCCAGGCTGCTGACGCGCGGAACGAAGGTGGAGCCGGAGCCGTTGACGGCCTGGACGAGCTGGAAGAAGTCCTCGTAGTCGTTGGCGGACCGGGTGACGGCGCGTTTACGCCAGGCCCACCGGTAGCGCGCCAGTTTGAGCGACCCCCCGAGCGTGGCGAACCGCTCCAGAGTCGCGTCCCGGCTGAACACAAAACTCGACCCGCCATCCTCGAACTCGAACCAGTCCTCGATCTTGAACAATTCGCCGTCGGGTCCGTCGGGGAACCGGGTGTCAACGTACCGGCCGTTCGGTTCCTGGGTGTCCTCATACAAGCCTTTGAAGCCGCCGTTCTCGAAGAAGAGCGCGTGCCTTCGGTGAAGACCCGCCACGCCGATTCGCTCCCCGATCCAGAACGCCACCTGCTCCCGTTGCGCGCTCGGGTCGCTGCCCAGGTTTCCGAGCGTCACGATGGCGACATCCGTGTCGCCCAGGAGCCGGTTGTCCTCCGGCATGGCGAACAGGTAATCGCCGCCCACGCTGCCGCCGTGCCAGGGACTGCCCTTGCCGCGCATGCCGGCGTTGTAGATCACCCGTTCATCGCCATAGACAAAGGTGCAATCGAGGTTGTCGTTCGCGAGCGGTTCGCGGGAACGAAGCCGGTTGAAGTCGGAGGTCCGCTGCCAGAACCGGTACAGGCCGAGGTTGCCGAAAGGCTTTTCCTCACCCCACCGGATCAGGGCTTCGCGTGCCGGTGCGCCCACGGGAAAGACGGTGGTGGCCGGCGAGGCATCGCGATCCGTGGCCTCGACCCGAAACGCCACCAGCGTGCCCGCCGCCCTGCCCGGAATTGTCGCGCTATAAACCCCATCCCCCGCCACCCCGTCGCCTCCAGTACCATCGTCCCGCATGGCCACCGTCGTCAGCGACGAAGCCGGATCAATCCGGTAGCGGACCTGGACCGTGCCGATGCCGTCGGGATCGGTGGCGCGGGCGCTGAGGGTCACGCTCTGACTGGCGCGCGGCACAACCGGGGAATGCGTGACATCGACCAGGGCCGGTCCGGCGTTGGCCACGGCCCGGCTGTTGCGCGCCCCGGGCGTGCCGAGGTTCGTGGGCAACGACAGCGCGGCGAAAGCCTCGAGACCACTGCCGCGGGTGCGCAGAAGGAACTCCGGCCAGCCCCGGACCCATCGGACCCTGGCCCGAAGCGTGGCGGTGTTGTTGACCGCGAGTGCGCTGCGGATCGGGGTGCGCACCCGGTTGACCGCGGTATCGCCCCGGCCGGGTGCCACGATTCGCAAGGCCGGGCTGCCGCCCACGCCGCCCGTCGCATCGATGGCCGAAGCCCGGTGATTACCCTGGGCGGTCCAGCCGGTAATGCCTGCGGAGAAATCCCCGTTGGTCACGCGATTCGTTCCCCCGGGACCAATCACCTCCACGTCATCGATCAGATATTCACCGGCTCCCTGCGTCAGCAGGTGGAGCCGGTCGCTCGACACACCGTCCGCGACGTTGTCGACGCGTCCGGTGAACTCCACCACGGTCCAGGGCGCCTTGCCGGATTCATCGGAGTCGGCCCAGTTCGAGGGCCGGAGATGGTCGGAGTGGGGATCGATGAGTTCGAGGCTGCTGCCGCCGCCATCGCTCCAGGCGCCCCAGGCGCCACCGGTTCCGTAGGTGACTTCGTCGATCTCGATGTCGATGCGGTTGGTCTCGGCGAAGCCCAGGGCATTGGTGACCACGAGAAAGTCCGGCCTGGCCAGGGCGAGCCGTTCACCGCCGCCGGAAAGGGATCCGTTGAAGTTTCCGAAGACCGATCCGGCCGCCAGCCCGGGATAACGCGACAGCAGCCGATCCCGGTTTCGCGCCACGACGAGATACCCGCCCTGCGGGAGCTGGGTGCCCTGGGGAAACCGGAATCCGATGCCCTCGGTGAAACTCCAGCCCCCGAGATCGACCGGAACGGCCGATCGATTGTGAAGCTCCACGAATTCGTCGTCGGAATCCCCGCTGATCGGGGCGTACATGATCTCGTTGATCACCACCTCGGCCACCCGGAACGGCGCGTTCTCGGCGCCGAAAGTCGGGTTCTCCAGGCGCCGCCATTCCGGGGTTCCATCCGGGAACCGACCCGAGGCCACCCCGTTTTCCTGCGCCCCGAACCGGACCGCATCCAGGACGCGGGTGAGATTGGAACTGAGGAGAAACACGGTTTCGCCCCCGGCGCTCAAGCGGAAGCCCAGCTGATTCTCGTCGAACGCAAGATACCCCCGGGGCACGAGCAGGGTGCCGGGCGGGATGCGGAAGCGGTTGGTCGAGGCGTCGTCGGTGAGCACGCAGCCGCCGAGGTCCACGGGTTCATTGCCGTGGTTGTAGAGTTCGATGGCATCGAGCTGCGGAAGATCAGTGTGCGCCAGGATCTCGTTGATGAGCACGGCGGCCTGCGGATTCGGACGAAGTGTGTCCAGGGTCCCCGGAGTACCCCCGATCGAATCACTCGCGCTCCAGGCGCGGGCATCGCCTTCGCCATAGGAGGGGTGGGAGAGGACCAGCGAATGCCCGGCCCCGGCGGCGGCGGCCGGCCAGGGAGCGCGGTTGTCGTAGTTCACCTCAAGCAGCATCGCCCCCTGCGGATTGCGCAGGCGCAGGGTCCCGCTCCCGTTCGGAAGCGCGTTGGTCCCCCGGAACGGTCCCAGAACGCCCGTGATTCCATGAATGACCGCGAGATCCGCGGGCTTCCGCGCGATCACGGCGTAGCCTCCAGCCGGCAGCCGGTAACCCTCCGGAAAGTCGAAATCGACGGAACCCGAGATCCGCCAGCCGGTGAGGTCCTGTTCCACCAAACCGGTGTTGTGCAGCTCCACGAACTCGCCCTCCAGTCCGTCGGGACGCCCGGCCGGATGGACCATGATCTCGCTGAAGGCCAGGGCGGTGCCCCGGCTCGAAGGTCCCGGCGTCTCCCCGCGCCGCACCGGCGACGGCACCAACACCGCTCCCGACACATCCCCCACCTCGCGAAAACGCGCCTGTGCAGCCACCCCGCTTCCCCGGCCGCCCACAGCCAGACCGAGAAGGACCGTCGACGGCAGGCTGAGGGTCGCGCTGCCGAGTTCGGTCCACGACTGCCCGTCCCACCCTGCGAAAGCGCGGAAGACATTCCCGGAGCGGGAAAGCCGGAGCCAGGTCTGGGGATAGTTGGGCGGCTGACTGCCGCTGCGGGTGGCGGCTGAACCGGCGGCGGTTCGCGCGAGAAAATACGATCCAACCTGCGACGGCGTGGCAATGGCGGCAGCGAACAGGGCGTTGGATTCAAGGGTCGCCCGCGCCATCAGTCCCGCCTGCGCGAAGGGATCCGTCGGATCCAGGGATTCCAGGCGCACGCGGCGATCGAAGTTCCCGGTGACAGGCTGATAGGCGAATTGGAAATCATCCCCACGCTCCCCAAGCGTCCCGGCGCCCACCACATCGAATCCACCGGTCACCGAAGTGATTCCTCCCAGGGCGGGCGGCCTTCCCACGGCGGCGGGCGAGTATTCGAAGACCGTGAAGGCGATCGAACTGCCCGCAGGCACGGCATTGGGCGTCCGGGCCTGATCCCTGACCCCCTCGACCGCGAGCCGGTGGGTCGCCCCGTAGTTCATGGGGTCGAGCGTAAGTTCCACCACCTCGGGCGAGGCGCCGATCCGCGCGGAGCGCACCGTCACCGGGGTCGAGCCCCCCACCGTGTAGCGGGCCGGATCCGTGGCGGACGCCACCTCCAGCGGTTCCGAAAAGGTCACGCGCAGCAGGGTCCGCCCCACGTTGAGCACCGACACCAGGGTGGGCGGAGCGGTGTCGGGGGTCACGGTCAGGCGGGCCTCGGCGCTGAGCACACCGCCCTTTTGATTCGTGATCCCCACCCGGAAGAGGGCGCCCTGATCGGAGAACCGCACCGGCCCGTATCGGAGCTGGCGCTCGGTGCCGCCCGGCAGGTTCACGCCGTTGCGCGCCCACTGAAACGTGGCGGGGCCGACCTTGCCCAACTGGACCTCAAACAACGCCGTGCCACCCTCCACGACGGTGGTGTCGGCCGGTTGCCGGGCGAGGGTGGGAGGACCGAAGGACACGCCCCAGGGCAGGAGGTTGGTGCCGACGATCGGCGCCTGATCGACGCCGTCCGGCATCAGCCAGCGGACCGCCAGGTTGTCGCCCCCGCCCTGTTCCTTCATGAGGGCCGAGATGTAGTAGGCCTGGCCGGCGACGAGCGGGATGGGTGCGGACTTCTGGTTCGCCTCCCGCGTCCACTCCCGGGGGGAAGTCCACCCATTCACGCGCGCGATCAATCGCGCCCGGGCCGGGTCCTCGTCCGTGCTCAGGTGAAGCGCCCCGCCATCGTCGGTGGCGATCCAGAACGTGTAATTCCCGGTGATCGGCGGCACGACATAGCCGTGCATGCGCTGCCCGTAGTTCTCGAGCACATCGACCGGGGCCTCGAACAGGTGGGTGACATAGTTGCTGCTCGTGGGGCGCCCCGGATAGTTGGGGGAGGAGGTCAGGTCGGAGACGCTCGCCCCCCCCAGGTTTTCCCAGACTTCGCGAAGCAGGCCCACGGTCTGGGCCTGGAGCGAGGGGGAGATGGCGGTCAGCGCGAGGACTCCGAATCCTCCCAGGAAGCGCAAAATTCCTTGAACCATGCGCTCCCACGATCCGCCATTCCGGCGGATTGACAAGGGACCTGAAGTGAAGCGGCGAAAAGCTGAACGACGCTCAGCGCCCGAGCCACTTCATCATGCGGCCGCCCGTGGAGGAGGGGGCGGCGATCTCAGGCAGGCCGGGTCGGAACCGGGCAACGAGCACCTGGCTGCGGGCGGCGGTGAGGGCCATGATGAACTCGTCGTAGCTCTGGAAGCGGTCGGCGGGGTTCTTGGCCATGGCGCGCCAGAGGGCGTCGCTGGTGGGCTGGGTGATTTCGGGCCGCACGTGGTTGGGCGGCGTGAGCGGGGTATGGATGTGGGCGGCGATCAGTTCCTCGATCGTCGGTGCCTCGAAGGGCACATGCCCGGTCAACGCGTGATAGAGGGTGCCGGCCAGGCTGTAGAGGTCCGAGAGGAACGTCTCCTGTTCCCGCTTCACCTTCTCCGGGGCCACGTAATACGGCGTGGCCCAGAGGGAGGATTCATCGACCCCATCCGGCTGGGCCGCGCGGGCCAGGCCGAAATCGACCAGCTTCGGTTCGCCATCCGAGTTGAACAGGATGTTGCCGGGCTTGATGTCGCGATGGAGCAGGTTCTTTTTGAGCGCCGCATCGAGGGCGCCGGCGACCTTGATCCCGACGTCGAGCACGTCGAGCTCGGGCAGTTGCTTTTCCTTTTCGATCCGGCCATCGAGACTGCCGCGGTCGGCCAGTTCCATGACCATGTAGAGCTGGCCGTTGATCTGATCGAACTCGTAGATGTGAATGATGTTCGTGTGGTTCAGCGCACCACAGGCCCGCGCCTCGCGCTGGAACGCCTCGATGGCCTCGCGGTCCTCCTGCAACTCGCGCCGCATCAGCTTCACCGCCACATCCCGGAGCAGCATCTCATCGAAGCCCCGGTACACCGTGCCCATCCCGCCCGAGGCAATCGGGGCACGCAACTCCAGCTGCCCCATGCGGAGCGGCATCATCAGCGAATGGCCGCACTTCGAGCAGGGCGTGAACTCCAGCGGAGCAAGCGTGCCGGGAATGAACGCCCGCGCGCCACATCCCCCGCAGGTCACCAGCTTAAGCGGTTTCCGCTCGGAAAGCGTCGGCGCGTCGGAAGTCACGGCGTGAAACTACCATCTGGAACCATCGAGACAAGGGACGAGGGCCGGTGAGCGTCGAATCGCTCACGGGCGAACTCACTTCTTCTTCGCATCCAGATTCGCCGCCAGTTCCGGCTCCGTCACCGGCACCTCGACGCCCCCCGCAGGAACCTCCAGCTTCGACACCCACAGCAGGGCGTTCAGGATCACCTTCCGGAAGCTGTCGTTGCCCCAGTTCCGGTGCACATGACCACCGGTGAAGCCGAATCCGCGCCCGCCCTCCTCGCGCTCGCGCACCCACATCATCGTCTCCGGCCGGCCCTTCGCCGCCTGGATGTGCGGGTACGGCCCCTTCGGCCAGACGTAAGGCCCGTTCCGGACCGCGTCGGAAGGCTTCGCCACCAGGATCGAGGTCACGCCCTTCATGTCCTCGCGGAACCGCATGTTCATGTACCACTCGTCCCGGATGGAAAACGGCTTCACCCCACGGGTTACGGGATGCTCGGGGAACTCCTGGAATTCGGGCGACCACATCGGATTGCAGGAGAATTCGTGTTCGTAGTAGCCGCCGACCCACTCCTGCATGGCCTTGCCCGGATCGCCCTTCGGCACTTCCACACCGTAGTGCATGAACCCGAGACCGACGCCCTTGCGGGCCAGGCCGGTGAGGAAATTCATGCGATCCTGCTGAATGGCCGGATGCCCGGCCCCGCCATCCGCGTAAATCACCACCGCGGAAACACCGTCGAAGGCCTCGGGACTCGACGGCCAGCCATTGGAAGCCACCAGGGTCTGCACCCCGGCCACCCCCTGCAGCGCACGCTGGATCAGCAGCATGCCCGCCCGGAATTCATGATCCCCGGGCCCATGGCTCATCTTGCCGGCCACCAGCAGGATCTTCGCGGGAGCCGCCGCGGAACCCGGCGCGGTCATTCCCACCAACATCGACAACGCGACGAAAAGAAAACGAAAGGTCTTCATGGAAGGTCGGACCGGACAATGCGCCGTCGAGCCCGCGACGGCAATGCCGCCGTGGAAGGAGCGAACGGGGCATGTGGACTGCGGTGACAGGTCACCGCTTTGGAGTCATCGCGGGCTGGGGAAGTGACGTCGGTGCGCGCTCCGACATCGGGCGGCGACGCTTCGGCGAATCGAAAGCTGCGACATGTCGCAGCACTCCAAAGCACCTTTCCCGCAGCGATTCGGATCCCCACTCCTCGATCCCTGTTCCTCCCCAGGTCGGCAAACCGGAGATCCGCCTGCATCTCCGACTTGCCGAAGTCGGCCGGCGATCTCACCTTCCCAACGCACCGACCGTGCATTGCCTCCGACGCCCATGAAAACCCTGTTCGCCACCACCCTGGCCGCCCTCGCGCTGACGTTCTCCTCCCACGCCGCCGAATGGCTCACCGATTTTGAGGCGGCCCGAACACTCGCCACGAAGGAAAAGAAGCTCATTCTCCTGGATTTCACGGGCTCGGATTGGTGCGGCTGGTGCGTGAAGATGAAGAAGGAGGTCTTCGACATGCCCGCGTTCAAGGAATACGCGAAGAAGAACCTGGTGCTGGTCGAAGTGGACTTTCCCCGGCGCAAACGTCTCCCGGCGACTCTCGCCAAACAGAACGACGCCCTGATGAAGAAGTATGATGTCGCGGGATTCCCGACCTACGTGATCCTGGATTCCGAAGGCAAGGAGATCGGCAGGCAGCCCGAATACCTCAAGGGCGGCCCGGCGGCGTTCATCGACAAGGTGGAAGGCATCAAGGCCAAGGTGAAGGCCAAGGCGAAGTGATGCTCCCGGCGAATCCCGATCGCCGGCTTTCCCGCGGGCGAGGTGCGAAAGACAGCGGTTTTACGCTGATCGAACTGCTGGTGGTCATCGCCATCATCGCCATCCTCGCCAGCCTCCTCCTTCCCGCCCTGAGCCAGGCCAAGGTGCGGGCGGGACGGGCCAAGTGCCTCGGCAACTTTCGCCAGCTGAACCTCTGCTGGCTGATGTACGCCGACGATCACCTCGATTCCCTGCCCCCCAACGAGACCATCCTCGGCGGAAACCGGGCCAACAACTTCGCCACCGCACGCACCTGGGTCGCTGGCAACGCCTACACCGACACCACCACGACCAACCTCGAGCGCGGGGTTCTCTTCCCCTACAACCGCTCGGTCGGCATCTACAAATGTCCCGCCGATCGATCGACCGTTCTGGACCAGAAACGCCTCCCGCCCCGCACCCGCAGCGTGGCCATGAGCATGTGGGTGAACACCGAACTCACCCCCAGTGAACCTCTGTATCCCTACGTGTGGCACCGGCTCGGGGACATCCGCGAACCCGGCCCTTCGCAGGCCATCGTCTTCCTCGACGAACACGAAAACAGCATCGAGAACTCGCGCTTCGCCACGGGATTCAACGGCGACTGGCGGTGGGTCGACTTTCCAGCCGTCCGCCACGGCAGGGCGGCGGGCATGAGCTTCGCCGACGGCCATGCCGAGATCTGGGCCTGGCGTTCCCCCGCCACGCTCAAGGCGGGATCGCAGCCTCCCTGGATCCAGGGCATCAACGTCGCCCCGCGGGATCCTGACCTCGTCCGCTTCTACACCGGCGTCCCCGCCAGACCGCGCTAAGCCGTAACCCCACGTGGTGGGACTCCTCGCGCCGCGAGGAGTCGCGCGGCGCTGACCGCACGAACTGGAGTTTGGCCATTTTCAGACGTCGCGGAGCGACCGAAGGAGGGTAGCCGTGGGCTTTAGCCCACGGTATGCGTGAATTGAACGATCGGCGTCGCGGAGCGACGCTCGGATGGCTCCAGGGTTCACATGAATCGGTGAGTATCATCGATATTTCATGAAGAGATTGGAGGGAGCCGATTCCGGCGTCGCTCCGCGACGCACCGGAGACTCGCACTCGATCCAGGGGCTGAAGCCCCTGGCTACCATCGTCCAGTCGCTCCGCGACTTCTCTGTGATGGGCGAAAATGGTCAAACTCCAGGGTCCTCGCAGCGCGACGAGTTCCACCACCACGAAACTGCGAAGGCACCGAAGCTGGGTCGACGCGACCGCGTTCTCAGGGCGTGACCGTCACCATCCCGGGCTTCGGCTGGATTTCGAACTTCAGGTCGCGCACGCGCACCTCCCCTGGCATACCCGACGCGAGAACGAAGGCGATCAGCCCCTGTCGCGCTCCCGCGGCATCCTGCAGGTCGGTCACCAACCGGCCGTTCACCGCGGTTCGCAACCGGTTCCCCACCGCCAGCACCTCGCAGGTGGTCCATCCTTCCGACGCAGGACCGGGCTCACCCACCTTGCCGCCCAGCGCTCCGCGTCCACCGGATTCCTCGATCTGTCCGTCGCGGCCCGCACCGAACACCAGCCGGTAACCCTTCACCGAACCGTCGGGCTGCGGTTCACCGCGGAAGCCAAGGCCGAAGGATCCGCCTTTCGCGTCCGGAGTCCGGCGAATCCGTGCCACCAGGCGGAAATCCCCGGCGATGAGATCGCTCTTGAGGAACTCGGGTTTCGACAGCGAAGCCTCCGAACGTCCAACGACCATGCCCTGATCCACCGACCACAGGCCGTCCGTTCCCTGCCAGAGCGCAAGGTCGTGTCCGTTGAAGAACAGTCCGACCGTATCGGCGGTGGCCAGCATGGGCGCCTGCCCGGAGCGGCTGAGGTAATAGATCAGATCCCGGTACTCCTGTTCGGCCAGCGGCTGGACCAGGCCTTCCGGCATCATCGAGAGCTGGCTGAGCGACACCTCCTGGACGTCGGAACGCGCCAGCGTGAGCGTTTCGTTCGCCGCGGCCACGACCACCGAGCGATCGTCCTGCTGCTTCACGATCCCGGTGATCACCCGGCCATCCTTCATCTCCAGCGTGGAGGCCCGGTACTCGTTCGGGATGACCGCATTCGGATCGAGAATGTTCTGCAGGATGTAGTCGAGATCCCCGCGGTTCGAACCGGTGAGATCGGGACCGACCTTGCCGCCCACGTCGAACAGCGTGTGGCACTGCTGACAGACCTTGGCATACACCGCCCGCCCCCGGATCGCGTCGCCGGGCGTCGAACCTCCCGCGTAATAAAGCCTCTTGAACCGCGCAATTTCCTCCTGCTTGTCCGCAGCCACCTCACGCACCGCCCCGTAGACCCGCGTCAACGCCGCGTTCACCGCGTCGTCCTTGAGATTGCGCAACTGCCGCACGACCTCCGCCGTGAGATCGGTCTTGGGCACCGCACCCTTCTCGATTTCGGCCAGCAGGGTCCGCGCCGTGGCCGGCCGCGAAGCCAGCGTGTTGAGCGCGTCCCGGCGTTCCCCTCCGCCCAGGCTGGGGATCGCCGCCAGGAGCGCCGGGCCGTTGGCGGGATCGTCGAAGGCGGCCAGGGACCGCACCGCCGCGCCGCGAAGCGCCGGTTCCTTGAGCAATTCCCGCAAGGTCGCGGGCAACGTGTCGTCCCGGATCCCTGCCAGCGCCCTCAGGGCTTCCTGCCGCTGCGCCATGTCCGCGTTCCGGTCCTTGAGCAGATCCCGCAACGCCGCCCGGGCCGTGGGCGAACCGAACTTGAGCCCCAGCATCCGCGCCAGACTCCGCACCTCGGCGCTCTCGCTTCCTGCCAACCGGGCTTCGACCGCCTGCCAGCCCTCGGGCATGGGGACCTTGGACGGGCCCTGGAAGGCATCGCGGAGTCCACGCAGGACATCCACCTGCACCTGGGCCTCCCGGCTTTCACCCAGCAACCGGACCAGGGCGGGCAGCGAATCCGCAGCGACGCCGGCCGGCGGAACGGCCAGACCCAGGGCGAGGAACAAGGCGAGCACCGTCGGTTTCATGGAGGCACGCATCGTCGGGGCGGCCGGGGGGAACGCTCAAGGCGATTATCGTCCTTCACCGCCCGTCTTGCATCGATGCGTAAAAACCCGGACAACCGGGTGGGCCTGCGACCGACGCCCGGAATGAACGTACCGAACAAGCTGACCGTCTCGCGACTGGCCCTGACGCTGCTCCTCCTGGTGGCGCTCTTCATCCCGTTCCCCTTCCATGCCACCGTGGCCCTCGTCCTATTCGTGGCGGCGAGCATCACGGATTACTTCGACGGCGCGATCGCGCGCCGTGACCAGCTGATCACGAATTTCGGAATTCTGATGGATCCGCTGGCGGACAAGATCCTGATCTGCTCGGCGTTCATTGCCTTCGTCGAACTGCGCTGGATGCCGGCCTGGATGGTCGTGGCCATCGTGGCACGGGAACTGGCCATCACCGGACTCCGGCTGCTGGCGGCCTCCAAGAACCTGGTGCTGGCCGCGGAGGGATTCGGCAAGCACAAGACCGGTTCCCAGATCGCCTGCATCTGCGCGATCCTCGTCTCCATGGCCTACCCGACCTGGGGCGACTGGGGCCGGATGATCTTCGAAATCCCGGCCGCGTCCCCCTGGGTGGCCTGGTTCACGGTCGCCTCCAAGTGGCTCGCCGTCGTGCTCACCCTGCTCTCCGGCAGCCTCTACCTCTGGCGCAACCGCCAGATCTACCTGTCCGACATGTAGGCATCCCGCAGCCCGGGACCCCATGAACCGACTCGTCGTCCTCCTGGCCCAGGGACTTGGAAGCGGCCGCCTGCCCAAGGCCCCGGGCACCGCCGGAACACTTCTCGGCCTGCCCTGGTTCCTCCTCCTGCTGCTGCCCGGAAACGCCCTCGTCTTCGCCCTCGCCAATCTCGCCGCCCTCGCCGCCGCGGTCTGGCTCTGCGGCCGCGCCGAACAAATCCTCGGGGAACACGACCCCGGATCCATCGTGCTCGACGAAATCGTCGCCCTGCCCCTCTGCTTCATCGCCCCCCTCGTTTCCCTCACCCAGCAGCTCGGTCATTTTCCCAATGCCACCGAGTTCCTGCGCCTCACGCCGGGATGGACGCTCCCCGCCGGGTTCGCGTTGTTCCGGCTGTTCGACATCTGGAAACCCTGGCCCGTGCGCCAGGCCCAACGATTCCCCGGCGGCTGGGGCGTGGTCGCCGACGACCTCCTCGCCGCGCTCTGGGTCGCGGTCGTTTCGCTGCTTGCTGTGAAGTAGGGAGCCGGGAGTTGGGAGTTGGGAGTGGGGAGTGGGGAGGTTCAGTGGGCTGCGCCGGCCACGGCTTCGGCGATGCTTTCTTCGAGAATACCGAGCGCCCGGTCCAGCTGCTCGCGCGTCAGGGTCAGCGCGGGAGTCAGGGTCAGGATGTTGCCCATGGTGATCTTGAAACTGAGCCCGCGTTTCAGCGCGGCGTAGAGCGTGGCGTCCGCCAGGTCGCTGGCTTTCTCCAGGCGGTCGCCGGTCCGCCGGACCAGCTCCACGCCCAGGAGGAGTCCGAGCCCGCGAATCTCCCCAATGACCGGCTGGCGCTGGGCCAGATCACGCAGTCGTTCCAGCGCGACCTTTCCTAGTTCCGCCGCCCGCGCCACGAGCCCCTCCTCCTCGATCACTTCCAGGGTGGCGAGGGCCGCGGCGCAGGCCACGGGATTTTTCTCGTGCGTGTAATGGCCCAGGGCCGCGTGGTCGTAGGCCTCGTTGAGATCCTCCCGCGCCAGCAGCGCCGCCAGCGGGAAGATGCCTCCGCCAAGCCCCTTCCCCACCACCAGCATGTCGGGCTCCACGCCGTAATGCTCGCACGCGAACATCTTCCCGGTGCGCCCCAGACCGATCGGGATCTCGTCGAGAATCAGCAGCGCGCCGTGGCGGTCGCAGGCGGCGCGGATGCGGCGCCAGTAATCCGGCGGAGGAATAAACGGGGTGCAACGGATGGTCTCGGCAATGACCGCCCCCACGTCGCCTTCGCGTTCGAGCACATACTCGACGTAATCCGCGCAGCTCAGATTGCAGGCGTTGCCGCACTTGAACGGGCAATGGCGATGGTCCGGCGGCGGCACGTGCTCGCTGCCCGGCAGGAGCGGGCCGATGTCCCGACGGAAGATCGCCTCGCCCCCGATCGAGATGCAGTCGAGGGAGGCGCCGTGGAAGGATTCCCACATCGAGATGGTCTTGAACCGCTTGGTCGCCGCCCGGGCCAGCTTCAAGGCCATGCCCATCGCACTCGTGCCGCCCGGGGAGAACAGCACCCGCTTCAACCGGCCCGGCGCCAGCCCCGTCAGCTTCCGGGCCAGATCCACGGCCGGCGCACAGGTGTAGCGGCGTGGACAAAAGCTCAGCTGGTGCATCTGGCGGGTGATGGCCTCGATGACCCGCGGATGGCCGAACCCGACCTGGTGCACGTTGTTCCCGTGGAAATCGAGAATCTCCCGGCCCTGGAGATCGGTCAGCGTGGCGCCCGACGACGACTCAAGCGCATTGAGGCAAGGCGTCGAAAGGGACTGGTGCAGAAAATAGCGCTCGTCCTCCTCCAGCAACGCCCGCGTCCGATCGTCCAGATGCGCGGCCGCCCAGGCACGTCGGCGCGGGGAAAGATTCAGATCGCCCTCCGAGCGGAAGGCGTCGAGCAGTTCCTCCGAAACGGGGGTGTCGGCGGGCTTGAACACGGGTCGCGCGGCGGAGTCGTTGCTCATGGGAACTTCAATGGACCAGCAGATGACGAAGGTAGAGGTACATCAGGGGCGCGTTGAACAGCAGGCTGTCCAGGAGGTCGAGAATCCCCCCGATGCCCGGGAAGATCCGGCCGGAATCCTTGACCCCGGCCTCGCGCTTGAAGAGGGACTCGATCAGATCGCCGATCACCGCCGCCACGCTCAGGACGATGCCCAGGACGACCGCGTGGACCACCGTCATGCCCTGCAATCGGCTCCCCAGCAATGCGGCCATGGCCACGCTCGCCCCGGTGCTGAAGACGATCGCCCCGCCAAATCCCTCCCAGGTCTTCCCCGGACTGATGCGCGGGATCATCTTGTGGCGGCCGATCAGGGAACCGGTGACGTACGCCCCCACGTCGCTGAACTTGGTGACGAGGATGAAATAGAGCACGTAGTACCGGCCGTCGATGCCCGGGAAAAACGCGATCTTGGCGATGAAGTTCAGCAGCCACGGCACGTACAACAACCCAAACAGCGTCGTGGAAATCGCCGCCATGCCGTTCTCGAGATTCTTGTCCACGAACCGCCGCAGACAAAGCCCAAGCACGAACATCACCATGATCGCGACTTCGAAATCGTTCGCCTTGGCCGGCAGCGACTCGTGGGCGTGGGGAATGATCCCGGTGAAATACAGGAAGGTGGTCAGCATCAGGGCCAGCCCCGACACAATCCCCAGCAGCCGGTAACACACGAGGCCACGCCGCTCCACCAGGTCGTAGAACTCCCGCAACCCCTGCCACGCCAGCCCCAGCATCAGCGCCAGAAACACCCAGTCCGTCACCGCCCGATTCGGCGAAAAGATCGTCCACAACACCACCGACCAGAGAACGACCGTGCTCAACAGGCGACGGACGAAAGTCGCCAGCTTCGAGGGGGAACTCCCGGCCCCTGGCCGGGGGGCGGTTGGTGGGGCGGCGTCCTTGCTCACGGCACCCCGAACTTCCAGCGTTCGCACCCCTCAGTTCAACCCCGATTCCAAGGTTCGGCCGGGCTCATCTCCGAGTTGTCGTCGAGTCATTCCCGCAGCTCCGACCGCGATAAAAACCACTTGAAGGAGCGAACTCGGCGTATGGAGTGCGCCAGCCCTCTGGCGCTTTGCTTGACCGGAGGAAGGAAACCCGCGCCGGCAACGGCCC
>CAYZAE010000085.1:20951-27986 GCA_964476125.1 uncultured Verrucomicrobiota bacterium | reverse complement strand
ACGCCCAAAATCCCTCGCCGCAGGACCCCACTCACTTTTCAGACGGGCTCTTAGATTCATGGTGACCATTTCCGGATCCCCGGGTAATACCAAGGTCAACCCATGACCGCGGCTGATTCCATGCATTTCCCTTTTAAACTCCCCCGGGCCCGAAGCGGGCGTTCCGGCTTCACCCTGATCGAACTGCTGGTGGTCATCGCGATCATCGCCATTCTCGCCAGCATGCTGCTCCCGGCCCTCGCCAAGGCGAAGGGCAAGGCCATCCAGATCAAGTGCACGAACAACACCCGGCAACTCGGCCTCGCCATCCGGATGTACGCCGATGACAACAAGGAGAACTTCCCGGACTGCACCGGCGCCGTCTGGCCCTGGGATCTTCCAGCCAAGGCCGCTGACGCCTTCGTGCTGAATGGTGGCGGTCGCCGAATCCTCTACTGCCCCGGTTTCTCCAAGCAGGACAACAACCAGCTCTGGGCCTTCACCACCGGGGTGACCAACGAGGTGGCCGGCGAAAGAGCCACCGGCTACCGCGTCATCGGCTATGCCGTCGCCTTCAAGGGCGCCGGTCGCATCGCCGCCACCAACATCACCGAAGGCCTCAACCCAGCCCCCTGGAACATGGGCGGAGGCGTCACCCTCAACCCGGGCCCGTCCGAACGCGTGGTCGCCGCCGACGGCACCATCTCCCAGGGCGCAAACGAAAACGACCGGAGCCGCAACCGCTACACCAAGATCGACGGCGGATGGCGCGGACATCAATCCCCTCACCTCGACAACAACAGCCGGCCCGCGGGCGGGAATTCCCTGTACCTCGACGGTCATGCCTCCTGGGTCAAATTCCCGCAGATGAGGGTCCGCACCTCCGGAGATCCGAGCTTCTGGTGGTGACGGCGCATCCTCCGGGGGATGACACTCCGATGCCGGCCTCGATGGGCGGCATCACCACCCCGGAGCCAGCGCCCGCCGCAACTCCCAACATCACCCCCCGAGCGCCAGAGGTCTGGCGCTTTTTCTTTTTTGGAGGGGCCCGCCCCGCCGACACCGCTTCGGGTCGATTCAATCCCAGGCAAAGCCACCCTCCATTTATGAGCTGCCCTTTTGCTGGCATCCGGGGGCCTCGAACCCCCGGAGCAATGGAATCCCTCGAAATCCTAGCCAAATAAGGTCTTTTGGGTCCTTTGAGCCATCTTCCCCGATATTCAAGGCCTCCGACGGATTTACGCTTGCCGCTAATAGATCAGGGCAGTAAGGCAACCTGTAATCGGTTATGTACCCAGGTTTTTCAGGCAGGACGGTCGAGGTTCTGCTCCGCCCACAAGCCCCCACGGCGCCGGGCAGGTGCCTGCCCAAGACCCCGCCTCGGCGGAACTGCCGAAATCACCGATCGCCCGTAGTCCCCCTCCCCAACCCCCAATGATCACCATGGAACCTAACGCCACGGCGCCCGCCCTCCCCTGGCACCAACGTCATCGGGGCAAACTCGGAACCCTCCTCGGAGCGCTCGTCGCCGCCATCCTCGCCGTCTCCTGCGCCACCTCCCAAAACCGGACCATCGTGATGCCGCCCTCCATCGGCGGAGCCACCTACCTCGGCTCGGAGGCCTGCAGTCAGTGCCACGAGACCTACACCAAACAATTCGCCTCCGCCGCTCACGCCCGCCTAGTCGCCTCCGGACCCAATGCCGTCAACGTCGGCTGCGAATCCTGCCACGGACCCGGCAGCGTCCACGTCGAAAGCGGCGGAGCCGCCCGCACCATCGTCAACCCAGGCAAAAACCCGGAGACCTGCTTCGAATGCCATTCGAATCTCCGCGGTCAGTTCGCCCTCCCGAATCATCACCCGGTGGTGGAAGGCCGGATCTCATGCAGCAGTTGCCATGATTCCCACCGCGGCGACGCCATGAAGGGCGGCGGCACGGCCCTGCTAACCGCCTCGGAGGTCTGCATCACCTGCCACAAACCCCAGCGCGGTCCCCACGTCTTCGAACACGAGGCCATGCGCGAGGGCTGCACCACCTGCCACCAACCCCACGGCTCCGTGAACCAGAAGATGCTCACCGAGCGAAACGCCGTCCTCTGTCTCAAGTGCCATTTCCAGCGCCAGACCTCCCCCGGTCAGATCGCCATCGGCGCCATCGATCACACCCCGTTCCTCTCCCGCGGAACCTGCTGGACCGCGGGCTGCCATGAGGCCGTCCACGGCTCCCAGGTCAGCAACTCCCTCCGCTTCTAACCCCAGCCCCCACGACGATGATCCTTCCTCCCGCCCCGCCCTCGAAAATCGCCGCCGGTGGCACCTTCTGCGCCATCCTCTCCGGCCTCGTGATGCTCGGCCTCCCGGCCCGCACACTCGCCACCGACACCGCCGCCCCCCAGGCCGCCCCACCCGCCGCCGCCGCCCCTGCGCCGGCCGCCGCCGCTGACAAAGACAAAGCCCCCGCCGCCGAACCCGCGAAGGAGAAGGAGGGTGAGGCCGCCGCGGAAACCAAGCCCGAGGAACCGCCGCCAGGCACCGAAGCCGCTCCCGGCGATTACCGCAACTGGTTCGAAACGTCGGTCGGCGGACTGATCGTGGATGGGGACAAAGCTTCCGCCCAACGCCGCACCGGCCTCCCCGCGTCCGCCTTCGGCGGCGTCCAGGCCTTCCACTACGAACATGACGTGGGCAAGAAGGGCATCTTCAAAGTCGACGGCCGCGGCATCTTCGACAATCAGGATTACGGCCTGCGCCTGGAATGGAACGAAACCGACAAAGGTTTTGTCCGGGGTGGCGTCAGCCAGCACCGCGACTTCTACGATGGCACCGGCGGCTGGTCGCCCAGCAACGGTCAGCACTTCCCACTCTACAACGACCAGTTCGCCGTCATCCGGGGCAACGCCTTCTTCGAGGCCGGACTGCGCCTGCCGGCGAAGCCCGAAATCACGGTCCGCTACGACCGTGACTGGCGGGAGGGATTCAAGGATTCCACGATCTGGGGCCCCACCTCGCTCACCGGCGGCGTCGGCACGCGCAGCATCGTCCCGGCCTTCCAGCGCCTCGATGAACACACCGACACCATCGCCGTCGACCTGCGACACACCCTGGGAAAGACAACCCTCGGGGCCGGGTTCACCTTCGAACGCGCCGAGCTTTCGGATTCGCTCAATCTCCGACGACAGCCCTTCGAGCCCTCGGACCGTTTCACCACCCAGACCACACGGGTGGAATCGGACCTCTACGGAGCCCGCGCCTTCGTCGACACCCCGCTCGGCGAGAAAGTCCGGTTCACCTCCTCCTACGCCTTCACCACCCTGGAAACCCAGGTCGCCGGCAGCCGGATCATTGGCGCCGACTACGACCCCGTTTACGACCCCGCTTACGGCCGTCGGGACGTGGGCTTCCTGAACCTCTCGGGGTTGACCCAGCTCGACCAGAACGTCTGGAACGCCAATGTCATGTGGACGCCGTTCCCCACGCTCTCGGTCATTCCCGCCTTCCGCGTCGAAAACCAGAACACCGACGGCTCGGCCACCCGCCTCGACACCGGCGCCCAGGACCTCGCCCGCGAAGCCGCCAATTCACGCGACATGCTGGATCTCTCCCAGCAACTCGAAGTCCGCTACACCGGAATCACCAACATTCTCGTCTATGCCCGTGGCGACTGGGTCCAGGGCGACGGCAACCTGCTCGAAAGCGAAATGCTCTCCGCAAGCCGGCAGGCGGAACTCCACCGGGACACGGACTTCGACCGGTTCTCCCAGAAGTACACCGTCGGAGCCAACTGGTACCCGCGCCAGCGCCTGAGCGTGCACACCCAGTACTACCGCAAGATGCGGGAGAACTCCTACCAGCACGACCCCGCCTCCTACGTCAATTACTCCGGTCTCTACCCGGCTTTCATCCAGAACCACGACTTCGTCACCGACGACGCCAACGTGCGCCTCACCTGGCGTCCGATCGACAAGCTCACCCTCGTCACGCGGTACGATCTGCAGTTCAACACCATCCACATGCAGGGCACCGGCCTCGGGGAACAACAGTCCGCCGAACAGACCGCCCACATCATCGGGGAAACCATCACCTGGACCCCCACCTCCCGGCTGTACATCCAACCCGGTGTCAATTACGTGCTCGACACCACCAAGTCCGCCGCCACCTCCGTCCCCACGTTCCCCGGCAATCCTGTCGAGGACGCCCACAACGACTACTTCACCGTCACCTGCACCACCGGCCTGGTGCTCGACGACCGCACGGATCTGCAGCTCCAGTACAATTACTATCTCGCGGACAACTTCCGCGACGTGTCCGCCATCACCCAGCCGTATGGAGCCGACGCGGAGGAGCACGGGGTCATCGCCTCCCTCATCCGCCGCGTCAACCCCCGGCTGAAAGTCACCCTGCGCTACGGCTATTACTCGGGCCGAAGTGAGTTCTTCGGCGGGTTCAACGACTACGACGCCCATCTCGTCTACGCCTCCACCCAGTACCTCTTCTAATCATCCCATGACCCGCGCCGCTCGAATTGTCTGTCTTTCAGCGGCGTCCACACTTCGGAGAGACCAAACGCCATGAAACGAATCCTGATCATCCCGGCCGTCGCCCTCGCGCTTGCGTGTCCCACGTTCGCCGAGGACGCCGTTGTCACCGCCAACTACGCCAAACACTGCTCCTCCTGCCACGGCAAGGACGGCAAGGGGCAGACCACCATGGGCAAAAAGCTGAGCGTCAAGGATCTCACGGACAAAAAGGTCGTCGAGGAGATCAAGGACGAGCTGGCCCTGAAGAACCTCAAGGAGGGCGTGAAAGACAAGTCAGGCAAGGAACTCAAGAAGTCGTTCGCCGGCAAACTGAGCGAGGACGACATGAAGGCCCTCATCAAGTATTCCAAAGCCTTCGCCAAATAACCCAAACACTCTCGAAAAACCTTCGGCCCACGGGCCGGTACCGCCACAGCCCAGCGACGATACCGGCCCTCTGCCTGAATCCCGCCCCTCAAAGCCCTGATCCCAGCCCCTGTCTGCGCCCCGATCCAAGACTCCGTAAGAACCCCCTCTTGCAGCGCTCCCAAACTCTCAAACATCATCTCTCGAACATGAAAATGAAACTCATCCTCCCCATCCTCGCCCTCACCCTCGCCTCGCCGGCCTTTGCCGCCGACAACGCCGCCGTCGTCGCCAATTATGGAAAGCACTGCGCCTCCTGCCACGGCAAGGACGGCAAGGGCCTGACCACCATGGGCAAGAAAGTCGGCTGCAAGGATTACACCGACGCCAAGGTCGTGGCCGAAATCAAGGACGACGAGGCGTTCAAGATGGTGAAGGAGGGTCTCAAGGACAAGGCCGGCAAGGAGCTCATGAAGCCCTTCGGCGGCAAGCTCTCCGATGACGAGATCAAGGCCCTGGTCACCTACATGAAGGCATTCGCCAAGAAGTAGCGCACGCACTCCGGGCGGAGCGCCCAACCACCCGGAGTCACCCTCGCGGAACGGCCGTGCAACCACGTCCGTTCCCTTTCCCAGGGGATCCCCCCAGGCGCACGGGAACTCCCCCCACTGCCCCCGTCCAAGCCCCTCCCCTCCCATGCCCTCCTTCCTCCGGACCCAATCCCTACTCTTCCGAAACTGGCTCAGCGCTGTCGGCGCAATCCTCGCCACCGCCGCCTTCTTCGCCTTCGTCTTCCTGTTCCTCATCGATCTGTTCGCACGCCAGAGCAACCCCTACGTCGGCATCCTCGCCTACATCATCACCCCCGCCTTCTTCTTCGGTGGCAGCGGTCTGATGTGGTACGGATTCTGGATCCAGCGACGGCACGCCGCCAAAGGCGGCACCCAGGCCCACCCGTTCGTCATCAATCTGGAACGTCCCCGCGACCGGCGCCTGCTCCAGTTCTTCGCCGGCGGCGGCATCGCCTTCCTGCTCGTCACCGCCATCGGCGTCACCGAAACCTATCACTACACCGAGTCCACCCAGTTCTGCGGCGAGACCTGCCACGGACCCATGCACCCCGAGCGGACCGCCTACCTCACTTCGCCCCACGCCCGCGTCGGCTGCGTCGACTGCCATGTCGGCGCCGGCGCCGAGTACTACGTGAAGGCCAAGCTCAACGGCGTCCATCAGCTGCTGGCCACCGTCGCCAACAACTACAGCCGCCCCATCCCCACCCCCATCAAGAACCTCAGGCCCGCCCAGGAAACCTGCGAGCAATGTCACTGGCCCGAGAAACTCTCCGGCAACCTGGACCGGACCTACACCCACTTCCTCTCCGACGAAAAGAACTCTCCCTTCTCCGTCCGACTCCTGCTGCTCGTGGGCGCTTCCGACATCCACACCTCGATGCCCAACGGCATCCATTGGCACATCAACATCACCAACAAGGTCGAATACTTCGCCTCCGATCCCCAGCGCCAGACCATCCCCTGGGTCCGCGTGTCCCACGCCGATGGCACCTCCACCGTCTACCGAACCCCCGATTTCAAGGGCGAACCCAAGCCGGATGAAATCCGCCGCATGGACTGCCTCGATTGCCACAACCGTCCCGCCCACCGGTACCGCACCCCCAACGAATCCGTCGACCACCTGCTCGCCACCGCCGCCCTGGACCCCTCCATTCCCTGGCTGAAGTCCAACCTGGTCGCCGCACTCACCGCCAAATATGAAACCAAGGCCGAAGCGCTCCAGGGAATCGGCGACCGCCTCCGGGGCGCCTACAAGGACAACGCCGCCGTCGGCAAGATCGTCTCCGAGGCCCAGCGCGTTTTCGGCGAGAGCTTCTTCCCCGAAATGAAGGCCGACTGGCGAGCCTACCCCGACAACAAGGGGCACAAAGAATGGCCCGGTTGCTTCCGCTGCCATGACGGACAGCACACCACCACCGACGCCAAACGAACCATCGGCGGCAGCGAGTGCAATTCCTGCCACGTCATTCTCGCCCAGGGTTCCACCCCCGAGGAACTCAAGAAGCTCAATGCGGACGGCCACACGTTCTTCCACATCGACGCCGACTACACCGATCTGTCCTGCAACAACTGCCACACCGGCGGCGCCATCAAGGAATAGC
>CAYZAE010000085.1:0-20851 GCA_964476125.1 uncultured Verrucomicrobiota bacterium | reverse complement strand
TACACCGATCTGTCCTGCAACAACTGCCACACCGGCGGCGCCATCAAGGAATAGCGGCGGCGCTACCGGCATCGTTCCCAACCCGGGGAGGCTTCGGCCTCCCCGTTTTGCTGCCCACCCCCCGTCACCTCCGGGCGAGACAAACGGCCAAACATCCCTAGATTCCCTCCCGCCAGCGACCCTGCACAACCAAAGCCATGCCCGTTTCCGGCCCATCCGCCCCCCCCGACACACTCCCCCGGGGAACCCGCGCCCCGAGTCCCGGGGAAACGGCCGAACGCAGCCCGTTCGTGCGCGGGTGCTGGAACGCCGCCGGCCTCGCCGCCTGCGGAGTCGGGTTCGTGGGACTGCTCGTTCCCGGACTGCCTTCCACGGTCTTTTTCATCCTCGCCACCGCCTGCTTCTCGCGGGGAAGCGAACGACTCCGCAAATGGGTTCTCTCCCTTCCCAAGATCGGGCCCCTGGTCCGCGACTACAACGAGGGCCTCGGCATGCCGCTCTCCGCCAAGTGCTGGGCTGTCGGCATCATGGCGGTCTGCGTCACCCTCGGATCGTTCGCCATGCCCCGCGGATGGCCCGTCATCCTCGCCTTCTCCGCAGCCGCCCTCGGCGCTTCCTGGATCTGGTTCTTCATCCCGACCCGCGCCCGAACAGCCATCTCCTCGACGTCCCAGTTGCCTCCGCGTTCCTGAACGAATGGCTGTTCCCCACCCCCCTCGTGCCGGCCCGATGAACGTCCTTCTTCGCCGTATCCTTCCCCTCCTGATCCGGTGCATTTTCCTGGCGGCAGTCGGCATCGAACCTGCCGCCAATGCCCATGCCGGTGCCTCTGCCCCCGCCCGAACCGTTCCGAACATCATCGTCGTCATGACCGACGACCAGGGCTACGGCGAACTGAGCTGCCACGGAAATCCCATTCTCCAGACCCCCAATCTCGACCGTCTCCACGCCGCCAGCGCCCGGTTCGTCGATTTCACCGTCAGCCCAACCTGCGCCCCCACCCGGGCCGCGCTGCTCACCGGACGGCATGAATTCCGCTCGGGGATCTCCCACACGATCTACGAACGCGAACGCCTCGACCTCCACGCCACCACCCTGCCGGAAGTGCTCCGGGCGGCCGGCTACGCCACCGGGATCTTCGGAAAATGGCATCTCGGCGACGAACCGGATTACCGCCCGGACCGCCGCGGTTTCGAGGAGACGTTCATCCACGGCGGCGGCGGCATCGGACAAACCTACCCCGGCAGCTGCGGCGATGCCCCCGGAAACTCCTACCATGACCCGGTGGTGCTCCAGAACGGCCGCTTCGTGCGCACCCAGGGCTACTGCACCGACGTCTTCTTCTCCCACGCCCTCGATTGGATCGACTCCAGGCGGACCGAAGACCACCCCTTCTTCGCCCTGATCACCCCCAACGCACCCCACGATCCCTTCATCACCCCGGGGCCTGCGTATGAAAAGCTCTTCGAGAACCGCGGACTAGGCACCAACACCGTCCGCTACTACAGCATGATCCGGAACATCGACGACAACGTCGGCCGGCTGCTCGACAGGCTTCACGCCTGGGATCTGGACCGGTCCACACTCGTGATCTTTCTCACCGACAACGGCCACTCGGTTTCCGGCATCTACAACGACCGCATGCGGGCCATGAAAGGCACCCCCTACCGCGGCGGCACACGCGTGCCTTCCTTCTGGCGCTGGACGGACCACTTCCCTCCCGGGGACCGCCACCAGATGGCCGCCCACATCGACATCCTCCCCACCCTCGCCGAACTCGCCGGTGCCACCCTGCCCCGCACCCTGCGTCGGCAACTCGATGGACGCAGCCTCCTGCCGGCCTTGCGAAACCCGGACGCTCGATGGCCTGAACGAACGCTGGTCACTCACGTCGGACGCTGGCCGCACGGACAGGCTGAGTCCTGGAAACATCGCGGATCCGCCCTCCGCCAGGGGCGCTACAAGCTGGTCAACGGCACCGAACTCTACGACCTCCAGACCGATCCCGCGGAGTCCATCAACCTCGCCGCCACCCATCCGGCCCTCGTCCAACGCCTGCTCCGCCGTTACGACCGCTGGTGGAGCGAGGTCCTCCCCGCCACGACCGCCAACGAATCCGCACGCGGGCCCGTGCTCAATCCCTTCAAGGAACTTTACTGGCGGCAGTTCGGTGGAAGTGCCGACGACGCCCTGCTCAGGACCATGGATCCGGCCCGCAAGTTCGCGCCACCGCCCGCGCGCTGACCGACGCGCCGCGGGCGCATCGACGAGTTACCCACCGGAGAAATGGCCTTTGGAGTGGTGCAACATGTCGCAGCTTTCGATTCGCCGCCGCATCGCCCCTGTTGCCGGGCCGCTGACCTGCGTCGGATCCCGTTCCCGCGGTGAATTCAAAGCGGTGACATGTCACCGCAGTCCACACAGCAAGTTCGATCCTTGGCGTGGCTTGGACCGCGGCAGGAGCCTCGGGCCTTGCTCGACGACAGCTCGGAAAAGCACCCAACTGCCGCGTGCGCAGGCCGACGCACCCGCAGGCTCGTCAACTTCCCGTCCCCCGAGCACCCTGCCGCCATGCGCCCCCGGACCGTCCCCTTCTTCCCAAGGTTTTGGCGATGGCTCACGGCCGTGGTTGGGATGCTCATTCTTGGTTCGTCAACCTTCGCAGCCAACGCACCCCAGCGACCGCCGAACATCATCTTCCTGCTCGCGGACGATCTCGGCTACGGCGACATCGGCGCCTTCGGACAGAAAAAAATCCGCACTCCAAACCTCGACCGCATGGCGGCAGAGGGGATGCGATTCACCCAGCATTACAGCGGCAACGCCGTCTGCGCCCCCTCCCGCTGCGTGCTCCTGACCGGGAAGCATCCCGGCCACGCGTTCATCCGCGACAACCGGGAGCTCAAGCCGGAAGGGCAGTGGCCGCTGCCGCAATCCACGGTCACCCTCCCCGGATTGCTCCGATCCCTCGGCTACGCCACGGGGGCTTTCGGCAAGTGGGGACTCGGCGGCCCTGGATCCACGGGAGATCCGCTGCGTCAGGGATTTGACCGGTTCTTCGGCTACAACTGCCAGCGCATCGCCCACAACTTCTATCCGCCCCACCTCTGGGATAACGACCGCCGGGTGCTGCTCGACAATCCCGACTTCGCCGCCCATCAGCGGTTTCCCACAAATGCCGACCCCGCGAATCCCGCGGCCTACGCCGCATTCCTCGGCCGCGATTACGCCCCGGATCGAATTGCCGAGCAGGCCCGCCAATTCATCCGGTCGAATCGCGATCGCCCGTTCTTTCTCCATTTCCCCACCACCGTCCCCCATCTCGCGCTCCAGATTCCCGAGGACTCCCTGGCCGAGTACCTGGGCCAATTCCCGGAGACACCCTATCTCGGAAACGCCTCCTACCTGCCGCACCAACACCCACGCGCCGCCTACGCAGCGATGATCACCCGACTCGACCGCGAGATCGGCTCGTTGATGAACCTGGTCCAGGAACTCGGCCTCGACGCCTCCACGATCTTTGTTTTCACCTCCGACAACGGCCCGCTCTACGACCGACTGGGCGGAACCGACACCGATTTCTTCGATTCGGCGGCCGGGCTCCGTGGACGCAAGGGGTCGCTGTACGAGGGCGGTTTCCGCGTTCCCTGCATCGTCCGCTGGAAAGGTCACATCGCCCCAGGAACGACCAGCGACCGCGTCACCGGCTTCGAGGATTGGCTGCCCACCCTGCTCGATTTCGCTGCGCCAGATCGCCCGACTCCCGCCGGTCTCGATGGCCTCAGTTTCGCCCGCACCCTCCTGGGAAAACGCCAGCCGCCGCGCCCCTTCCTCTACCGCGAATTCCCCGCCTACGGAGGCTGGCAGATCGTCCGGGTCGGCGAGTGGAAACTCGTGCGCCGCCAACTCAATCCACCCAAAACCAAACCGCTGCCACCAGTCACCGAATTGTACAATCTCCGCAAGGACCCCACCGAGTCGCATGACCTGGCCGCCCGGGAACCCCGGCGCGTCCGGCGACTCCTCAAGCTTCTCGAAGGACAGCACGCGGCCTCTCCCGATTTCCCCTTTCCTGCGCTCGACCGAACGCCTTGAACCCGCGTCGGAGCCCTCGTCCCGCCCCACCCCCTCCCATGCGCCTCTCCCTCGTTCTTTTGCTCGGACTTCTCCTCACCGCCCTCGACGGATCAGCCGCGCGACCGCCTCGGCCCGCACCCCCAACCGCCCGTCCGCCCAACATTGTCTTCATCCTCGCCGATGATCTCGGAATCCATGATCTCGGCTGCTACGGGCGGACCGAACACCGGACCCCGAACCTCGACCGCCTGGCCCGTGAAGGCACGCGCTTCACGAGTGCGTATTGTGCCCAGCCCATCTGTTCGCCCTCGCGTGCCGCCATTCTGACCGGCCTCACGCCGGCCCGGCTGCACCTGACCACCTACCTGCCCGGCCGGGCCGACGCCGCTTCCCAAAAAGTTCTTCACCCCGTCATCCAACAGCAGCTTCCGCTGGCCCGTGTCACCCTCGCCGAACATCTCAAGGGGCTCGGCTATAACACCGCCTGCATCGGCAAGTGGCACCTCGGCGGCCCGGGATTCGATCCGGCCAGGCAGGGCTTCGACGTCGTCCACGCCGGACGCGCCAATACGCCGCCCTCCGACTCCGAAGGGGGCAAGGGCGAGTTCGATCTCACCCGGCAAGCCATCGCGTTCATGGAACAGAACCGCGACCGACCGTTCTTCCTCTACCTCGCCCACAACACACCGCACATCCCCTACGCCGAACGGGAAGACCACGTCCGCGCCCACTCCGAAGCCTTCGAACCCGCCTACGCCGCGGTGATTGAATCCATGGACGCCTCCGTCGGCCGATTGCTCGCGGCGATCGATCAACTCGGTCTCGCCGAGGAAACGCTGGTGATCTTCACCAGCGACAACGGGGGCCTGCATGTTCCCGAACTCCAGCATGCCCGGATCACGCACAACGGACCGTTCCGCGCCGGCAAGGGGTACCTGTACGAAGGCGGTCTGCGCATCCCCCTGCTGGTCCGCTGGCCGGGCCGGGTGCCCGCCGATCGACAGTCTGAAGCGCCGGTGATCAATACCGATTGGCTGCCCACCCTGCTCGAACTCACCGGCCATCCCCTCCCGGCGGACGCGCCGATCGATGGCGTCAGCTTCGCCTCCCGGTTGCTCGGCAAAAACCCCCGCACCGGGTCGCGCCCACTGTTCTGGCATTTCCCGCACTACACGAACCAGGGCGGACGCCCGGGCGGTGCGGTCCGGGACGGCCGATGGAAACTCATCCGCCCGTACGACGCTCCGGGCTATGAACTCTACGACCTGCGAGCCGATCCGGGCGAAACCCGCAACCTCGCGGCCCGGAATCCACGCCGGGTTCGGGTCCTCGCCCACGCGCTCGACTCGTGGACACGCTCCACGGGCGCCCAGACCAACCGTCCCAACGCCTCATTCGACGAGTCACGTTTCCGCGAGCTCTACCTCGACTTCGATCCCTCGCGGTTCTCCCCCACCACCGCCACCCCCGCCGATTGGTCCCGCATCACCGCCTGGCGCCGCGCCATGGACACCGCCGTCTCCAAACCCTGACCTCCCTCTCCCCTCTCCCCTCTCCCCAGTCCCGACTCCCGACTCCCGACTCCCGACTTCCCAACGACGCACGACCCACGACCCACGACACACGACGCACGCCTCACTCCCCCCCAGGTGCCTCAAGCTCCCACGATCGCCCCTTGCCCTCGGCTTGTTCGCGGATCGTGATCCGGCCGCCCGCGACCTCCACCGCACCAACGCCGGCAAAATCGCCCGGGATGGGCAGGAGAAACGCCAGATAGGCCTTCTTCAGGGAAGCACCGGCATCGAGATACTCGAACAACGGTCGTTCGAAGATCCGCCCCTTGCGGGTGAGGGCGGCGAAAGGTTGATGCAATCCGGTGGTTCCGAACTCGAGTCCCCGGGCCGATGGCCGGCCCTCTCGCACATCCCGCCACACGCTCACCCAGGGGTAGTCGCTGGTTCGCCACGCATAGCCGATCAGCAGTCCGCGTGTCGGCGATGAGGCCGTGATCCAGCCCCACTCCGCATCGATGGCGAACGACGCCACGTTGGGTTCGGGATTCGCGCCCAGCCGACGCAGATCCGATTCGCTCCCGGTCTTTCGATCGATGGCCACCGGCCAGTTTGTTTCGGGCTTTTCCGGATCGGGAAGTTCGCCCCCCTGCGCAAAACCACGTCGGCCATTGCAGTCCACCCGGGTCGATGGGTCGAGGAACGGCGGCGCAATGGTCGGGTGCTGCACCAGGTTGAGCACCCGACCGAGCGGGTTGGTGTTCGTCACCTCCTCAACGACCTCGAACACGGAGGACTTCCCGGCCAGGCGAACAGACCGGCGCACGGTCAGTCCGGCGATCGGCAACTGGGCCGACATGATCCCCTTCACTCCCGACGCCGCGCGGGTGACTTCTCCCGCCAGGGTCCACGGCACATGCGTGGCCTCCCCGTGATAGGGCATGCCCCGGGCTCCTTCGGCCTCCGACGGCGGCCCCCATCGGTCGAGGCAAAGAAAATGGCCAAAGGCCCGCGGCTTGGTTTCCGAAGGACCCGGCGTTCCCCAATCCAGCGGATTGAGATCCACCGTCTTCAACCGGAATTCCCCGATCGATCCTCCCGCGAGATCAACGACCACCCGTGCGACGCCGTTCTCCAGCACCAGCGACGGCCGGACGCGGGCGGGCACTTCGGCCGCGAAGGAATCTGCCGCTGCCACAGCCAGTGCCGCCACCACAGTCAGGGCGCGCGCAAAGCCACTTGGGGACCATTCAGGACGTTGCATGGAAGGCGCGAAGGATTACCGGTCTGGACGTGCCGGCGCCACGAGGATCTCGATCCCGGCTTCAGCGGCCGTGCATCCCAAAGTTGCGGGTGGCGGTTGTCGCGCTGCGACAACCCCGCCCGCGTCGAGCGGGCGGCAGCCTTTGGGGGTTGCACTTGGGCGATGTCGTTGCGCCGCTGGACGCGGCGCTACTCGTCGCAGCGCGACGAGTTCCACCACCCACAAACTTGGGATGCACTGTTCGGGCGGGTGCGCACCTCCGAACAGGTTCACGCCCCCGTCCTTTCAGGGGTTCCTGTCGGCAAACGCCTCAATCCTGGCCTTGGCTTCCGCCAGACCCACACCCGGGTTCTGATCCCGATACAGTTTGATCGCCGCGATCTTGGTGTCGGGCGATCGCGCGAGCCGTTCGACTTCGGGCGATAGACCCGAGGGAGGCGGTGGCGGTGGCCTGATGCCATGGTGGGCCAGAAGGGCATCCAGTTTCTGCTGCAGCGACTGCACTTGGCGCTCCACGCTTCCGAGGAATACACGCTGCCGCGCTGCCCTGGCGGTGAAGCCGGTGATCACGAAGACAATGGCGGCGAGAATCACGAAATCGACTGGCTGCAGGGAGGTTGGAATAGGGTTCATCGCTGGAGGGATCGATTTTCGACCACCCACCCAACCTCCGGACGAACTTCACCCTTCGCAAGCCCGGTTTGGCTCAGGTCCATGCCCGCCCCGGCACGGTCTTCCTTTGCTTTGCCTTGGACCACGCCATCCCCCCATCTTTCAGCACTCATGCGTTCGCTTGTCGTGCTCCTGTTCGCGACCCTGTCGGCTCTGCCCTCCCCCGGGGCGGACACCGCGGTCGGTACCGTCTTCGAAGACCGCAACCGGAACGGAATCCGTGATCCAGGCGAACGGGGGCTCGCCGGCGTCCGGGTGTCCAATCAACGCGAGGTGACGGTCACCGACCGCAACGGCCGCTGGCAGCTGCCCGCCGGAGACGACACGGTCTTCTTCGTCGTGAAACCCCGCGGTTACACACCGCCCCTGAACAATCAGCAGCTGCCCAGGTTCTTTTACGTCCACAAACCTGCGGGTTCACCGGCCAATCTCAAGTATCCCGGCGTCGCACCAACCGGTCCCCTGCCCGCCTCCATCGATTTCCCCCTGCACCGTCAGCGGGAACCCCGGACCTTCAAGGCCATCCTCATGGGCGACACCCAGCCGCGCGATGTCCGCGAGGTGAACTATTTCAAGGAATCCATCGTCAAGGAACTGGTGGGCACGGATGCCGCGTTCGGTGTCACGCTGGGAGACGTGGTGTTCGACGACCTGAATGTGTTCGAACCCCACAACGCCGCCGTCGCCCTGATCGGAATCCCGTGGTGGAACGTCATCGGCAATCACGACCACAACTACGACGTGCCCAACGACCGTGAGGCGGACGAGACGTTCACCCGGATCTACGGTCCCAATTATTACTCGTTCGATCACGGCCCGGTTCATTTCATCGCCCTCGACGACGTGGAATGGGGCGGCGCGAAACCGGCCGGCAGCGGGAACTACACCGCCGGTCTGGATTCCCGCCAGCTGGAGTTCGTCCGCAACGACCTCGCCCACGTTCCCGAGGACCAGCTGGTCGTGCTCATGATGCACATCCCGCTGAACGACGTCGGCAACCGCGGCGAGTTGTACCGGCTGATCGAGAAGCGCCGGTACACGCTCTCCATCTCCGGCCATACCCACTGGCACGAACACCGGTTCATCACCGCGGAGGACGGCTGGCAGGGAGCCGAACCGCACCATCATGTCATCACCGTCACCGCCTGCGGCAGTTGGTGGACCGGCAAACCCAACGCCGACGGCATTCCCCATGCCACCATGCGCGACGGCGCACCCAACGGGTACGCCATCGTGACCTTCGACGGACACCGCGCATCGGTCACCTTCAAGGCCGCGGGCCAACCCGCCACCAAGCAGATGAATGTCATGCTGCCCGATGCCCTCGCCGCCTCGTCCGCCGCTCCGGCCTGGTTGTACGTGAATGTCTTCAACGGCTCCGAACGTTCCCAGGTCGAATTCCGGCTCGATCACCAGGGACCCTGGATTCCACTCAGCCAATCCAAGGAACGCGACCCAAGCTACGTCGCCCGCAAAGCCGCGGAGGAACTCGATCCACCCGCCATTCCGCCGTTCCGCAAAATGAGCGATCCGATCAATTCACCCCATCTCTGGAAAGCCCTCCTCCCCCCACTCTCCCCCGGCCAGCACGGCATTGAAGTCCGCACCCGCGACCTCCACGGTCAGTCATTCCAGGAAAGCCATACGCTCACAGTCAAACCGTAGTCTCCTTCCGCAGTCTTTTTCTTAATCTTAATCTTAATCTTAATCTTAATCCCCCCCTCCCCTCCCCCGTTCCCGTCCATGGATTCGTTCTGCCGTGGGATGACAGCACGAATCGGAGGACAGGCGATGGGAGGGGAATTCAGAGCAGGGCCAGATGGGGGAGAAGGATGGAGATGAGGAAGAGGAATAAGATTAAGATTAAGATTAAGATTAAGAAGGATAAGATTGAGATTCTGGACGCGACTGGGAGCAGGGGAACTTCAGGGCGAACCGAAGCAGCCCTGACCGCTTGCCGACCGCAACCGCCCGCACCCAGACTCGGCGCGTGACCGACCCTGCTCACCCTCTCCCCGGCGCGATCCCCGCGCTTCCGGCAGACGCCACCCCCGAGCAGAAGGACGAGCACTGGTTCAAGCACGTGTATCAGGGCGACCGCATGCCGCAGCTCACGCTGCGCGGAATCCTGATGGGCAGCTTTCTCGGGTTCTTCATGGCGGCTTCGAATCTCTACACCACCCTCAAGCTCGGCTGGTCGTTTGGCGTGGTCGTCACCGCCGTGGTGCTCTCCTTCGTGCTCTGGAACGGACTGCGGTTCCTTTCCGGCGGACGTCTTGGACCCATGAGCATGCTGGAGAACAACAGCATGGCCTCCTGCGCCTCCGCCGCCGGGTATTCCACCGGGTCCACCGTGGGCACGGCCGTCGGAGCCCTCCTGCTCGTCAACGGCCAGCATCTCCCCTGGACCACCCTCGCCGCGTTCGTGTTCGTGACCGCCGCCCTCGGGGTCTTCATCGCCGTTCCCATGAAACGGCAGATGATCAACTACGAGCAGCTTCCCTTCCCCACCGGCACCGCCGCCGCCGAAACGCTGCGCTCGCTCTACACCGCCGGAAGCGAGGCCCTGCGCAAGGCCTACGCCCTCCTCTGGGCCCTGCTGGCCAGCATCATCATCGGCTTCTTCCGCACCTACGGCACACTGGTCGATGTCCTCGCCGACACCGGTCACAACGTCGCCGGCCTCCAGCGCCTGCGCAAAGCGGTCAGCATCCCCGAGGACATCGCCTTCGGCGGATTCCTCAACCCCCTCGCCCGCGGAAACATGACGGGCCTCGGATTCGAACCCAGCGTGCTCCTGATGGGTGCCGGCATGCTCATGGGGGTCCGGGTATGCTTCTCGATGCTGGCGGGCGCAGCCCTGCTCTACTACGTCGTCGCCCCCTGGGCCCTCGCCCATGATGCCGCCAACGCCGGAATCGCAGGCTACGTTCCGTCGTTCACCCTCCGCCCCGAGGGAAGCTTCAACCCCATCCGTTGGGGGCTGTGGGGCGGGACGTCGCTGATGGTGTTCGCCAGCCTCACCACCCTCGCCCTCGACTGGCGTACGGTCGGCAGGGCGTTCTCCCTGTTCCGCGGCGGATCCCGGGGACAGGCCCATGCCGAACTGAGCGCCATCGAAGTGCCCGGCACCTGGCTTCTGGCGGGGCTAATCCCCTTCGGACTGGGAATGATCGCGGTGCTGAACCTCGCCTTCCAGGTATCGCTGCCCCTGGGCCTGGTCGCCGTGCTGCTCACCACGGTGGTCTCCCTGGTTTGCTGCCGCGCCACCGGCGAAACCGACACCACCCCCACCGGCGCCATGGGCAAGGTGACTCAATTGCTGTTCGCCGTGCTCCCGGGCGCCGCCGGCAACGCCACCATCAATCTCATGAGCGCCGGCGCCACGTCCTCCGCGGGCATGGGCTCGGCCGACCTGCTCACCGACCTGAAAAGCGGCTACCTGCTCGGCGCCAATCCCCGCAAACAGTTCCTTGCCCAGTTCATCGGCGTGTTCGTCGGAACCCTCGCCATCCTGCCCGCCTGGTACCTCATGGTGCCCACCAGGGAACGACTCGAAGCCTTCAACCCTCCCGCCACCAACATGTGGAAGGCCGTCGCCGATCTGCTCACCCAGGGGATCCACATGCTCCCCCGAACCGCCGTGTGGCTGATCGTTGCCGGCTCCCTCGTCGGCATCCTCCTTCCCGTGCTCGAGAAACTGTTTCCCCGCCTTCGACCTTATCTGCCCTCGGCCATGGGACTCGGACTCTCCTGGGTTGTCGTCTTCCAGAACTCCTTGTCTTTCGCGCTTGGTGCCAGCCTGGTCTGGCTTTGGTCCCGCTGGAGCCCACGCCGCTCCGAAAGCTACAGCGTTCCCATCGCCTCCGGCTTCATCGCCGGGGAATCCCTCATCGCCGCCGCCATCGCCATCGCCTGCACCCTGGTCGGCTTGCTCGCAGCGAAGTGACCCTCGCGGACATCGTCCCTCTCCCCGGGAATCAGCCCGGGGCGGAACAAAGACCTGTCCCCCAGTTCCGCCAAGACTGCGACTGGGGGACAGGCCTTTAATCCCCCCACACCAGAAGCCTGTCCCTCTATCGCGCTTTCCGCAGGGCCACGCGCAGGAAGCCTGTCCCCCTGTTGCATCCGGTCGGTTGCAAACGGCCCCCCTCGCTACGACTGAGGGACAGGCCTTCAGGAAGGGCCCCACCTCCCAACAGGAGGACAGGCTTTCCTAACGCTAACCTAAAGAGCCTGTCCCCGTGTTGTGCGCTGCCCAGGCATAGCGCGAGGCTTCACTGTTCAGCGGATTGGCACCGTGGGTGGGGCTGGACGACGGACAGGGGAGGGAGAAAAGAAAAGGCGCCCCGGGGAACCGGGGCGCCTTGAGCGGAAAAAGGAAATCGAAGGGACTTCGATCTCGAACTAGTTCGCACCGGTCTTGCCGGGCTGCGCGTAGTTGTTCCGGTTGTCGCCGGAGTTCTGGAGCGTTTCGCGGAGGCGAGCGGAGGTCAGCTGCTGGACGGAGCCGTCCGAGAGCGCGGCGTTGCCAGCGTTCTGGTGCATGCCCCTTTCGTCGAACCGGATGTTCTTCAGCTGGGCCAGGTTGGTGCCGAGGTTGCCGCGGAGGGCCTTGTCATTGAAGGCAAACTTCACGGTCGTGTCGGGGGAGACGATCGAGCGATCCGCCGCGAGAATCATCTGCGGGCGGGTTTCGTCGGCTTCGGTTCCGAGGCCGTAGCTGATGGAGGCATTCCTGGCCTTGGTGCTGTTCTGCATGTCGAACCAGTTGGTCGCTTCATAGCGGCCGCTGTCCGAGGCGCAGACCAGGACCTTCGGGACGGTGAGTTCGTTCGACATCACCCAGAAGTGCCGCCAGGTGTCCACCGCTCCGGCCGTGTCCGACGTGCCCAGGAAGTCCGAGGATCCACCTTCGTTCGTGGCCACGTTCATCGGATAACGATCGCCGTTGTCCGTCGCGAACACGCGGAACGCGATGCCCATCTGCTTCAGACCGTTCACGCACTTGATGCGGACGGCCTTCGCCTTCGCCTTCGCGAGGGCCGGGAGAAGCATACTGGCCAAAATCGCGATGATCGCGATGACGACGAGGAGTTCGATCAGGGTGAATGCGCGTGTTACGCGCTGACGCAATGATTTCATGTGTGCTGTGTGGGTTAGCGGTGCCGGCGTTTGTAGGAGACACCCTCATGGGTGTCAACGGATTTTACCGTACGAAATCAAAGCAGAGACAGTGCCACCGTGTTTCGCGCGTCATACGCCCGCATCGAGGCAAAATCCGCGCGCGCACCACGCCATTTCGCGTGATTCTCACGCACCCTCAACCCTGCCCCACAAGATCCGCCAGGGTCCGTGATCCGGCCCGCATCTCTGCTTCCGCAACCTCCCCGAGAACGCCCTCCACCTTCGCCCGTGCCTCACCCTCCCGGGTGGGCAACCGATCGCCCAGACCCCGCCGCATGGCCGCGAGAACCTCGGCCACCCGGATGCGCTCGAGAGGCCGGGCTGGAGCCAGTCCGGTCTCGACACCATTGGCCTCGACCACTAGGCGGGTGGCCAACAGGACGGTGGCGATCCGGCCCACCAATTCCACCGGCACCTCCAGTCTCTCCGCAAGGAGGGCTGTGGACGGTCCCTCGCGGCCTTCGGCGAAGGCTCGCCCCACCTCCACCATGACTCGCAGGGCGACGAGTTCACGTCCGTCCTGGTGGACCCGATCCGACTGCCGGAGCGAACGGTGACTTCCGCGGGTCTGGTAGGCGCAGGCGACCTGGGAGCCGAACAGGAAAAGGAGCCAGGAAAAGTAGAGTCCGGCCATGAACACCGGGATGGGGACCAATTTGCCGAAGATCTGACTGCTGCGGTTGACCTGGGACACGAACAGGAAGCTTACCTGGTTCAGCAGGTACCAAAGGACGGCGGCTGTGAGCCCGCCCATCAGCGCCGCGCGCCAACGGACCTTGGTGTTGGGAACAAGCGCGTAGAAAAGGGCGAAGGCCCCCCCCACGATGGGCACCGGGGAGAGCTTGATGAGAAGCGATCCGACCAGGGGAAGCATCTTGAGGATTTCCTGGGTTCGCTCGAGCCGAAGCGCTGCGGAGAAACTTATGGCCGCCAGGATGACCACCGGCCCAAGGCTGATGGCCGCCCAGTAATTGACCACCCGGTTGTACCAGGTCCGTCCCTTCGAAACGCCCCAAATGTCGTTCAGGGTTTCCTCGACCCGCGCCAGCATGAAAATCACCACCGCCAGCAGGGCCACCGCTCCGGAAGTCCCGATCGTCCCGCTGTTCACCTTGTCGATCCCATCCCAGGTGTACCCGATGATCTTGTCCTTCATGTCGACGAACTCGGGGTTTTCCTTGATCTGAGGAACCAGGTTCGCCAGCAGAAGATCGATATTGCTCCGGATCCGGTCCTCCTGGCCTTTCAACACGCCGGTCGCGATGCCGATGACCACCGCGAACAGGGGGATGAACGCCAGAAGCGACGAGTAGGCGAGCGCCGAGGCGCGCACCGGACAGCGGTTGCGGACGAAGTCCTTTCCCACGAGGACCCAGAAACGCATCCAGGCACGCCAGCGGGACGTCCCCGCGAGTTCCCCCGGCTCCTCTTCGAAGAACACCGCGCGAATCTCGTTCAGCATGCGCCGCAACATCGCGAGGACCCTAGCCATATCCCCACCGCAGCACCAGACCCCGCCCGTTGCCCAACTTGACACTTGGAAGGCCGGTCGGCGCTGCCTACCTTGAGCCTCGCATGGCGAGGCAGTCGAAAAACGACCCAACGGAGGTCCATGGCCGGCACGATTGGCTCGGCCTGGTTCTCATGGCCGTTTCCCTGGTCTGGCTGCTCGCACTGGCCTCCTACGACCGCCTCGATGTCCACGCCTCACCGCCCAACCAACCCGCGCACAACTGGATCGGGCTGGTCGGGGCCCATTGGGCCGACCTCTCCTTCCTCGCGCTGGGTGTGTCCGCATTCCTGGTCCCGGCCTCGCTGCTGCTCTTCGCCCTCGGCTGCCTGACCGAGGCGTTCACCTTTGCCCGACGGCGCTGGCCCTGGCTGCTGGTTCTCACCCTCATCTCGGCCGCAGCCTTCGACCTTAACGCCGAAAACATCCGCCGCTTCGCCGGGGGCGACGACCTGCCCGGCGGGTTCCTGGGCGAATCCCTCAACCGCTACTTTTTCCACCTGATCGGCTACGCCGGCTCCACCACGGCCTTCGTCCTCCTCTACCTGCTCAGCCTGCTCGGCCTCTCGGATTTCCAGTTGTTCAACTGGATCCGCGCCTGGAACGAACGTCGCCGGGCCGCCGCCGAGGCCGCCCTCGACGAGGAACAGCGCCTCGACCGCAAGGCCCGCCAGCTGGAACGCGAAGCCCGCCGGCTTCAGGAGATCGTGGATCGCGATCGCCCGGCCAAAGACTCCAAAGAAGCAAAGGATTCCAAGGACGGAAAGGGTGCGCCCCCGGACCTCGACCCGGAGGACGAGGAAACCAAGGAGGTGGGCGCGGATCTGCGGCCGGTTCCCGAACCGACGGTCCGGGATCTCAGCGTTCCCCAACCCAAGCCCGGAACTTCCGCCTCCGCCAAATCCGCCACCCCTGGGAACGCCACCGCGGCGGTCGCGACGACCGCCGCGAATGCGGGAGCCAAGAGCGCTTCGGGCCAGCCGATGCTTGAAGGCGACGTGATCACCGCCACGGAAATCGCCGCCGCGAACGGCACCAAGGTTCCCGAAATCCCGCACGAGGCCGTGGATGCGGAGGAACCGAAGCCCCTGCCCGAGGACGAAAACGCGCCGCTGCCGGCACCCGCGCGCGGTCGCATGACCTCCCCGCGCAAGCGGCTTGCCGTGGCGTCCGCTCCGGCGATCGGCAACTACAAGCTCCCGCCGATGACGCTGCTGCAGCCCCCCGACCTCACGCTGCAGCCGACCGAGTCCAAGGAGGAACTGATCGCCAACGCCCGGCTGATGCAGGGGACGCTGGGACAATTCGGCATCGAGGTCGCCTTGGGCGACATCACCAAGGGGCCCACCATCACCCGCTACGAGCTCCACCCTGCGCCGGGCGTGAAGCTCGAACGGATCTCCGCCCTGACCAACAACATCGCCGCCGCGCTCAAGGCGGAGCGCATCCACATCCTGGCGCCGGTCCCGGGCAAAAGCTCCGTCGGCATCGAGGTGCCCAACGCGATCAAGACCAAGGTCATCATGCGCGACCTCCTCGAATCCGAGGAATGGAACCGCGCCAAGGCCCGCATCCCGCTGGCCCTCGGCAAGGACGTCTACGGTCACCCGATGATCGTCGACCTCGCCGAAATGCCCCACCTTCTGATCGCCGGCAGCACCGGCTCCGGAAAATCGGTCTGCATCAACTGCATCATCGCCTCCCTGCTCTACCGCTTTTCACCCGACCAACTGCGGTTCGTGATGATCGATCCCAAGGTCGTCGAACTGCAGCAATACAACGTCCTCCCCCATCTCGTCGTTCCCGTCGTCACCGACCCCAAAAAAGTCGTGCTGGCCCTCCGCTGGGTGGTCACGGAGATGGAGAAGCGCTACCAGATCTTCGCCAAGGTCGGCGTGCGCAACATCAAGGCGTTCAACGAACGCCCCAAGACGCCTCCCCCCCCCAAGGCCAACCAGCCCGAACTTCCGCTGGCCGGTGGCAAGGAAAAGATCGAGGCCAACCAGGAGGGATTCGCCGTCGAACTGGACCAGGAAATGGTCACGGCCGCCGACGACGACATCGTCATTCCCGAGAAGCTCTCCTATATCGTGGTCATCATCGATGAGCTCGCCGACCTGATGCTCGTCGCGCCGGCCGACGTCGAAATGGCCATTGCGCGCATCACCCAGATGGCCCGCGCGGCCGGGATTCATTGCATCGTCGCCACCCAGCGTCCCTCCGTGGACGTCATCACCGGTGTGATCAAGGCGAACATTCCCGCCCGCATCGCCTTCCAGGTCGCTTCCAAGGTCGATTCCCGCACCATTCTCGACCAGATGGGGGCCGACAAACTGCTGGGCAAGGGCGACATGCTCTACCTCCCGCCCGGCTCCGCGAAACTCATCCGCGCCCAGGGCGCCCTGGTCACTGATCAGGAAATCCAGAGCATCGTCGACTTCATCGCCGTCCAGGGCAAACCCAGCTACGAGATCGAGATTCATCAGCAGCTGCAGAAACCGGTTCGCGACCTCGAGAACGGAGAGGACAGCGAAGAGGACGAGGAGCTCATCGAGGACTGCATCGAGATCATCCGCAGCGAAGGCAAGGCAAGCACCTCCCTGCTCCAACGACGCCTCAAGATCGGCTATGGCCGCGCGGCCCGCATGATGGACGTGCTTGAGGATCGTGGCGTGATCGGCCCCGCCCGCGGCGCCGAACCGCGGGAGATCCTGATCGACCTCGACGGTCGCGGCCACGATGGCGGCAAGCAGCAGCTGGTCTGAGCCGCGCTCCTCATGCCGCGCAGCGTCATCAAGACCGTCCTCCTCGGGTGCGCGCTGCTGGGTGTCATCCTTGCGGTCCGCCTGGGCCCGCGACAGACGCTCCCTCCGGTCCCGGTCGTCCGCATCAGCCACGCCCCGCTCCCGCTTCGCTTGTCCGCCGTCGGCAACGGAGCCCTGTTCGTGCTCCCCGACGGTTCGCTCTGGCGTTGGGGAACACCCTGCTCTCCCGGGGTCATCGATCGCGTCCCCACCCAATTCGGAACCAACTACGACTGGGCCATCGCCTCGGGCGGGTACGACGGCATGGTCGGGGTGAAAACCAATGGCACGCTGTGGAGGAACTGGTTTTTCACGGACACCGGAAACTTTGTGAAAGATCTGGCCCAGGTGGGGGAGGAAACCGACTGGGCTTCCGCCGTGCGCAACAACCAGGCCATCGCCGCCCTGAAGAAGGACGGCACCCTCGCGACGTTCGGGGCTTCCGTCTCCTTTGACGGTTCAAACCAAGGCGCCCTGGGGGTTCCGGCGGAAACGATCCGTTTCGACCCCGGTCCGGTCGGCACCAACGCCTGGCGCTCGCTGGTTCGCGATGCGAATGAATCCGGATTCGTGGGCATCACCGCGGACGGTCGTCTGATGGCCTGGGGACAACCGCACAGGGATGGCCCTGTGCTGCCGGAGCCGACGCCCCTGGCCCCGGGAACGAACTGGGTGCAGGCCTCCCCGAGGCTCTACCTGGAGGCCAATGGCCGACTCTGGTCCCGCCCCTTCCTCGTCCCGCGCCAGATCCCGGCGCCCAACCCCGCCACGCTTCAACTGTTTCGGACCAATGCCCAACCGTGGCGGTACGGGATCACCAGCCTACACTTCTACGAGATCCGACCCGACGGCAGCCTCTGGCGTGGCGCCAACCCCCCCCTTTATCGTCCCATCCCGCCCAACACCGTTCCGCCCCTCGCAGAAGCCACCGAACCCTGTGGAGATCGACGCGACTGGCGGCACCTCTGGTTTGGCGGCGAGACCCTTTATGGTCTGACCGCCGACGGCACAATCTGGGTGGTGGGCCTTGATCACGGCCGGGAACCGACGCCCGATTTCGCGCAGCGCATGGACTACTTGACCCATGAACTGCTGCGCCTCGTGGGACACCGGACAACCGGCCCGATGGCGGCGGAAACGACCTACCATCAGATTCGCGAACTCCGCCCGCTTCTACGCATCGTCATGTCCGACGGCGCCTCGTTGCGAGTGGAGGAGAGCCCTTAGAGCCCCTCAGACCTTTTCCCAGGTCCGGGATTTCACCGAGGCATCCACGGCATCGAGAACCTTCTGGCATTCCAGGCCGTCAGCGAACGTGGGGTGCGTGTTTTTGCCTTCGACGACGTTGGTGATGAGGTCGGCGACGGTGTGGATGAACGTGTGTTCGTAACCGATGATGTGGCCGGGGGGCCACCAGGCCTTCCAGAAGGGATGCACGCCGCCTTCGCTGACGAGGATGTCGCGGAAGCCCTGCTTGCCGGCGGGATCGGCGGCGCTGAAGTACTTGAGGCGGTTCATGTCCTCGAAGTTGAAGCAGATCGAGCCCTTGTTGCCGTTGATCTCGAACTCCATCCCGTTCTTGTGGCCGGTGGCGAAGCGGGTGGCCTCGATGTTGGCGATGGCGCCGTTCTTGAAGCGCCCGATGAAGCTGACCGCATCATCAACCGTCACCTTGCCGCGCTTGGTGCCGCCTGTGGCGCTGAGGCCGGCCTTCACTTCCGCCAGCACGGGCCGGTCCTTCACGAAGGTTTCCATCATGCCGCAGACCTCCTTCATGCCCCCGATCAGGTAGTGGGCGACGTCGATGAGGTGCGCCGCGAGATCGCCGTGGGAACCCGATCCAGCCACGCTCTTCTGCAGTCGCCAGACCAGCGGGAACTCGGGATCCACGATCCAATCCTGGGCGTAGCGGGCCCGGAAGTGGAAGAAACGGTCGCCCAGATCGCCGTTCTCGATCATCTGCTTGGCGAAGGCGATCGCGGGAGCCCGGCGGTAGTTGTGGCAGACCATGTTGATGGTCTTGTTCTTCTTCGCCGCGGCCACCACGGCCTGGGCTTCCGCCACGTTCATCGCCAGCGGCTTCTCGCACAACACGGCCTTCCCCGCGTTACAGGCCTGGATCGCCATCTCGGCGTGCTGATTGTTCGGGCTGGTGATGTCGATGATATCGATGTCCGGGTTGTCCAGCAGCGCCTGGTAATCGTTGACCGTCCGGTTCCACCCGTAGATCGCCGCGTGCTTCTCCGTCGCGTCCTTCGTCCGACCGCAGAGCGTATGCAACTCCACCTTGGCCGGGAGGTCCGGGAAGAAATGGTTCACCTGGCGCCACGCGTTCGAGTGGGCCTTCCCCATGAAGTTGTAACCGACCATGCCGACTCGAAGAACTTTGTCTGCCATACGGAGGAATGGATTGAAGGTTCTGGCTGTGAATTTCGTGGAAACGTCCCGCAATCCTCACCTGCCCCCTTCCCCCCCGTCAACGCCGCGCTCCGCTTCGCGGAGCGCGGCGTTGACGGGGGGGAGTTGGGAGACGGGAGTTGGGAGTGGGGAGCGGGAATGTCTTCTCCCGTCTCCCCACTCCCCACTCCCCACTCAAATGGAGGATTGTCCGGGGCGTCGGCCTCCCCGTAAGTTCGGACGCGGTCGGTCGCTGCTCCGGCAGGAGGCCGGGCCTCCGGCTCGGAAGTTCCCCACGGATCGCCCCGCCCGCGTCGCATGCTCGTGCATCTGCTCAAGTCCAAGATCCACCGCGCCACCGTCACCGCTGCCAGCGTTGATTACGAGGGGAGCCTCACCATCGACGAGGACCTCATGGAGGCGTGCGGGATCGTTCCCTACGAACGCATTCTGTGCAGCAACATGGCCAACGGGGCCCGTTGGGAGACCTACGCCATCAAGGGTGCCCGGAAGTCCAAGGCCATCGAACTGAACGGCGCCGTCGCGCATCTCGGCAAGCCCGGCGACCGGATCACGATCATGGCTTTCACCGAGATCGATGCCGCCCGCGCCGCAGGCTGGGAACCCCGAGTGCTTGTGCTGGATGGCAACAACCTGATCGTCAATCGCCGGGGCATTTAACCTCTCCCAACCCCACCCCCCATGACTACCGGCCAGGTCGCCGCCACCCTCGGCGGCACCGTCGAAGGGAACCCGGATCTCGAACTCATCGGATTCGCTCCCGCCCACACCGCCAAATCCGGCGACCTCACCTTCGCCGAAAACGAGATCTACTTCGCCGCGGCCGAAGGCAGCACCGCGGCGGCCATCCTGGTCGGACAGGATCTCCCCGCCAGCCGCAAAACCCTGATCCGGGTCCCGCACCCGCGTATCGCGTTCGCCCGAGTCCTGCCTCTCTTCTTCCCCGATCCGCCACCCCCTTCCGGGATTCATCCCACCGCGATCATCGCCGCTTCCGCCACCATCGATCCCACCGCCCACATCGGCCCCCATTGCATCGTCGGTGAACGGGTGCGCATCGGACACGGCACGGCCCTGCTCGGCGGAAACAACATCGGGGACGATTGCCAGATCGGGGACGATTCCCGCCTCTTCCCCAACGTCGTTCTCTACCCCAAGACCCACGTCGGCCACCGGGTCCGACTCCATGCCGGGGCCGTGATCGGCTCGGACGGTTACGGGTACGTCTTCGACCAGGGATCCCACCGGAAGATTCCGCAGGTGGGCTCGGTGATCATTCAGGACGACGTTGAAATCGGGGCCAACACCACGGTCGACCGCGGAGCCTTGGGGGCCACCGTGATCGGTCGGGGCACCAAGATCGACAACCTCGTCCAGATCGGCCACAACGTGGTCATCGGCCAGCCCC
>CAYZAE010000084.1:0-28102 GCA_964476125.1 uncultured Verrucomicrobiota bacterium | reverse complement strand
CGAAGATGAAGCGCCGGTCCACGATGCGGGAAAGACAGTGGTAGAAGCCGGTGGGATGATCCGGGGGAACCTTCAGTCGTGTAGTCCTCATGGCGGTCGCCGGCTAATCACTACCACCCCCGGTACGGCAAGACTTTTCTGCTAAGTGCCAGGCTATTTGTAGGAATCCTCACAATTCCCCAAAATGCCTGTCCCTCTGGGAGTCCTACCCATTGCCTGTCCCTTTGCTCCTCTTCGATGAGGCCGGGTGGAATGCGGAAAGCCCGGGGAGGCAGCCGGAAATCAGGTTGACGTTCCCGACCGGGCCCAGTGGCATCGGCATCATGTTCAGCCGACTGATCTCAACCGCCCTCGTTCTTGTCGCCTGCCTGGCTCCGCTGGGGCTGGCCTCAGCCGCCGCCGCCGCCGCCGCGGACACGCGTTGCTACGAACTTCGGATCTACCACGCGTCCCCCGGAAAACTGGACGATCTCCATCAGCGATTCCGGAATCACGCCCTTCGCTTTCTGGACAAGCACGGGATCACCAGCGTTGGGTATTGGACACCGCTCCAGAACGGCGAGGATCCGCGGGTGTTCTTCATGCTCTCCTACGAGAGCAAGGCGGCCCGTGAAGTGGCCTGGAAGAAGCTCATGGAAGATCCTGACTGGCAGACGGCCTTCAAGGCTTCCGAGGCCAAGGGGCCCCTGGTTCAGAAGGTTGAAAACTTCTTCCTGGGCGCCACCGACTACTCCCCGGCGATCGTGGTTGGCGCCGGCGCGGGGCGGCGGGTGTTTGAACTTCGGGACTACACCACCACGCCCGGCAACCTTCCCCGGCTCAACGCCCGTTTCCGGGATCACACCGTCACCCTGTTCGCCCGGCATGGCATGACGAACTGGGGATACTGGACCCCGCTGGCGGGAGAGGCGGGCAGCGACAACAGGCTTATCTACCTGCTCGCCCACGCCACCACCGACGCCGCCGCGGCCTCCTTCAAGGCGTTCGGCCAGGATCCGGAATGGAAATCAGCCCGCGAAGCCTCCGAAAAGGACGCCGGTGGCTCACTCACCGCGCCCGGCGGGGTGAAGTCGACGTTCCTCGTCCCCACGGACTATTCGCCGACGCGCTGATCCCGGCAGGATCCCCGCCATGGCACGTCCGCTGGCCCTGATGTTCGTCGGCCTGGGGCTCCTTGGCATCGCCTTCCCGGGACTGGCCGCCTCGCTGGTGGCGCTGGGGACCCCGACTCAGGGCCGGCTTCTGGAGGCCCGCATCGAGGGCATCCCTGACGCCACGAATGTTTTCGACCCGGCGGTGATTGCGGTCGACGTGGAGATCACCGAACCCGGCGGCAGGGTCCGCTCCGTGCCCGCCTTTTGGTACCGCCCCTTCGAACGAAACCTTCGGGCGGGCTCGGAGGTTCTCAGCCCCACCGGTCCCGGGGAATGGCGGCTGCGATGTTTCCCGGCCCTTTCTGGCAATCATCAGTTCCGAGTCCTGGCCCGGCTGGGCCAGGGCGAAACCTCGGAGATCGTCCGTGAGGAAATCACGGTGTCAAAGGCGGGTGCGAATCGCCTGCCGGGCGGATTCGCGAAGGTCGGGGAATCCCAGCAGTTCTTCCAAACCGCCGACGGCCGGGCGCTGCCGCTGGTTGGTGCGGACACTTGTTGGCCGGGCAGCCGCGGGACTTTCGACTATGACGCCTGGTTTCCGGCCATGGCGTCGGCGGGCTGGAACTGGGGACGATTGTGGATGGCTCCCTGGGCCTTTGGCATCGAGACCGCTGCGAACGAGCGCCTGGCCTACCGGCTCGACCGCGCCTGGCAGCTCGACCACGTGTTTGAACTGGCGGAAACGAACGGTCTACGCCTCCTCTTGTGCCTCGATTTCCACGGCATGTTCGAGACCCAGCCGGATGTCTGGGGCGGCAACAACTTCTGGTCCGGGCATCCCTACAACGCTGCGAATGGAGGCCCCTGCCCCACCCCGCGGTCGTTCTTCACCCAACCTGAAGCGCGACGTCTCTACCAGGCGCGACTCCGGTATCTGATCGCCCGCTACGGCGCCCGGCCAGGCCTGTTCGCGTGGCAGTTCTTCAACGAGATCGACAACGTCTATCGGCTTCTTGATGCCTCGGAAGTGGCCCGCTGGCATGCCGACATGGCGGCCTGGCTGCGCACCAACGACCCCTGGTCACGACTCCGCACCACCAGCCTGACCAGCCAGAGCGACCGACCCGAGATCTGGTCCATTCCGGACCTCGACTTCGCCGTCTACCACGCCTACTCGCTCGCCGCCCCGGCCCGCCGGCTGTCCGAAACCATCGCATCCATGCGCCAACGCTACCGAAAACCGGTGCTCATCGGGGAGGCGGGCGTGGATTGGCGGGGGTGGGCCCGCGCCAGCGATCCGCATCTGCGCGGATTCCGCCAACTGCTCTGGGGCGGCATCGCGTCCGGATCCGCCGGCACCTCGATGTCGTGGTGGTGGGAATCCATCCACGGGGAAACCGATGTCTATCCCCTCTACCGGGCAGCCACCAACATCCTGACAGGAACCACGTGGGGAAAGGGGCGCTGGGAACCTGTCCGGTTCCGAGCCGCCCCACCCGCTCCGTCCACGGTCGCCGACCCGATTCCCGGAGCTGCTCCGGTCGAAGTCCTGCTCCCCCTTGATCCTTCCTGGGGCGCCAGGCTCTCCGGCCTCCTCGCGGTTCCCGGACCCGAGGCCGCCGGCCTCTCCGCTCAGCGGCTCAATGGGTTCGTTCATGGCGCCAGCCATCCGGAACTCCGTATTCCATTCCGACTCAACGCCTGGTTCGCCGACGGCGCGAGCCTGGTTCTCCACGTCAATTCGGTTTCGGACGGCGCGGTGCTGAGCGTTCGCGTCGACGGCACGGAAACCTTCCGTCGGTCGCTGCCGAACAAGGACGGCCGTTGGGAGGTCAACAACGAGTACAACGAGGACGTGTCCGTTGGAATCCCCCCGGGCCACCACACCGTGGAGCTTCGCAACACCGGCGCGGACTGGTTCCATGGGGATTGGGTTCGTCTCTCAGGGGTACGGCCCTCGCGCTATTCGGATGATTGGCAGCCTTCCCCTGTCCCGACCGGCATCCGGGAAGGAAACCAGCTGCTGGTATATCTCGTCGCGCCCGGAGTTGAATATCCTGCACAGGCCACCTCAACCCACCTGGTAGCCACTGCGCCCTCCAGCCTGGTGGTCTCGAACCTTCCCCCCGGCCACTATGCCGCCGTCTGGTTCAACAGCGTCCGCGGAACCGAGGTGGGCCGAAGCACGGGGACGGTCGATGCCCCCCCGGGAACTCTCGAACTTCCCGTGCCTTCGTTCGCCGAAGATCTTGTGGGACACATCTTTCCCGGTCCCCGGCTGAGAGCCGGAGGCCTCGGATCGCAGGGGGCGTTCGAAATGGCCATCGAAGGATTCCGTCCGCGCACCTTCGCCCTTGAGGGAACCGGGACCAGCGGCGCCTGGGAGCCGCGACCGGGCCGGCACGAGGACGGGAATGACACACTTCCCCCGCGGATCATCGATGCAGAACCGGGCCCCGGAACCCACCGGATGTACCGGCTGCGCTTCGTGCCTTGAAACCCTCCGAAACGGGCCGGGCACCGGTCGGAAACCGGGCTGGCGGACCCGTGGTGTAACCTGCCAGTCTTCCTCCACGTCTGCCTAGCCGGCTCGCGATTCGCAGGAACGGGAACTCCGTTCCCGGATCCCAGCCGGAGACAGACCGACGAGAACAGGACACGATCGATGAAGAAGATGCTCATTTATTCCCTCGGGACCGCGGTGATGCTGGCGGGGCTCGGACTGGCCCAGGGTCAGGATTCCAAGCCGGCCGCCCCGGCGACTCCGGCGGCGCCCGCCGGACAGCGTCCTCCCCCACCCAACCGTGGTGGCGGGGGTGGAGGTGGCGGCGGCATCGAACAGCGTGTGAAGCTCATGAATGAGCAACTGACGCTCACCGAGGACCAGCAGGAAAAGCTGAAGAAGCTCCTGGGTGATCAGGCGGCCAAGACCCGCGAACTGCGCCAGGACACGGCCCTCACTCCCGAGCAACGTCGCGAAAAGACCACCAAGCTCCGGGAGGACAACCTCAAGCAGCTCAAGGACTCCAAGATCCTCACGGAGGACCAGCTCAAGAAGTGGGAGAAGTACCAGGAAGACCTGCGCAAGCGCGCCCAGGACGGCCGTGGGCGCGGCGGCGGCCCCCGCGGCAATCGCGACGCCGGCGGCGCGGGCGCGGGCGCAGGCGCGGGTGGCAATCCCGAGGGCAAAGGACCGGGCCAGGCCAAATAGATTCCGACCAGCGTCGCGCACGCTTTCGAACGAAGCCAGCGGGAGACCGGTTCAACCGGTCTCCCGCTTTGCGTTTCACCACGCCCCCCTCCCGCTTTAGGCTCGGCCCATGCCATCCCGTGCCACGCCCCCCCTGGCGCCCGCGGCCCTCCCCGCGCTCGCCGGTCTGCTGCTCGCATTCTGCGGCTGTTCCACCCTGACATCGCATCCCCCGGCTTCCCACCACGCCTCGGCCGCATCGCTCCGCAAGGGCCTCACGTTTCACGCCTCGTTCGATCGCACCACCGACGCCGATTTTGCCCTGGGCGACCCCTGGCTGTACCACGCCCCCAAGCTCGAGCGGATCCGGGAAGCCCAGCCCGGCCTTCCCACCGCAGGCGCCGCGCGCATCGACACCGGTTCGGGCCGGCATGGCGGTTCCCTCCGGTTCGACAGGCAGGCCGACCCCGTCGTCTTCTACCGCGCCGATAAAAACCTGCCTTGGTCCCCGTCGAACTGGAGCGGGTCAGTGTCGTTTTGGCTGCTGGCCGATCTCGCGACGCTGGCCCCCGGTTACGCCGATCCGGTGAACATCACTCCGCGCGCCTGGGACGACGCGGCGTTCTTTGTGGAGTTCGAAAAACGGACCAACGACGTTCCCTTCCGGCTCGGAGCTTATGCGGACAAAAAGGTGTGGAATCCCCTCGGCAAGGACTGGGGAAAAATGACTCCCGCCGAAAAACCGCTCGTGACCATCCCCGGCCCCCCCTTTTCCGGGGAGCGCTGGACCCACGTGGTCATCACCTGGGAACGGTTCAACACCGGCGCCAAGGACGGCGCGGCCCTGCTCTACCTCGACGGCGCCCAGGTCGGATCCGTCCGCGGCTTCAACCAGACCTTCACCTGGAACCCAACAGAGACCCGGATTCACCTGGGCATCGGCTATATCGGGGCCCTGGATGAGCTCGCGGTGTTCAACCGGTGCCTGACCATGCCGGAGATCCAGCTGCTTCGCACCCTTCCCCGGGGCGTCCGGTCCATCTACTCGCGCTGAGCGGAGCCCGGCTGCCCCGCGAAACCACCGCGCCCTCCGCCCTCCGCCCTCCGCCAACCGGCGCCGGAAGGCGGAAGGCCGAAAGCCGAGGGCCTTCAGGGAGTGTCCCGATCGGTCGGGGAACCCGTCGCTTTCGCCGCCGCGGGCGGGGTTTGCGAAGGCTGGTCGGGCTGGGGAGGCAAGACCTCGAGCGGATGCTCATGCTTCTGCCATTCCGGGGTCACCTTCCCGTCCAGCCAGGCCCAGTTCGCGGGATAGACGTCCGGGTCGAAAATGACGTGGTAGAAGTGCCAGACGATGATCGCGAGGCAGGCGAGAATCGCTTCGTAATAGTGGATGGTGATCGCCACATCGACCACCCAGCGGGGAGTGAACTGGGTGACGTCCACCTTCATCCAGATCATCAGACCGGTCACCCCCATGATGATCGTTCCCCAAACCACCGCCCAATACTCCAGCTTCTCCGGATACCCGAACCGGCCGAACCGCGCGGGCTTCCCCCCCCTCCCGGAGAGATGCGCCAGATTCGCCCGCAAATCCTTCAGATCCTGAAGTCCCGGCATCATGTCCCGAGCCAATCGACGCCCCTCGGCCTGCGCCACCAGGTAGATGATATGCCAGATGCCGAGTGCCAGCAGCACCACGCCGGCCCCGCGGTGCAACCAACGCCGGGTGTCCTCCGTCCCGAAGGCCCATGACAACCAGGAGTCCGGGAACCGCAGAGCGAAGCCCGTCAACGCCAGGAAAATGAAACTGGTCAGCAGCACCAGATGCTGACGCCGCTGCGAGGGGTCCATCCGGACCACCGTCCTGCCCGACGCCGCGTAAGCCGCGCGCACCTTGCGGTACCAGGAGAGTCCGTTGTGCAGGCCCAGAAAACCGACCACCAACACGATCAAGGCGAGGTAAACCCGCCGAACCCATGAATTCACCACCAGCCCAACCTCGCCCGTCGACGAATAGTCCACGTGCACCCGGCCCTGGGCGAATTTGTCGCTGATGCCCGGATGGCACTGACCACAGGTGCCCACCAGGTTGTCCTTGTGGATCTTCGACCTCGGATCGCTGGAGGCCAGCACCAGATGCCAGCCGTGGCAGCTCGCGCAGTTGGCCGCGCGCGTCGATCCTCCCTGGGCCGCCAGCCCGTGATAGCTCTCCAAAAACGTGTTCACCTGCCGGCGCGAGGCCTGGAGCCCGGTGTTCAATCGCTCGGAGGCATGGCAGGGGCCGCAGATCTGACTCGCGATCTTGATCGGGGAGGCATTCCGGAGGTCCTCGGTCTGGTGCTCGGAATGGCAATCGATGCAGGTCGGAGCATCGCGCCGCCCCTTCAGCGCCGCCTGCCCATGGACGCTCGCCTTCAAATCCTCCTCCTCCTGCATGTGACACTGCCCACAGGTCGCCGCCAACCTCGCGAAGTGCGTCGGCGAATCCGGCGCGCTATGGCGCGTCACGTCGTGATGTCCATGGCAGTCCGTGCACGTCGCCGCCCCCAGCTTGCCCTCCCGCAGGGCGATGCCATGGACACCCGCAATCGCCGTTGCCGACTGCTTCTCATGGCAGACGGCGCAGTTCACCGGCTCCACCTTGTGGTTGTCCTCGGGATGCTCCCACGCCAAGCGAAGGTCCCGATGGCAGTCGATGCAGGTGTTGGTCCGGTGGATGGAGGCCTTGAGAATCGCCTCGTCCGTGAAGAGGGACCGCACATGACCCAGGCTGTTGGTCAGCGTGAGGTCATTCATGCCATGGCACTCCAGGCACTTGTCATTCGGAACCGGATCGTCCGCCGCCTGGGCCCACGGGATTCCGAAGGCGAGGAGGATCGCCATCCACCACCACGAGCGAGAGTGCTTCATAAGACTTCTCCGGGCGCCGGCGTGCAGAGCTTCACCCCGATTCGCCCTCCGACGACCCGAATTTCGGCCAACGTCGATAAGTTCGGCTCAACGAAGATTGGTCAACCCTGACCGTCCTTTGGCATCATCGGATTCTCTAATGACCCAGGCGTCGCCTCGCGGCTCGCTTCCCCGCCACCCTCCGCTACACTGCGCCGGTCCGACGTCATGAAGCTTATCCGGGTCGCCGCCGCAGCGCTCAACCAAACCCCGCTCGACTGGCGCGGGAACCGGTCCAATGTCCTTGCCGCCATTGAGGAAGCAAGGCGCCAGCGCGCCTCCGTCCTGTGCCTGCCGGAGCTCTGTCTGACCGGGTACGGATGCGAGGACACGTTCCAGAGCCCCGACACCCTCCGGCGCGCGCTGAGGGAGCTTTCAGGCATCCTTCCGTCCACCCGGGGATTGGTGGTTTCGATCGGGCTCCCGGTGATGGTCCATCACGGAATCTTCAACATCGCGGCTCTCGCGGTGGATGGACATCTTCTGGGGCTGGTGGCCAAGCAGCACCTTGCCGGCGACGGCATCCACTACGAACCGCGCTGGTTCAAGCCTTGGCCGGCCGGGGTCCAGGATCGGATCGACATCGAGGGGCGGGAGGTTCCGGTGGGCGACCTGCTGTTCCAGGTGGGGGGCATCCGGATCGGGTTTGAAATCTGCGAGGATGCCTGGGCCGCGACGCGTCCCGGCATTCGTCTGGCGCAGCGTGGCATCGATCTGATCCTGAACCCCAGCGCCAGCCACTTCGCCTTTGGCAAGATCGCCATCCGCCAGCGCTTCGTGCTCGAGGGATCCCGCGCCTTCGGCTGCAGCTACGTCTATGCGAACCTGCTCGGCAACGAGGCGGGCCGTGCCATTTACGATGGCGAAACCATGATCGCCAGCGGCGGCAGCCTGCTCGCCGGCGGACCCCGTTTCTCCTACGCCAGCGTTCAGGTCACCACCGCCACCGTGGACGTCGATGTCACCCGCCTCCAACGATCCCGGCTGGCCAGCTTCCAGCCCGACCTCGGCCCTGAGCCGCACGGAGTGGAGCCGGTGGATTTCGACTGGCCGGTCGTGGAACCGGCCGCGTCGGCATGCGTCAGTGCCGCCTGGGAATCCTCCCCCCAGCTCAAGGCCGAGGAGTTTGCCCGCGCCGTCCCGCTGGCGCTTTTTGATTACCTTCGCAAAAGCCGTTCCCAGGGATTCGTCGTCTCGCTCAGCGGAGGCGCCGATTCCTCGGCCATCGCCTGTCTGGTGTCGCTCATGGTCGCCCACGGCTGTGCGGAGCTTGGCATCCGCGGATTCTGCGATCGCCTGCGGTACATCAAGGCGCTGACCAGCCCGGAAACACCACGGCCCGACAGCGGTCCGGAGGCCCTTCGTGCGATTGTCCGGGCGCTGCTGATCACCGCCTACCAGGCCACGCGCAACAGCGGCCCCGTGACCCGCGACGCCGCAGCAACCGTCGCCGCCGCCGTGGGAGCGGAACATTTCGAATTCGACATCACCGGTCTCCACGAGGATTACGTGGATCTGGTTTCACGCGCCCTCGGACGCGAGCTCACCTGGGCCCGCGACGACATCGCGCTCCAGAACATCCAGGCCCGGGTGCGTTCCCCGGGCGTCTGGATGCTGGCCAACGTCCGCGGGTCGCTCCTGCTCTCCACCAGCAACCGGAGCGAGGCGGCGGTGGGCTATGCGACCATGGACGGCGACACCAGCGGCGGGCTGGCGCCCATCGCGGGCATCGACAAGGCGTGGCTGCGCGAATGGCTGGTCTGGCTCGAACGCCAGGGTCCGGTCGGCCTCGGCCCCATCCCCGCCCTGTCGGCGGTCAATGCACAGGCCCCCACCGCCGAACTGCGTCCACCGGACCGTTCGCAGACCGACGAGGCGGACCTCATGCCCTACCCGCTTCTCGACGCCATCGAGCGCGCCTCCATCCGTGACAAGCAGTCGCCAGTGGAAGTCTTCGAGCGCATGCGCGCCCTGTTCCCCATGTACGACAACGCCCGACTGGGGACCTGGGTGGAACGTTTCTTCAGACTCTGGTGCCGCAACCAGTGGAAGCGCGAACGCTACGCCCCCAGCTTCCATCTCGACGACGAGAACCTGGACCCCAAGACCTGGTGCCGGTTCCCGATTCTCAGCGGCGGTTACGAGGTCGAACTTGAGGAACTGCGCGCCCACGTCGCCGCCCTCACCTCGTCTTGAACCACTCCCCACTCCGCACTCCCCACACCCCGGTCTCATCAACCAAACCGTTCCCGAACGATCTCCTGGGCGCACTCGATCGGGGTGCGGGGCGGAAGGCCGAAGTAGATGGAGACGAAGGCCCCGTCCCGCGTGCTCCGGGCCTGCAGCCCGAAAATATTGCCCTCGAGGTGGCGAAACACCTTGTACGCAAGAGCGTAGACCAGCCCGGCGGTGTCGCGTGAGGTCTCGTGTCGGAGAAGGAAGAGACCGTTTCTCCATTCCTTCAGCGTCGTGCGACCGGGTTCGAGCAAGGGAAGGTTTACCTCGTCGGAATCCAGAATGTGCCGGCGCTCCCGGATGGCGCGCTCGATCCCGCGAAGCAGGTCGGTGCCAGAGCCCTTGTCGGAGAGCTGCGCGACATGAAAGAAGTCGAGCACGAGACCATGGTTCATGGCGGAGAAAAGGTGCGCCTGGAGCAGGCTTCCGTGCTGATGCCAGAGTTCCCCAGTGATGCAGGCCGCGAGACCGCGGAAGTCCCGCGCCGCCACCCCCACGATCCGCGACGTGCCCGCCCGGACGAGACTGGCCTTGGGCGGCGCTGATTCCCCACCGTTGGCCAGCCGCAGGAGGTGGGAGCCGAACGTGATCGCGTGGGGTCGGTAGACGCCCCCGTAGAAGTCCGGACCGAAATCCTTCAGGATCGCCAGTTCCTCGGCGGAGAATCCCGCGCTTTTCAGGTGCTGGGTGGGATCCACCCCGGGACGGAAGAACTGCATCGTCTTCGTGTAGAGTTCATCGGTGCTGAACCACCGGGCCGGATCCTTCTCCCGGCATTCCCATTCCGAACGATCCGCGCAGGTGAACACGTAGAGCGCGCGCAGCCACTGCTCGTCCCGGCATTGCGTGGCGAATTCCTCAACCTGCAACCGGTCGTTCAACCCCGCCTCGGCCCGGGCCTTGAAGGCCCGCCGGTTGCCCACCAGAAACCGCGCCAGGCGCACGGTTTCCTCCGAGAACTCCGCCTCGTTCCGCAGGCGCTCGTAGTACACCTCGAGCGCCCGGTCCGAATGACCCGAGGAAAAACGCTCGTGGATGGGCCGTCGATTGTCGTTTCGCAGCTCGGTGTCCTCCCGCGTCAGGGGCAGGCGCTTGGTTTTGAGCGCCAGCTTCACGGCGGCCAGCTGATCCGGCCCCAGCAGCGCCGCCTCGATCCGGGGATCCACCCCATCCGCAAGATTCGTCGCCCGTTCGGTCGATATCGCCCGCGCCAGGGCCTCCTGGCCTTCCCGCACAAATTCCTCGAGACGCAGGTGCTTCCGCCGCTCCAGGGCGCCTCGCATCCAGGTCCGCTCCTCCGACACCCGTTCGTCGATGGAGGTTTCGAAGCGGGACTGGCCGGGGAACACTCGTTCCAGTGCGCCGTCGAATTGGGACAGGAACGCCAGCGAATCCGCCAGACTCCCCCGGCGTTCGTAGAACAACGCCGACAACTCAGCCACCGGCTCCAGCCAGTCGCCGGGATCGCGAAAGGTCGACTGGAGCTCGGCGGGATCGATTGGAACCCGGTAGCGCTGCGAAGCGAGGAGCAGCGACAGGGCCGCCCGGCTGCGGGCCACATCCGTCACCGGCCCCTGCAGGGGCGCGTGGGCCAGGCCGGCCACCCGGCATGCGATCGGACTCTGCGGTCCGACCGGACGGCCCGGGGTCAACTCGGCCGCGATGGCAAAACGCGCGAACCGCGCGACCCGGCGGCGCGCCGACAACAGCCGCGCGCGGACGGTGTTCGCAAACTCAAACCGGACCACCTCGTCGGCCTCCTGCCCCAACAACTCCCCAAACGAGGTGAAATCCTCGAACTCGAACAGATCCTCCGGATGATCCCCGCCGGGAGCACGCGAACGGCGCCCCTTTTTCCGGCTGTGAACGAAGCACCGGATCCTCAGCAGGAAATAATAGGCCCCGAGGTCCCGCGCATCCTCCAGCCGGGCATACTCCTCGTGGCTGTGCCGGAAATCCCGACCCGCCCGCGTCCAGATGCCTGCCAGGAAAAGCCTCAAAGCATCGTTCTTGATGTCGAACCGGTCCAAACGCTCCGCCTCCCCCGCCGCCTTCTCCCAACGATCGATCCAGAATCCGCGCACATGCAGGAAATGTTCGAAGGGATCGTAGGTGGCCCGGATGAGCTCACGGAACCGCGGACCCAGTCCCGAGGGATCGTAGATGGATCGGAGATCAAGAAAGGAGTTGAGCTGCTTCTCCGCCAGCCGGGGTGGATCATCCAGATTGAAAGGCAGCGGCTCGAACCGGAATCCGTACGTCTCCAGAAACTCATCCGTGTTCAGCATCTGCCGCTGAAGCTCGAGCAGAAAGGCGTTGCTCCGGTCCACCGCGTCGTCGAAGAGAAAGGCAAAATCCAGATCCGAACACGGCGTCACCTCCGCCCGCCCCGTCCCCCCCAAGGCCACCACCGCGAAGGGCTTCTCGTAACCGAACCGGCGCTGCTGGGTCTCGGCCCAGTGGCGGACCAGGAACGAATGAATGAGGGTCCGGGCCGTCACGATCTCCCGGCCGTTCTCAAGGTCGGACTGGCGGATGAGCGCGTCGTTCTCGGCGATGAACCGCCGGTAAACCTCCGCAGGCGAAAGGGTCGCCAACGCCTCCCGCAGGCGTGTCTCCAGCGCCCCGCCGGCCGGACTCCCAACCGTCACAGGTCCGTCACCCGTCCGGAACAACATCTCATCGAGGGCGTTCACTGCAGTCATGGAATCATGGAGAGGTGGATCAGCTCCGTCAGGGAACCGAAGCGCCCCAAATGCCGTCCCACCCGAACGCGGGAAGCAAGTGGGGAGTGGATAAATCCTTATCCTCGCCGTCAGCGAGGGGCCGGCCTCTCCAGGACCTGACCGTCCGCCAGCAACCGCTCCCGCAGGCTTGGATACGGCACAGCCTGGACCCGCCACCCGCCGTCGATCGCCAGGCACGCCGCCGTGGCGGCGGACTGTCCCAGGATCATGAAGACCGGCTCCATGCGGATCGACCCGAAGGCAATGTGGCTGCTCGAGAGGCAGACAGGCACCAGAAGATTGTCCGCCTCGCCGGATTTCGGCACCAGGGACCCATAGGCAATCTCATACGGCCCCTTCGTGGGCACCCCGATGTCGCCTTCATTCTGCACCGAACCCTCGGGCGTGATGTAACGCTGCACATTGTGCGAATCGATGGTGTACGAACCCATGCCCACGGACTCCGGCGTGGGCCGGCGCCGGAGCAGTTCGTTCTCCGTCATCACGTACTTCCCAACCATGCGCCGGGCCTCGCGAACATAGATCTGATGCGGCCAGTGACCGTTGTCCGCGAACTCATCCCGCGCCAGACCCCAGCGGCGCATCGCCGACTGCACCTCGACCGGCACCCGGGGATCATGGGCGATGAACCAGAGCCAGCCCTTCTGGTAATTCTCATGCTCCCGCAGGATCTCACGCCGCCGCTCGTAACCCGCCTCGGGATATTCGTAGCTGCCACCCAGATAGTCCGTGCTCACTGGCCCATGGTTGTTGGTGTCCGTCTTCCGGTTGGGAATCGGATCGAACTTGTCGAAGGTCTCCCGCCACCCCGCCGCATAAACCCGCAACAGAAGCTCGTACCGCGCCGCGTCGTATCCCTCCGGTCGCGGGAACTCGACCCGGTTCTCCGGCACATCCGTCAGGCACATCCGGTAGCAGTACGCCTGGACGCGACGGTCCGATTGACCGTACTCGCCCGGAGGCGCCGGACTCACCAGCGGCAGCAGCCCGCTCCCCGAATCGCCCGGCACGAGGTACGGACTGATCTTCACCGGCAACACGCCGAAATGGTGGCGATGATGAAGCACCCCGGTCTGAATCCCGTTCCATGCCTCGCCATAGGCATCCCTCGATTCACGGCCCACCGTGTACCTGACTCCCGCGGCGGCCAGGAGATCCCCCTCGTAAGTGGTGTCCAGGAACATCCGTCCCTCGTAGGTCCGTCCGGAGAGAGTGCGGATCGAACGGATCCGTGAACCGCGCCTTTTCACACCGCCCGATCGATCCAGCCACTCGTCCCTGCGGACCTCGATGCCGTGCTCGCGGATCAGATCCTCAAAGACCTTCTCCGCCACGTGCGGCTCGAAAATCCACATGGTCCGCTGCGCCCCGTCCACCGCCGGCGTGCCCTGTCCCTTGTTGCCGTACTCCGACTTCGCCTGCCAGCGCCAGGTCTCCGGGCGTTGATACTCCGCCCAGATCCGGTGATAGAACTCCCGCGCCAAACCGCCGATCACCGACTTGTCCCCGGTGTCCGTGAAGCCCAGCCCGCCGCTCGAGAGCCCCCCCAGATGGCGGTCCGGCGAGACCACGACCACCGTCTTCCCCAGGCGCCGCGCCTGAACCGCGGCGGTCACCGCGGCGGAATTCCCTCCATAAACCACCAGGTCGTAAGTCACCGCCCCTGACCGCGCCGCCCCGAGCATCGAAAGCGCCACAAGGCTGGCCAGGGCACGACACAAAATCGGCACACGCAGGCACTTCGGGAGGAATGGGTTCACCCCGCTCTTTTCCCCCGGCCGCGGCCCTGCCGGCAAGGCGGGAGAACCTCCACCCATCCCCGCTTCACGGGTCACCAGAAAAGCTCATCGCACCACGAACGGCACGAAGGGCAGGAAGCAAATGCAGGGTAGGCCATTCCTGGAGTGCGCGACCAACAGGGTCTCTCTGGCTGCTTTCCATCGGCCTTCCTTGGTGGCCTTCCTGCCCTTCGTGGTTGGTTATCCTGGGATTGTAGGCCTCCCTCCAACCCCGCGTAACGGACCGCCGAAGATGCGCCCTGAAGGGAAGGAACCCTGACGCGAAAATTCAGCTCGGCGGCCGGCGCAAGCGGGTCGAGGATTTCTCCCGGAATGACCGAGAGGACCGCACCGCCCGCCCCGGCTCGGGGAACCGTCGGATCGACCCAGGCTCTGCTGCTCCTTCTGATCTACGTGGCCTTTGTCAGTCTGGGCCTCCCCGACGGTCTCCTGGGGGCGGCCTGGCCGCAGATGCGCGCAGACTTCAGCGCAGCGCTCAATGCCAATGCCCCGATTCTCTTCCTGGCCACGCTCGGCGGCATGACCTCGGGATTCCTCAGCGGCTGGATCCTGCGCCGGCTCGGGGTGGGACGCGTGCTGGTCCTGAACACGTTCCTCACGTCCTTTGCGATTCTGGGATTCGCCTTCAGCCCCGGGCTCGCCTCCCTCGCCGTCCTTTCGTTCTTCCTCGGTCTGGGCAACGGCGCGATCGACGCCGGCCTGAACAACTTCGTGGCCAATCACCTTTCCTCCCGCCACATGAACTGGCTGCACGCCTTTTGGGGAGTGGGGGTGTCCCTCGGCACCCTGGTGATCTCCGGCATCTTCGCCGCCAACGGTTCCTGGCGGACGGCCTACCAAATCATCGGTCTGTTCCAAGCCGCGCTCGGCGTGGCTTTCCTTCTCAACCTCTCTTCCCTCCAGTCCCCGGGCGACGCACAAACTCCCGGCCGCACCGAACCGCATCCTCCATTCCTCGCCACCCTCGCGCTCCCCGCCGCCTGGGCCAGCCTGGCTCTTTTCTTCGCCTATTGCGGTGTCGAATTCGGAACCGGCATCTGGATCGCCAGCCTGCTCCACGACGGCCGCGGCTGGTCCATGGAGTCGGCCGGTCTCATGGTCTCCCTGTACTGGGGCTCGTTGACCGCAGGACGGTTTCTCATCGGCACCGTCTCCAATCGGACCACCCCGCTGCGGATCGTTCGCTGGGCGCTGTTCGGAGCCATCGCAGGCACCAGCCTGATCGCCTTGTCGTCCCTGAGTTCACTCCCGACGGGTGCGGCCGGCTCCATCACCGGACTCGGACTGCTGGTCACCGGCCTCAGCCTCGCCCCGATCTTCCCCATGCTCATGCACGACACGCCCCGGCTCGTCGGACGCGATCACGCCATGAACCTGATGGGGTTCCAGTCCGCCATCGCCAACCTCGGCGTGGCCGCCATGCCCAGCGCCATCGGGGTGGTCCTCCGTTGGCAGTCCACCGAAGCCCTCGGCCCCCTGCTGCTCACGATCGCCCTCACCATGGCCGGCCTGCTGGCCCTCCGCGAATCCGGCCTCGCCCGGTGATCCGCGCGGCACGGGAATATCTCCGAGTTGGGGGTGGGGATGGTCCCGCTGCGACAATTCAGCCCGCGCAGCGTCTGCACCGTCCGCAGGGCGATCCTAAGGGTGGTTGCCACTTCTTTCGGAACGGACCCCGCCGCGATCTCGCGCAGAACCTCCAGTTCGCGGGAGGTCAGGGACTCAAGGTCGGAACACGAGCCTCCCCGTTTCTGGAACGACCGCAGCACCAGCCGGGCGATCGGACCGCTCATGCGGGAACCGCCCGCCCGCACCTCCTGCAACGCCGACATCAGATCCACGGGCCCGATCGGTTTGGTCAGATACCCCACCGCCCCGTCTTCGAAACACGCGAAAAGCCGGTGGGGATCCTGATGGAAGGTCAGCACCACGACTTCGAAGCGCGGGAGGCGGCGCCGGAACTCGGCAATCGATTGCTCCCCCGGCATGCCCGGAAGTTAGCGAAGAAGGAGAAGCAGGGCCAGCCCGGCGGCCAGGGTCAGCAGGGTCACCGGGATCCCGAATTTGGCGTAGTCCCAGAAACTGACCTCGCAATGGCCCCGCGCCGACTCCACCACGATCATGTTCGCCACGGATCCGAGAATGGTGAGGTTGCCGGCAAAGGTGGTCGCCAGAGCCATCACCTTCCACAGAAGTTCAGGATCCGCGAATCCCGGAACCCACTTCCCCGCCACCAGGACGAAAGGGACATTGGAGAACACGTTCGAACCCAGCACCGAGAACCACGCGAAATGCAGGGCCTGGCGCGTCGGGGTCCCCCCGAACATGTCCTTCATCCCGGCATATAGCTGGTCCGGCAATCCCGTGCTGTTCAGGCCTTCCACCACCGCGAAGAGCGCCGCGAAGAAAACCAGGAGATGCCAGTCCACCAGCTTCAGCACCTCGTGCGTGTCCCGCCGCGCCAGAACCATCACCAGCACGCCCCCCGAAAGCGCCGTCCACGCCAGACTGAATCCCGCCAAAAACCCGATCACCACCAACCCCAGGACCGCCACCGCGAGGCGAAGCAGCCGACGATCCACCGAGGCCACCACCGCCCGGTCCCCGCGCAACTCCGCCATCAACCCCGCCCTCGCCAGGTCCCCGCGAAATCCCACCCTCAAAACCACGTACTGGATCAACAGCCCGACCACCGCCACCGGCAGCAACGCCCCGGTGAACCGCGCGAAACCCAGGCCCGACATCTGCCCAATCAACATGTTCTGGGGATTGCCCACCAGCGTGCACACGCTCCCGATGTTCGCGCTCATGGCCAGGCCCAGAAGATACGGCGGCAACGGCAGCCCACCCCGCAACACCACCCGGACCACCAGCGGCGTGAGCATCAGGCACACGGTGTCGTTCACCAGCAGCGCCGAAAGGCCCCCGGAAACCCCGATGAGATAAAGCAACAAACGCTGCGGCGTCCTCGCCACCCGCAGGACCCAGTCCGCCGTCCACCCAAAGAATCCCGCCAGGTCCAGATAGGCCGAGATCAGGCTCATGCCCAGCAACAGGACCAGGGTGTTGTAATCGACCGCCCGATACACCTGCTCCGGCGTCATCACCCCGCACACCACCATCAGCACCGTCCCCAACAACGCCGCCGCCGGCCGGTTCAACGGCAGCACCTTCAACCGCCGCCCGCTGATCAGCACGTACGTGAGGGCAAAAATGGCGATGGCGAGAATTTCGCGTCGATGACCAGTCATGGCGCCGTTCCACGGCCCGGCGACCCTGCCCCAAACAGCACTGGACCGGTATTCCAATCCGCCTGGGGTCGGCCAGGCACCCCAGGAAATCCCAATGAAAGGTGTTCATCAGCCACCGATTCGAGTAGGGTGCTGCCATGCTGACGAAGTTCACATTGGCGAACTTCAAGAGCTTCCGCCAAGCAACGCTGGAGCTTGCGCCAATGACCGTTTTGGTCGGAGCCAATGCCTCTGGGAAGAGCAATGCCTTGGAAGGGCTTCAGCTGCTTTCCTGGCTGTCCAGAGGACGACGATTGGATGAGGTGTTCCGTGGAGCCCAGGATTCGGAAGTACTGCTTCGAGGCAGCATCACAGACCTGCTCCGCTCGACCGGGCCGCTTGTGCCGGGTCGCGAGGGAAAGTTCCAGCTCGGCTGTGGACTCAGGCATGAAACCAGCTGGGATCAGCTGAAACTGGAAATCAAGGTGGACGACAACGGGCTACGGATCATCCAGGAACAAATCCTCAGCCCTGCCGAAACGCTGCCGTTGTACAATGTACAGCCCTCCGAGGAACCCCATTCTCACGATCTCATCGTCAGCTATAACAACTTCTCACAAGGCAGGAATAAACCGCAGATCACCTGCACCAACCAGCAGGCCGTCTTTACTCAACTCCTGACCCCGGCACGATTCGCCGATAAACACGAACGATCCCAGAAGGAGATTCCGTGGGTCTCACGGGCTTTCATGGACGCACTTCAGGGGGTGCTCTTCCTCGATCCAAGCCCGAGACGAATGCGCGGCTACAGCTTCATCGTGGACCGATCCCTGAAGGGGGACGGCAGCAATCTTTCGAGCACTTTGTACGATCTCTGCGATAGGCAGCAAAAAAAAGACGATGTCCTTGCCTTCGTTCGGGATCTCCCCGAACAGGACATCACGAACATCGAGTTTCTCCTGGGCCCACGCGCGGAAGTAATGCTCCAACTTGAGGAATCCTTCGGAAACGCGAAAACCGTTCGTGACGCGCCCGTCCTTTCCGATGGCACGCTCCGAGTCATGGCAGTCGCAACTGCCATGCTTTCAGCCCCGGTCGGCTCCACGGTCGTTGTCGAGGAGATCGACAATGGCGTTCACCCCAGCCGCGCCAGGAAGCTCCTCGCGAACATCGAGCACGTCGCGTCCGAACGCAGACTGAAAGTCCTCCTGACCAGCCACAATCCGGCACTCCTTGATGCGCTGCCGCTTTCGGCCGTCCCGAGCGTGACATTCTGTTTCCGCGACCCAACGGAAGGCGACAGCCGCCTTATCAAGCTAAGCGAATTGGCAGACTACCCGGAACTGGTTGCCCAGGGACCCCTCGGAGAACTCGTGACAAAGGGCATTTTGGATCGGTTGGCGAAGAACCCGCGCAACCCTGAAGAGCGAGTTCAAGCCATGCTTGAATGGATCGACAATCTGGGAAAACCAGCGGCTGCGGCATGAGCATCTGCCTCCTGGACACCAGCGTTTTCTGCAACATCGTCGCGGTGCCTGGGAAGTGCCAGCAGGCCGACGAAGTCAGAGCTCGACTCAATTCGTTGATCCGGGATCGCACGACCTTCCTGCTGCCCATGATCTCGATTCTGGAGACCGGAAACCACATCGGACAGGTTTCGGACGGCTCGGCACGTCGCGAGGCAGCAATTCGATTCGTCGCCCAGGTCCAGGGTGCTCTCAACGGACTCGCCCCGTGGTGGCCCACCCCCTTCGTCCGTCCAGAAGACCTTCGTTCGTGGCTGTCGCTCTTCCCCGATTCAGCCAAGCAAAAGTGCGGACTTGGGGATTTAGTGATCATCCAGGAATGGGAACGCCAGCGAGCACTTCACCCGATCAGACGAGTCTTCATCTGGAGCTTTGACCAGCACCTCCACGGCTACGACACCGGTCACCGGATCTGAGGTCCCCGAATCGCCGGGAAGTTCAATGGCCTTCCGCCCGCCCGGTCCGTCGTGCTTTACTGCGCCCGCCATGTATCAGCCGTCGCGCGACGAATTTCGGGAACTGGCCTCACGGGGCAACCTCATCCCCGTCTGCCGGCGGTTGCTGGCCGATTTCGAAACCCCGCTCTCCGCCTACTCCAAAATCCGCGGCCAGGGGGAATCGTTCCTGCTCGAATCGGTCGAAGGCGGCGAACATCTCGGCCGCTACTCGTTCGTCGGCTGCAGCCCGCGCACCGTCATCCGTCAACAAGGCCAGCGCGTCGACGTCATCGAACAGGGCCGGATCATCGACACCTTCAACGTCAGCCCCGAACCGCCGGCTGGCGATACCAAGGTCGTCCGGGACGGACTCGCCGTCGTGGAGCGGGTCATGGCCCGCTACCGCCCCGTCGGCGTCCCCGACCTCCCCCGGTTCACCGGCGGCGCCATCGGCTTCATCGGCTACGAGTTCATCCACGACATCGAACCCGTCGTGCCCCGGCCCCCCGTCGACGAACTGCGCACGCCCACGCTCTACTTCCTCATCGCCGACGAAGTACTCGTCTTCGATCGCACCGCCCAGACGCTCACCATCGTCGTCAACGCGTCCACCGACGGCGTCTCCGTCGATGACGCCTACGACGACGCCATCGCCGAGATCGAACGGCTGGTGTCCCTGCTCGAGCAACCGATCCAGGGCCGCCCCGCCTCATTCCATGCCGAGGTCGAGGAACTGCCGTTCGTCTCGAACCAGACGCCCGAGCAGTTCCACGAACACGTCCGGAAATCGAAGGACTACATCCGGACCGGCGACATCTTCCAGGTCGTGGGCTCGCAGCGGTTCAGCGCCGCCGTGAAGGCCCCTCCCATCGACGTCTATCGCGCGGTGCGCTCGGTGAACCCCTCCCCTTACATGTTCCTCCTAGAACTCGAGGGCTTCTCACTGGTCGGCGCCTCCCCCGAAATCCATGTGCGCTGCGAAAACCGCGTGGTCGAAATCCGTCCCATCGCCGGCACCCGCCGGCGTGGCAAGACCGCCGAGGAAGACCACGCGCTCGAACAGGAACTGCTCGCCGACCCCAAGGAACGCGCGGAACACGTGATGCTGATCGACCTCGCCCGCAACGACGTCGGACGGGTCTGCGACTTCGGAAGCGTCAAGGTCAACGACCTGATGATCATCGAACGCTACAGCCACGTGATGCACATCGTCTCCCAGGTCGAAGGGCGCCTCAGCCAGGACCATTCCCCCTACGACCTGATGCGCGCCACGTTCCCCGCCGGCACCCTCACCGGTGCCCCCAAGATCCGCGCCATGCAGATCATCTCGGAGTTCGAACAAACCACCCGCGGCCCCTACGGCGGCTGCGTCGGTTACTTCAGCTTCAGCGGCAACCTCGACTGCTGCATCACCATCCGCACCGCCCTGCTCAAGGACGGCAAAGCCTACGTCCAGGCCGGCGGCGGATGGGTCCACGACTCCACCCCGGAAGGGGAATTCCTGGAAACCGTCAACAAATCGAAGGCCATGCGCCACGCCCTCGCCCTCGCCGAAGCCTTCGGAACGCGGGACGCGTAGGAGTGGGGAGTGGGGAGGTCGAAGGTCGACCCACGACCCACGACGCTCGACACACTCAATCAGCCAGCGCTCGGGCCAGGGCGTGCACGAATTTGGCGTTGTCGGCCTGCACGTAGTGCATCGTGCCGCCCATGCGGGAGTAGCTCTTGCAGAACCGCAGGTAATACGCCGCGTTCGTCTTCGGGGGTTCGCCCTTCGTCCAGTCCCACCCCCCGCCATCCTGCAGGTCCACCACATGGATGGAATGGCCCGAGACGTTGGGTCGACCATCCTGGCGGCGCAGGTTGTGCACGCAACTGAGGCTCTTCTCGAACACCTGCGGTCCCATGATCGCCGATCCGATGCTCAGCACCACCCCGCCATCCAACCGCTCCACCGACGCCGCGAACCGCTTGAAATCAATCTCCGCCGCCCGCCCGATCACCGCCCCGTTGAACATGGGATGGCAGGAAACGATGTCGTAGCCAATGCCCGGATGGACCGTCAGCGGAACGCCGTGTCGGAACGCCGACGCCAGGATCGAGGCCTGCCTCCAACGATGGAGCACCTCGTGCCGGCCGTCCTTGAGCGCATGACGGTTCATCGCCGCCAACAGATCCGCAGCCGCCGGCGCCAGGGGATCCGCCGGGAAATTCGAGATCAACATCTGGAGTTCCTCGGTGGGCGGCAGCGTGCACCCATCCTCCATGATGAACCGACCCAGCGCCTGGCCATACCCCTCCATCCTCAGGCTGCCCGCCAACAACGCCAGATGGATGTTTCTTCCCGTCTCATCCCACGTTCCGAAAGTGCCGGTGGCGACGTTGTCCTCCACCTTCTCCGTCGACTGCCCGAACCACGCATATTCCCAGTCGTGAATGGTCCCGGCACCATTCGTGGCCAGATGGGTGAGCCATCCGTCGCTCATCATCCGATCCAACAACAACGCCGCGCCATTCCGCAGCAGGTGCGCCCCGTAAATGAGCATCACCGCGGCTCCACGCTCCCGCGCCGACCGGATGTCGGACGCAGCCCGGGCCACGGCCTCGCGCAATCCGGGGTCCAGCGATGGAGCCGGTGCGTCGGCCGGAATGAGGATGTCCTCGGCACGGGTCAGGCTCCGGCGCTCCTCCAGCGGGAATACTCGAAGTCGGGAATGGTCGAATGGCGTCACGTGGATTTTCTGCCGGGATATTGCGTCTGGTCTGAAACCGGCCCTCTTGGGAACCACCCTAGGCCCCTGAATCACGAACCGCAACCTCCGGGCGTCCCGCGCTCACCGCCCACAATCCATCCGATCGGTCCGATCGGTCCGATCGGTCCGATCAGACAGATCAGACAGATCACCCAGTTTGAACTCGCCACCACCGCGCGACCGGCTTGGATTCTGCCATGCCCGCCACCCGCCACCTCCCTCAATGAGCGATCCGGGCCTTCCCACCCTGCCAACAACGCCGGCACCCGGGCTGCCACCCCAGTCGCCCGCCCCCGCCCCCGCCCAAGGCCCCGGCACCGTCGCCCGCTTCGCCACCACCCAATGGACGGTCGTGCTCTCCGCCAGCCGCGATCGCTCCGACACCACCCACGCCCGCCAGGCGCTCGAGGAACTCTGCCGAACCTACTGGCGCCCGATCTACGCTTTCGTCCGCCGACTGGGTCACCCACCCCATGACAGCCAGGACCTGACCCAGGAATTCTTCGCCCGCCTGCTGGCCACCGACAGCCTGGACCGGGTCAGCCCCGCCAAGGGCCGTTTCCGAACGTTCCTGCTCGCCGCCCTGAAACACTTCCTGGCCAACGAATGGGACAAACTCCGGACGCAGAAACGCGGCGGCAGGTTGACCTTCGTGCCCATCGACGCCCCAGACACCGAGGCGGGGACCCCCTCGGACCCGGCTTCCCCGGGCCCGGGCCCCGACCAGGCCTTCGACCGCCAGTGGGCCCTCGCCCTGCTCGAACGAGTCCTGGCCAGGCTCCAGGAGGAACACCAGGCCGCCGGCCGGCGGGCTCTGTTCGAGAGCCTCAAGGACACGCTGACCCGCGATCGCCAGGGCCTTCCCTACGCCACCGTCGCCTCCCAACTCGGCATGACCGAGGGCGCGGTCAAGGTCGCCGTCCACCGACTCCGCCTGCGGTACCGGGAACTGCTCCGCCTGGAAATCGCCGCCACGGTGGACAACCCGGGAGACGTGGAGACCGAACTCCGCGAACTGTTCGCCGCCCTGGCCGGAGGAACCTGACGGATGCCACACCGGCCCCCTTGTAACCTTCGCCGCTCAATCCTTATGGACGGGGCGGAACGATGAACGAACAACCCACCGACCCCGAATCTTCGCTGCCTCCCCAAGCCAGCAACGCCAGCCCCAACCCCAGCCCGGATCTCCCCGCCTCGTGCCCCCGTTGCGGCACCGCCACCTCGCAGGACTCGGCCCAGGGGCTTTGCCCCCGTTGCCTGATGGAAGTCGGAATCGGCACCCAACCGGGACCCGACGGAGTCACCGGCGCCCCGCCTAAACCCGTCGATCCCGCCGAATTGGCGGCCCATTTTCCCCAACTGGAAGTTCTCGATCCCATCGGCCAGGGCGGCATGGGAATCGTCTACCGGGCCCGACAACGGAAACTCGACCGCCTGGTGGCCCTGAAAATCCTGCCCCGCGACCCGGGCCGGGATCCGGCCTTCGCCGAACGCTTCCACCGCGAAGCCCGCGCCCTCGCCCGACTCAATCACCCGAACATCATCACGGTTTACGACTTCGGCGAAATCGAGGGGCTGTTCTACCTGGTGATGGAGTACGTCGACGGCGCCGACCTGCGCCGGGTGCTGCAACAGGGCCGGCTCGGCTCCGCGGAGGCGCTCCGGATCGTCCCCGTGATCTGCGACGCCCTCCAGTACGCCCACGCCAATGGTGTCGTCCATCGCGACATCAAACCCGGCAACATCCTCCTCGACCGCGACGGACGGGTGAAGATCGCCGACTTCGGGATCGCCAAACTGGCCGGGGCCCCCGGCGACGCCGGGGAAATCACCCTCACCCAGGCCCGCCAGTCCATGGGCACGCCGCACTACATGGCCCCCGAACAGGTCGAATGCCCGCGGACCGTTGATCACCGCGCCGACATCTATTCCCTCGGGGTCGTGTTCTACGAAATGCTGACCGGCGAACTGCCCCTCGGCCGTTTTGCACCTCCTTCCCGGAGGGTGGAGATCGATGTGCGCCTCGATGAAGTGGTGCTCCGGGCCCTCGAAAAGGACCCCGGCCGCCGCTATCAGCAGGTCGGCGAAGTCAAAACCGAGGTCGAACGAATCTCGGCCCAGCCCCAGCCGCAGCCCCAACCGCAAAACCAGGTCCCAGCCAATGGCGCGGCGCAATCGTCCACCGCTCCCGATCCCGCCCCCTGGCTGGCCACCCTCGGTCGGCACGCCCTCGCCCTTCGCAAGGCCGCACTGGTTTGGGCCGCCCTGCTGCCCCTCCACTTCCAGGGTTACAACATGCTCGGGGACCATCTCGTGAGCCGGATCTTCACCGGGGTCGCTCGGATCGGCGCCTGGGCACCCCTGGGAGCCACGGTGCTTGGACTGCTCGCTGTCGCGGGGGAAACCGCACTCCGGAACGGGTACGCCCGCATGCGCAATGCCGTCGCGGCGGCCGTTTTTCTCCCCGCTCTGGCCTTCATGGCCCTGGCCTTCGGATTGCTGATTTCACTCTGGATCGGCGTCTTTCGGTACATGCAAAGCGAAGCGATCCCCATCGTTCTCGCCGTGGGCGTTCTGCTGACCGGCCTCTTCGTCACCGGCCGAACGGTCCTATCTCTCGCCCGGCGGTTATCCACGCCCGGCACGTCCTGTCGTCGCTGGTGGTTCGCCGGCACCCCGCTGCTGGTCGTGACCGGCCTCGTCTCCTCGCTTTTTCTCTCAATGATCTTCGAGCAACGGGTCCGAGCCACACGCGCGGTGCCGAACTCCCTGTGGTCCACCGTACCTTCCGCCGACGCCATAGACTCCGGAGCCACTCCCGCCATCGATTCATCGACCGGATTGCCCGCCGGGGTTCCTCCGCCACCCGCGATCGAGACCCCCACCAGCCCCCCGCTGCCCCCGCGCTACTGGGAAATGACCAACGGCACCCCGCGTCTCACGGCCCGGATCGAAGCATTGCTCGGGGGCCAGGATTCCCCCAAGGCCCGCCTCGTGAACGCCGCGCTGGAGGCAGCCTGGACCGATTATCGGAACTGCCTTCGAACGAATCTAACGGTCACCACCAACGCCCAAAATCATCTCGTGGCCTGGAGCCCGCCCATGCCCGACGCCATGAACCGCATCGAGGCCGATTTCTTCAACGCAGTGGATCCTTCGCTCACCGCGGAGGAACAGAACCTGACGCATCTCAACCTCGGCCCCCAGCTGCGTGGCCGTTGGGTGAGTCCGGGATCTTGGCAGGGGAATGACACCCTGTTCGTCTGGGGCGACCTGGGGTGCGTGCTGGAATTCTGGCGCGTCGGCCAATGGTACCACTGGAGGGCCATGCACGGGTTCGTCACACCCCAGGAACTGGAGAAGGAACCAGCGCGCGGCGCGCCCAACCAGGGCCCCGACCTCGGCGATCACGAGATCCTCGCCGAAATCGCGCGCACGAAAGCCGGAGTTCCCTGAACCGAGATCAAATCTCGATCACGTCGCCCAACGCCGGCACCACCGCGTCCAGTCCGTGGCGTTCCTTCAGCTTCGCCGCCAGGGCCGCCCGCTGGCGGTCTTCCCCGTGCGTCAGGACCACCCGCGGACGTGACCCCGCCAGCGGCGCGAACCAGGCCAGCAGATCGGTCTGGCCCGCGTGCGCGCTGAACCCACCCAGGCTGTGCACCTCGGCCCGCACCGCCACCTTGTCGCCGTGAATGCTGACGAAGGGTTCACGGTCCAGCAGCCTGCGACCCAGCGATCCATGGCTCTGAAAACCCACAATCACCACGCGGGTGCGGCGATCCCAAAGCCCGCGCTTCAGGTGATGCAAAATCCGGCCGGCGGTGCACATGCCCGAACCCGCCATCACCAGACAGGGACCCTCGACGTCATTGATCTTCTTGGATTCCTCCGCCGTCACCGTGGCTCGAAGGGTCTTCAGATCCTCCTCCAGCGGCCGCTCCTTGAGGAACGCGCTCATCTCCTCGTCGAACAACTCGGGATGACGCCCATAAATCTTCGACGCCTCGATGGCCATCGGGCTGTCGAGAAACACCGGAAACGGCTTCACCTTGCCCGTCCGGAACATCCAGCCCAACAGCACGCAGAGCAGCTGCGCCCGGCCCACGGCAAAGGTGGGAACCAGGATCTTGCCACCCGCTTTCACCGACTCCTGCACCACACCCACAAACTCCTCCACCGTTTTCCCGAACGGTCGATGGTCGCGGTCGCCATACGTGGACTCCAAAAACACCAGGTCCGCCTGATGGAACGGCTCGAAATCCCGGAGAATCGGCGCCCCTAGCGGCCCAAGATCCCCGGAGAACACAATCTTCCGCACCACGTCCCCCTCGGTGACCTCAAGCTGGATGCTGCCCGACCCCAGCATGTGCCCCGCCTCCGTCCAGGTCGCCTCGATGCCAGGCGCCACGGACACCGGCTTGTGATACGGCACACCCCGGAATCGCCCGATGATGGTCTCGGCATGCTCCGGCGTGTACAGCGGTTCCACCGGTTCCTCCCCGGCCCGCTGCCGCTTCCGGTTCTCACGTTCAGCTTCCTGAAGATGCAGCTTCGCCGAGTCCCGCAGAATCAGGGTCGCCATCTCGATGGTCGCTTCGGTCGCATGGACCGCTCCCTTGAACCCATACTGGGCCAGCAACGGCAACCGCCCCGTATGATCCAGATGCCCGTGCGTCAGAAGGACCGCATCCAAACCGGACCTCGGAATGCCCGCCGACGGTCGATTGAGGTCCTCCGCCCGTCGGCCTCCCTGGAACAATCCGCAGTCCACCAACACCCGGGCCGTCCGGGTTTCCAACAGATAGGACGAACCGGTGACTTCGCCGCCGGCCGCGCCAAGCAGGGTGATTTTCACAATGGAAACAAGCTAGCCGGGTCCCGCTCCGACGCGAGTCCGGTGACGTAAATCAGATTCTCAGAATTTCACCGTGAGCCTCGACAGATGCCTCTCCAGCTCCTCCGGGATGTCGTCCTGCTGGAAATAGGCATCCCGCGCCCCGCCCGTGTTCCAGCTGTGCAGGAACCTCAGCTTCTGCACCTGGACCCAGCGCACCGAACCATCCATGGTCAGCTGGTTGCCTCCCTTCGGCCGGCCGAAGTTGTCCTTGTGCGGCGGCATGTTCTTGAACGCGGTGTCCCGTCCCCCTCCCCAGGTGCCATCGATCTTCATCACCGCATCCGCAGCCAGCACCCAGCCCGGACCGGAGGTCGAGGTCTTGATTGGACTGCGCGCGGGGAAGATGCCCGCCGGATTGCTCCACTTGTCGATGCCCGCGTAGTACTGGAACCCGATGTTGAACTGTCTGTACTCGGGTTCGTAGGTCGGAAAAGTCGGACGGTTCGGACAGGTCCACATCTTTGCCACCGGCATGTTGGTCGCCACCGGCAACCCGAGTTGCTGCGCCGCCGAGGCCTCGGGTTCGTTGATCGAAATCTGAACCCAGTTGCCGCCGTCAAACCGGGCCTTCAACAGAACATCGTCGTTGTCCCCGGCGTAAATCGTCATCCCGATGCCGATCTGGCGCAGGTTGTTCAGGCACTTCGCCCGTTTCCCCTGCTCCTTCGCCTTGGCCAGGGCCGGGAGGAGCATCGACGCCAGAATCGCGATGATCGCGATCACCACCAGCAGTTCGATCAGGGTGAATCCGGCTTTCGTCCTGCGAGGGAGATACCGCGACCGGGAGTTGCTCATCTGGGATTTCATGGGTGCCTCGGGCGTCCCGCGAAGCGGACCACGACCTCACTGGCCGCACATAAGAGTCACTGCTTCGGGGAACAAGACCCATGGAAAACCCGCGCCGCCCGGAATTGCACGCCCGTTTTTCAGGACTCGAAGAACCCCGCATTGATCCGCAGATGCGCGTCCCCCTCCTGAAACCACATCAGCGGGACAGGTCTTTGGGTTCCCCCAAGCACAAAGCCCTTCGGCAACCCGCCTTCGCCATGGGCGCGTCCCCGCACCCGCACCGCACTGACCGCATGGACCGCCCGGAAATCTTTGGGGTCCGGGATTCGAGAGGAAGAAGGGGAGAGTCGGGATGGCCGAAAGGATAGAGCGCCGACGTCTCGCCTGGGAGCGCCGGCGTCTCGCCGGCCTGTTCGTCCGAGTGTGCTGGCATCCCGTCGACTTGCACCAGCC
>CAYZAE010000083.1:23232-28488 GCA_964476125.1 uncultured Verrucomicrobiota bacterium | reverse complement strand
TTTCGACTCCGGATGAAAACAAAAACGGCCAGCCGTGGGGCTGGCCGAAGGTTGAGAGAAGCCAGTGGAAGGAGGGGATAAAGACCCTGGCTTGGTCGGTGAGGCCCGGGACCTTCCCGGGAGCCGGAAGGCTCTAGCGTCGACGTCGTCCAGCAGGGGCTGCGAAGTAACCGCCCTTGCCCACCCGTCCACCGCGAACCCGCCCCGTGGGGAGCGAGGCCTTGCGTCCCTCGTCGAGGGCGAGTGCATACTGGTATTCGAAGCCCTCGAGCTTCACGCGCTCGATCTTCTGCTGGATGAACTTCTCGATCGCCGCCACGCGCGGCGCGTCCTCGGTCATCATGATGGTGAATGCGTCCCCGGTCGCCTTGGCACGCCCGGTGCGCCCGATGCGGTGGACGTAATCCTCCGGATGTTCAGGCACGTCGTAATTGATCACGTGCGAGACGTCGGCGATGTCCAATCCCCGCGCGGCAATATCGGTTGCCACCAGCACTTCGTAACGGCCGGCCTTGAAGCCGTCGAGGGCCTGCTGGCGTTCGCGCTGGCTGCGATCCGAATGGATCACCGCCGCCTTGTGATGGTTCTGCTTCAGCAATCGCTCCACCTTGTCCGCGCCCCGCCGGGTGCGGCAGAACACGATGACGCTCTCCCAGTGCACCTGGTTGAGCAGGGCCAGGACCAACTGGCTCTTCTGCGACTGCGCCACCGGGTAGATCACGTGGCGAACCGTCTCAGCCGGCATGCGGCGCTGGCCGATCTCCACGGTCATCGGCTCGTACATGGCCCACCGGATGAGCGTATCGATCTCGGGCGGAATGGTGGCGGAGAACAACGAGGTGTGACGTCGGCGCGGGCAGTATTCGATGATCCGCTTCACATCCGGCAGGAACCCCATGTCCAGCATCCGGTCGGCTTCGTCGAGGACCAGGTGCTGCACCCGATCGAGGCGGAGGGCCTGCTGGCGAAGGTGATCCAGAAGCCGACCCGGCGTCGCCACCACGATGTCGACTCCGGTCCGGAAATCATCCTTTTGCTTCTGATAGCCCACCCCCCCGTAGACCACCGTCACCCGCAGATCGGTGAACTGGGCCAGTTTGCGAAGGCTCTCGTCGGTCTGCTGGGCCAGTTCGCGGGTCGGTTCGAGAATCAGTGCGCGCGGCGATTTCTGGTGGGCACCCAGCATTTGGAGAATGGGCAGGCCGAATGCCGCCGTCTTCCCGGTCCCGGTCTGCGCCGAGCCGATGACATCGCGGCCCTTGAGGATCAGGGGGATCGCCTCGGTCTGGATCGGCGTGGGTTCTTTATAGCCAAGTTCCCGCACGGCATCGAGCAGTGCGGCTCCCAGGCCAAGTTTCATGAATGGCACGACGCCTTTTAGCCCATTCCGCGACCGCGTGGAAGCGATTACCCGGGTGCCTCCCCGCTCCCACCTCCCGCTCCCAGGGTGACTTCCGGACCGGCCCCTCCTAACCTCACCCCCATGTCGCAGTCGCCGTCCGCAGTCCGCGTCCGCTTCGCTCCGTCCCCCACGGGCTACCTCCACATCGGAGGCGCCCGCACCGCCCTCTTCAACTGGCTCTACGCCCGCCATACCGGCGGCACGTTCGTGCTTCGCATCGAAGACACCGACGCCGCCCGCAACACGCAGGAAGCCACGGATGTCATCCTTCGCGGCCTCCGGTGGCTGGGGCTCGACTGGGACGAGGGTCCCGTCGACGGCAACCCCTCCGGCCCCAGCCGTGGCGACCGCGGACCCTACTTCCAGTCGCAACGCTCCGACCTCTACCGCCGTCGGGTGCAGGAGCTGAAGGATCGTGGACTGGCCTACGACGACGAAGGAGCTGTCCGTTTCCGGATGACCCGGGATCCCATCGTCATCCGGGACCGGATCATCGGGGACATCGAACGTGCCCTCACCGATCGGGAGGAGGAGAACCCGGACTTCGTGATCGTCCGCCGCGACGGACTGCCGGTGTTCCATTTCGTGAACGTGGTGGATGACATCGAGATGGGCATCACGCATGTCATCCGGGGCGAGGACCACGTCAGCAACACAGCCAAGCACATCGCCCTGTTCCGCGCCTTCGGCGTCGAACCTCCCGTCTACGCCCACATCCCGCTCATTCTCAACCCGAACGGGTCCAAGATGAGCAAGCGCGACGAAGGGGCCAGCATCCAGACCTACATCGACGACGGCTACCTGCCCGACGCGGTTTCGAACTATCTCTGCCTGCTCGGCTGGACCCCGAAGGAAGGTGGCGAACTGTTCACCAAGGAACAGGCCGCGGCCACGTTCGAACTTTCCGACGTCAACCGCAGCAATGCGCGGTTCGACATGAAGAAGCTCGAGCACTTCCACTTCGAACACACCCGTCGCCTGCCGGCGGCGCGATTCGTCGAACTCGGCACCGCGGCCCTGGCCCGCGCCGGATTCAGCCTGACCGGATTTCCGGAGACCTACACCGCCGCCGCTCTCGGTTCCGTCCAGGAGAAGGGCAAGCTGCTGAAGGAACTCCCGACCTGGGTGGATTTCTATTTCCTGGCCGACGACGCGCTGAACTTCGATGCCGAAGCGAAGGCCAAGGCGTTCACGCCCGCCGCAAAACCGCTGATCGAAAAACTGCGGGAACGCTTCGCGGCCCTGCCCGAGTTCAATCCCGCGACGCTGGAGGGCGCCCTCAAGGCGCTTGCCACCGAACTGGGCCTCAAAGCCGGACCCCTGGTCCACCCCTGCCGCGTCGCCTGCACCGGCCGCGGCGTCGGCCCCAGCCTGTATCACCTCCTGGAAATTCTCGGACGGGAACGCGTTCTTCGCCGGTTGGAGCTCGGCCAGGGGCTTTGTCACGCCTAAGCCAATCGGATCCGTTCAGTGGGAAACCGCGGAGCCGCTGCGTCCAGCCGGTTCCGGCCCCGGCTTCTTTCCCTGTTCGCTCCAGGACACCAAGCCGGCCCCGAGCACGATCAACACAACCCCTGCCCAGCGCATCCCGCTCACCTGCTCGTGCAGATAGAACTTGGCCGCCAGGGCCGTGATCACGAATCCGAGCGAAGTCAGGGGCCAGACGAGGCTGACGTCGGCCCGGGAGAGCAGGAACATGAGGATGCCGAAAAACGACGCCTCGAACGCCACGCCCAGGAGGATCTTCGGATGGGTCGCGCCCGCCTTCACCAACCGGATGATTTCCGACACCGACACCCGCTCCATTTCGCCCACCTCCTTGAGGCCCCGGCTCAACAGCACCACGCCGATGGCCTCGAGAAACAGGCCGATGATCAGGATCAGGACGAACTTCAGCACGCCAAGGATCCTGCGCAGACCACGACAACAAGCCAAGACCAAGCCAAGCCACCGAAGCCCGGTCGCGCTACAGATCCTGATACCGCACCAACTCCCAACCCAGCCGCCGCACCAGGTCGCGCACCCGCGGACTGATCAACGCCTCGAATTCAGGGCGGAACCGGTCCAAGGAGGGATGGGAATACAGTTCGTTGTCGCCGGGGGGCAGACAAGGCAGCAGCCGTTCCACGAAGGCCTCGTCCACACAACCGTCCTGCAGCAATCCAAAGACCCGATCCGTGTGGCGGATGCCCAGCCTCGCGAACGTGGCCCGGGCACGACGCGACAGGACTCCAAAAATCACCGCGTGACTCAGCCGGTAGGCCCATCGACCGGACGCCGTCCGCCGGCTGATGGCCAGCGAATCCCGGGTCAGTCGCATCCGTTCGATCCGCCATTTTGCGGCGTTCTCCGCCAGCAGTCCGAAAACCACCGGATGCAGGTGCAGGTGGAGATGGCCATTCACGTGGTCGAGCACCAGTCCCGTCTGATGAAACCGCTCGAACTGGGCTTCCAACTCCCTTCGCAGCGGTTCCCGGAGTCCGCGTTCGGCCCAATAGCGGAAACCGGCGAGACCCGGGTTGGAGGAGAATTCACCGGCGCCATCGACCAGACCTGGGATGCGATCAGGCGGCGAGACGGCCCGACCGCAGACCAGGGTCAGATGGAGACCAACCCCCAAACGCGGATTTTGCCGGGCAAGTTCGACCGCCTCCTCGAAGGCTTCGCCACCGACCATCAGGCTGGCGGTGGTCAGGATGCCTTCGCGATGGGCCCGGATGACCGCTTCGTTGATGGAGTGTGAACGGCCGAAATCGTCAGCGTTCACCACCAGGCGCCGACGTCCCCGCACCTCAGGGGAGGCCATAGTTCGGGGACATCGCCCCGGAGCGGATGCGCATCCAGGTGCGGAGGATCAGCCCGATCTTCTGCCAGCGGTTGAGGCGGACGGGTTCGGGGCCGAACACGTTGAACTCCGCGGCTTCCAGTTTCCGCAGGAGACGCCAGTAGACCGATCCCATCAATTCGGCGGAGACCATGGAGCGCCGCTCTGAGGCGGGCAGGGTTTCCCGGGCGGTGCGGTAGAAATGCCGGGCGCGTGCCGCCACGGCTTCGGCCAACCGCCGGTAACGGTCCGAGTAACGGCCCTGGAGGATCTCCGACTCCGCCACCCCATGGCGCTGGAGTTCCTCAAGCGGGAGGTAGATCCGGTCCCGTTCCGCATCCGACCGGACGTCGCGCAAAATATTGGTGAACTGAAGGGCCTGTCCGAGTTGCACGGCGTATTCGCGGCAACGGGGATCGGAGTATCCGAAGATCTCGATGCTCAGCAACCCCACCACCGAGGCGACGCGGTAGCAGTACTGCTCGAGGTCCGCGTAGGTCGCGTACCGGCGCTGGGTGAGATCCGTCTCGCAACCCCGGATGAGTTCGTCGAAAAGCCCAAACTTCAGGCCGTATTCCCGGATCACCGGCTGAAGCTCTCGATTGACCGGGAACTCGGGAGAACCCCCGTCGCACGCCTTCCGAACATCGACCCTCCAAGCCTCCAGGGCCCGGGCCCGTTCCGCCTCCGGACGATCGTCCTCGTCAGCGACATCATCCACGACGCGGCAGAAGGCATACAACGCGGCCATGCCCTCCCGCCTCGGCTTCGGCAACAGGACGAATGCCAGCGCTAGATTCGACCCGCTTCGCCGGGTGATGGCGGCGCTGGTTTCCATGTCTCAGGTCCGGATATCCCCCAGCGTTTCCTCGTCGTCCCGCTCAGGCGGCAACCCACCGGCTTCCGCCAGCGTCGGGTTCCGGGGCCGATGATCACGTCGCCGGCGGCGTACCCGGCGACGTCCACTGCGGCCGCCGGACTCCTCACCCTCCCCACTGCCCGAGGAATCGCTGGAACTGGAGTGGGATCC
>CAYZAE010000083.1:0-23132 GCA_964476125.1 uncultured Verrucomicrobiota bacterium | reverse complement strand
CGGACTCCTCACCCTCCCCACTGCCCGAGGAATCGCTGGAACTGGAGTGGGATCCCGATGCGGATGCGGATGACGATGCGGATGAAGAGGAAGAGGAAGATCCTGATCCTGATCCCGATGCTGATCCTGATCGTGAGGAGGAACTGCGTCGGGAACCCGAACCATGCGAACTTCGGGAGCCTTTGTCGGCGCGGTTCAGCCGGCGGTTGCGGATCTTGACGGCAATGATCACGCCGGCGACCAGGATTCCGACGACGGCCCCCACAAAAACCAGGAGCACGATCACATCGCTGGCGATGAGCGAGCCCGCCTTTCCGGGTGTTCCTAACGTTTGCATGGTCCGTTCGCTGTCTACCGCTCCGCCGACACCGAATCATCCTCCGCCGACTCCGACTGGAGCCCGAGCCGCTGCATTCGGTAACGCAGCGCATGCCGGCTGATGCCCAGGCCATCGGCCGTTCGCCCCACATTCCGATGTCGGGCCAGGGCGGCCGAGATCAGCCGCCGCTCGTAATCCGCCAACGCCTCCTCCAGCGGACGGTCCGTGTCCAGTTCGGGCCCGGTGGCGCCCGACGCCGCCAGTCTCGCCTCCAGGGCGAAGTCCGGCAGACTGGTCGGCAGCACGTCGGTCCCCGTTTCCAGGATCACCGCCCGCTCGATCGCGTTGCGCAGTTCGCGGACATTACCGGGCCACGGGTGGCGGAGCAACGCCTGTTGAGCCGGTCGTCCGAGGCGCATCGGGGCCTTGCCCAGCGACCGGCAGTAGGCCGCCACGAAATGCTCCGCCAGCTGGAGAACGTCCTCGCCCCGTTCCCGCAGAGGCGGCGGCCGGAACTGAACCACGTTCAGCCGGTGGAAGAGATCCTCCCGGAAGGCGCCTTCACGGATCAGCCGGACCACATCGCGGTTGGTCGCGGCCACGACCCGGACATCCACCCTTAATTCCTCATTTCCCCCGACCCTGGAGAAGGAGCCGTCCTCCAGAAAGCGCAGGAGTTTCGCCTGGAGAGCCCGGCTCATGTCGCCGATCTCATCCAGGAAGACCGTGCCTCCATCGGCTTCCTCCACCCGGCCGGCCTTGGCGCGGATGGCGCCGGTGAAGGCACCCTTCTCGTGGCCGAAGAGTTCGCTTTCCAGCAGGGCCTCGGGGATGGCCGCGCAATTGATCCGGACGTAGGTGGCGCTCGAACGGCGGCTCAGGCTGTGCAGACAGCCGGCGATCAGTTCCTTGCCTGTTCCGCTCTCGCCGAGAATCAGCACGGTGGCGTTGGTGGGCGCCACCGTCTGGATCAACTGCCGGAGCTCGCGCATGCGCGGCGAATCCCCGATCAACCGTTCCAGCTGGAAGGCCTGCTGTTCCCTCGACCGGAACGCTGTGTTTTCCCGGACCAGTTTCTGGCGCTCGGCGCAGCTGCGGACGAGATGCAGCAATTCCTCGGGCGCGAATGGTTTGGCCAGATAATCGAAGGCCCCCGCCTGGATCGCCTCCACCGCCAGACGCGGCGTGGCGTAGGCGGTGATCAGGATCACCGGCATGGCGGGCCATCGCCGACGCGATTCCTTCAGCAGCTCGTACCCGCTCATCCCGCCCAGCCGCCCGTCCGTGATCATCAAGAGCATCTCCCGCTCCTCCATCACCCGGAGCGCGCCCTCGGCGGAATCGACCGACACCGATTCGTACCGTTCCGCACGCAGGATTTCCTCGAGCGTCGACCGCATGTTCGGATCGTCGTCCACCACGAGGATGGGGGGATGGGAGCGCATCGGGATCACGGCGTGGAGCGCAGGTTGAAGCGGCCCGGGAACCATAACCGGAAGGTCGTCCCCCGGCCAACCTCCGTCTCCACCTCGACCCGTCCGCCAAAGAGCTCGAGGTTCTGTTTCACGATCGAGAGCCCCAGGCCGGTGCCTCCCGCCTTGGTGGTGAAATAGGCCTCGAAGATGCGTTCCCGATACTCCGCGGGAATGCCCGGGCCGTCATCGGCGATGGTCACCTGAATGCCGAACTCCGAAGTCCCTTTTACCCCCACCCGGATCAGCCCCTGCCCTGCAAGCACGTCCCGGGCGTTCTTCAGCAGGTTGTCGAAAATCTCCCCCAGACTGCGCCGACTGAAGAACAGCGCCGGAATGGGCGGCATGAAATCCCGTTCGATCCGGATCCCGAAGGATGATCCCGGAGGGAACACCCGGCTGATCGCGCCTTCCAACTCCTCCACGACGTCGAGCCGCTCGATTCTTCCCTCCGCCAGCTGGGCGAACCCGATCAGCTCGGTGATGATTCGGTCCGAGCGCTCCACCTCATCCCGGATGATCTGCAACTGCCTTTCCGCCGGAGGTTCCAGGCGTCCCTGAAACGCACGCTGCAGCGAGTAGGCCGCGTTGTTGATGATCCCCAGCGGGTTCTTGATCTGGTGCGCAATCTCCGCCGCCAGCCGGCCCGCCGCGCTCATCTGGTGCTGCCGGACCGCCGATTCCTCCGCCTCCGCCAACCGCTGGCGGTCGCGATCGATGAGCACCCGCAGCTCGTAGCAGATCGCCCCAAGCAGCACGAGAAGGCAGATCCGGAGCAGGAAGGGTTCCGTCACCCGCGCCACCTCCGTCCGCTCGTCCAGCTGAAGGATGAGCAGGTCCAGCACCCCCGCAGCCACGTAACTGAGGACCGAAAGGAGGTTCAGCGCGATCTGAAGCGGCGCCACCGGAAGGCTGAAGGCGTTGCGCACGATGAGCAGCGGAAAGACCCAGAACAGGATGCTGTCGAAGCCGTCCGTCACCAGGGTCAGGCCCGCCACGAACATCGCGTCGAGCAGCGCCACCGTGAAGACCACCAGCTGCATCACGTTCAACGGCACCACCCGCATCGCCCAGATCGGAATCGCCAGGCAGCCGTTCAGGAGGGCGTACGCGACAAACACCTGGCGCAACACCCCCACCGCCTCCAGCGCCACCTCGCTCGTGTTCGCCAGCGCCTCGATGTTCAGCGAAAAGAAAAGAAACCAGCCCACCGACAACAGCATGCTCGCCTTGACCGGCAGCCCCATGTCCCGCTCCACCAGCCGCATGGACCCCGACGTCTCCTCCAGGCGCGGCCCCACCCCCGATCCCGATCCCGACACCGACACCGTGGCCGCCAGCAACCGGCCCAATTCCCGCAGGCGTGGCAGCAGCGATTTCATCCCCGCGGCTCAGGAACGGGAGGCGAGAATCTCCGACACCCGCGCCACGATGCGCTCCACCTCCAGCATCCGCCCCACCCCCTCGTAACCGCAGGAGAGCATGCCCGTGTCGGGGCCCAGGAATTCCGCGCCGCGCTGACGGAGGATCCCCGCGTTGGCCTGGGTGGCCGGGTGAAGCCACATCCGGCCGTTCATCGCCGGCGCCAGAAGCAGGGAGGCCTCCGGACGGAGAGCCAGCGCGATGCAGCCCAGCGCATCATCCGCCAGTCCCTGCGCCAGCTTGGCCAGCGTGTTGGCCGTGGCCGGCGCGATGAGCAGCAGATCCGCCTCGTCCGCCAGCGTGATGTGCAGCGGCTTCCAGCCCTCCTCCTCGTCGTAAAGGTCCGTCACCACCGGCCGGCGGGACAGGGTCTTGAAGGGCAGCGGCGTCACGAAACGCTGCGCGTCCCGGGTCAGGACCGCATTCACCTCGTGGCCCAGCTTCGACAACTGACTCGCCACGTCGATCGCCTTGTGGGCCGCGATCGAGCCCGTGACCCCCAGGATGATGCGCGCGGGACGGTTCATGCGTTGCTCCCGAGCAGAACCCGGATCGCCCGCGGATTCAATCGACGACCAACCGCTCCGTCCGCCCGCTCCGCAGACGTTCCACGGCCAGGATTCCCTGCATCGCCGCCAGATCCGCCTCCCGCGTGCCGCTCACGACCACGTAATCCAAATGCGGCCAGGCCTCCATCTCCGACCGCGCCACCCCCAGCCGCCGGGCCACGACCTCCTCCGTATCCTGACCCCGCCCCCGCAACCGCCGCTCCAGCTCGGCCAGCGACGACGGCATGATGAACACCGAAACCAGCGAGCGCCCCAGCCGCTCGTCCGAGCCCGACCGCGCCCGGTTCCGGATCGTCTCCGCCCCCTGGACATCCACCGTGAGGAGCACGTCGGATCCCTCATCCAACCGTCGCAGGACCTCGGACCGGAGGGTGCCATAGCGGTTTCCGTAAACTTCGGCGTGCTCCAGGAACTCGCCCGCTTCCAGCCGGGCCGCGAAGTCCGCGGGCGCAAGGAAGTGGTAATCCACCCCGTCGCGCTCTCCCGTCCGGGGCGCGCGGGTGGTGCAGGTGATGGCCCGCACGAGACCTGGCACGCTCGCCAGCAGGCCGCTGCCCACCGTGGTTTTTCCCACGCCCGAGGGCGCCGTCACCAGCAGCAGGACCGGCGACACCTTTCGTTCAAAGCCCGCGCTCATGGTCAGGTCGGTTATTCCAGGTTCTGTGACTGTTCCCGGATCCGCTCGAGTTCCGCCTTCAGGGTGACCACTTCGCGCGCGATGGCGGCGTCGTTCGCCTTCGATCCAATGGTGTTGATCTCCCGGTTCATCTCCTGCGCCAGAAAATCGAGCGTCCGGCCCACCGGCTCCGGGTTCACGAGGCAGACATCAAACTGCCCGAAATGGCTCTCCAACCGCGTCAGCTCCTCCGTGATGTCCGAACGGTCCGCAAACAAGGCCACCTCCTTCAACAGGCGTTCCTGGTCCTCGGCGGTCAGCGTGATGCCCGCCGCCGCGATGCGTTCGTGCAGCTGGCGTCGATAATGATCCGCCACGGCCGGAGCCCGCTCCCGCACCGCCGACGCCGCCCGCCGCATCAGCGCCAGCCGGGCGGCGAGATCCTGCTTCAGGTTTCCGCCTTCCTGGATCCGCATCCGGACCAATTGCCCCATGGCCTCCTTGAGCGCGCCTTCCACCGCCGGCCAGTAGGCTTCCGCATCCCCCACCTCCTCGTCGGTCTCCAGCACCCCCGGCGCCCGCAGAAGGGTGTCCAGGGTGATCCTTCCCTCAATGCCAAGCTCCGTCGCCAGCTGCCCCAGGTCGCGGACATACGCCTTCTCCAGCAGCTTGTTGATCCGCACGCTTCCCGCCTTCCGTTCATCCCCGGCATGGAAGGCGACCCGGACCGTGACCCGGCCGCGCGAGACGTGGCGGTTGATCTCCTCCCGCATGCGCGGCTCGAGCACCTCAAGATCGCGCGGCAGATTGATCGCGATCTCGCTCTGCTTGCGGTTCACCGAACTCACCTCCACGACGAGCTTCCCACCCTCATGGGAACTCTCGCCGCATCCGTAACCGGTCATGGACCTCATGTTGGCGGCAGGGCATACGCGGATCCCCGCCCCGGGTCACGCGAATCTTCCACCGGCCCCGACGCGCGACCTTTGCGCTTGGCCGATCCCGGCATCCCCGTAACTTCGGCCCATGCCTTCGCGACTCGAGTCTGCCACGGCCGGCACGGCCCTGCTGCTGGTCTTCGCGGCCGCCTTCCTGACCGCCTGCGGACCCTCCGGAACCCCCGCGACCAGCCCGGGCTCCAACGCCAAACCCGCCGCCGCGACCGCTTCCGCCGGAACGGTCGAGGAGCAGTTCCAGAAGCTTTCCACCCAGGGCAAGGGCTTCCACGAATCCGGCGACGCTCCCAAGGCCGTGGAGGCCTTCCGCCAGGCGGTGGCACTCCAGCCCACCCATCCGGACGCCCGCCAGAACCTCGCCGCCGCGCTCCTCCGCAACAACGATCCCGCCGGAGCCGCGGAGCAGGCCACCGAGATGATCCGGCTGAATCAGAATCTCGGCGCCGCCCACTACCTTCTCGGCGCCGCCCTCCTCCGCCAGGGCCAGGCGGACACCGCGCTGACCGAACTCCAGATCGCCAAGGACATCGACCGCACCGTCAATGCCGTCAGCTACCTGCTGGGCCGCGCGCACCTCGAACTCGGCCATCTGGATGACGCCGCCGCCGCCTTCGACGAAGTGCTCCAGTTCGAAACCAACCATCCCTCCGCCAACTACAACCTGAGCCAGGTCTACACCCGACTCGGCAAGGCGGAGGACGCCGCAAAGCTCCTGGAAGCCCACCGCGCCGTTCTTGCGGCCCGCGGCGGCGCCTCCCTCGACGCCTTCGCGGTCGAGAAATGCGTGCACACCGAGATCCGAGTTCCCTTCCGGCTGGAACAACCCGACGCCGCCGGCATCGCGGTCCGCTTCGTCGACGCCACCGCCGAAATCCTCGGCACCAACGCCTCCCGCTTCGCCGGCCCGATCGCCTCCATCGACATCAACCACGACGGACGCAACGACGTGCTCGCCCGGGACGGGGACGCAGAATTCCGCCTGCTTCTCAACACCAACGGCCGCCTCCAACCGGCCCCCGCCGCCGCCAAGGTCACGCCGGGCGCCACCTACCACCGGATCCTGGTCGGCGACCTGAACAAGGACCGCTACGAGGACGTCGTGATCCTGGGCGACCGCGGATTGCACGCCTTCCGGCTGGCCACCAACGGCCTCATGACGGAGTCCACGGCCTTCTCCAACCTGCGCAACCAGCCGGCCGTGGATGGCCTGATGGCCGATCTCGATTTCACGGGGAACCTCGATCTGGTGCTGGTGACGCCCACCAACCGCTCGATCCGCGTCTGGCGGAACCTGGGCAACATGTACTTCACCAACGCCACCGCGGCCTCCGGCTTCCCCGCCGACCTGGGCGGTGTCGCCAGCCTGATGACCGACGACTGGAACGGCGACGAGTTGAACGATTTCCTGATCGGCCGTGGCGGCCAGGCGCCCCTTCTCTTCGCCAAGCAGCGGGGCACCGGACTGACGAATGTCACCCACCCCGAGCCCTGGCCTCCCGGCGCCGTGTTCACCGTCGCCGACCTGAACAACGACCTGCGCAACGACCTGGTCATCGCCGGGGACAGGGCTTTGACCGTGCTCTATGCCGGTTTCACCCGGCGCGACATTCTTGAAGTGGGCGGCCCCACGCGCGAACTCCGGCCCTTCGATTACGACAACGACGGCTGGCTCGACCTTGTCGCCTTCACCGAAGCCGGCCTGCGAACCTGGCGGAACACGGGCAATGGCGGCTTCAAGGAGACCACCACCGCACTGGGCCTCGACAAGCTCGACGCCCGATCGGTCGCGGGCGTCACCTTCGCGGACCTCGATAACGATGGGGACTCCGACCTGGTCCTCGCCACCGCCGAGCGCGGACTGGTCGCGCTCCGGAACGAAGGGGGTCATGCCAATCAACAGCTCAAACTCAGGCTGCTCGGCACGCGCTCCAATCCCAGCGGCGTCGGACTCCGCATCGAACTGACCTCCGGCAACTGGCGCGCCCTCCGCACCGTCCACGCGCTCCCCGTCGAGATCGGCGTCGGCCGACGCGACAAGATCGACAGCCTCAACGTGCGCTGGTTCGACACCATGAGCACCGATGTGGACACCCCGGTCCGACGCGGCGAAGCCATCGCCCTGGTGGAACTCGTCCGGCCCACAGGTTCGTGCCCCTACCTTTACCGATGGGACGGCGAGCGGTTCGTGTTTGTCACGGACCTCCTGGGCGGGGCCCCGGTCGGACTCCCGGCCGCCGAGGGACATCTCATCGAGGCTGACCCCGACGAAATCGTGCGCGTCGGGTCGGAGGTGGAGTTCCGTCCACGCGACGGCTATTACACGATCCAGATCACCGAGGAACTCCGCGAGGTCCTTTACCTGGACACCGCCACCCTGCTGGCCGTCGATCATCCTCCCGGGGCCGAGGTTCATCCCACGGACAAGCTCGTGCCTGGCCGTCCGTTCGCGCCGACGGGTCTCATCACCTTGCACCGTCGGATTCCGCTTCGACGGGCGGTCGATTTCGCGGGCACCGACGTGACCGCAGCCTTGCAGCAGGAGGACCGGACCATGGTATCGCCGCTGAAGCTGCGGCCGCCCCAGCAGCGCGGCCATGCCGAGCCGCACGGGGTGACCCTGGACTTTGGGCCGCTTGATCCGCGCCGGCCGCTGGCCCTGGCCCTGACCGGATGGCTCCGGTTCGGCGGGGGCATGGCCAACATCGCCGCCTCGCGCGATCCCGACATTCCGTTCCCCTTCCCGAAGCTGGAGGCTGAAACCGCCACGGGCTGGGTGGCCCTCGATCTCACCGCGGGTTCCCCCTGCGGCAAGACCAAGACCATCGTCATCGATCTGGAAGGCAAACTGCCCGCCGGCACCCGACGGTTGCGGCTGGGTGCCGGATTCGAGATTCACTGGGACAGGATCGCGCTTTTTGAAAAGGCCGGGGAGAACGACACCCGCATCACCCGGATGGCCCCGGACCGCTCGGACCTCCATTGGCGCGGTTATTCGGAATTCGTGAACCTCCCCTGGACCCAGCCGCTGACCCCGGACTACGACAAGGCGCGAGCCTGGCCGGACTGGCGGATCACACCCTCCGGCTGGTGCACCCGGTATGGCGAGGTGGATGAACTGCTCGCCCACCGTGATGGCGGGCTCGTGCTTTTGAACGGGGGCGATGAACTCACCCTCTCCTTTGCCGCCGCCTCCGCCCCCCCGAAACCGGAGGGGACCAGCCGGACCTTCTTTCTGTTCAGCGTCGGTTGGGACAAGGACGCCGATTTCCATGTCGTGCGCGGCGACCGCGTCGGTCCCCTGCCGTGGGAGGGAATGGACGATCAGCAGTACGGAACGCAGGAACGACCGCCGCATCCGGGCGACGCCCTGAACCAGCGTTACAACACCCGCTGGGTCGGGCCTCTCGCCCAGATCAGGAAATGAGCCTCACCACCATTTGAAATCCGGATCGGGAGCCGGCGACCAGATCCAGGGATCCATGATCCTCGGTTCCGGAAACAGGTAGTATTCGATGTGTCCGTCCCCGAAGAGCATGTTGAACCGGCTCTTGCCCTTGTCATTGTGCCAGATGCTGCGCCGGTCGGTGTTGCCCCGGTTCGAATGCCACGGCCAGTCGCCCTGGATGATCTTGTTGGAGGGCCGGCGTGAGATCTCCGAAGTCTTGATGGGCGTCGCTTCCGGCGTGCCTTTGGCCGCCCGGCTGTCCCCCGTCGAGTGCTTGACCCGGAAGGCGTCCACCGCCCAGTTCACCAGGTAACTGTTGCCGTACTGGAAGTAGCAGTTCGTCTGAACCTTGGTGTTCCGGAAGATGTCCCCCTTGTCGGCCGGGCATCGGAACACCTCCAGCGCCTGCGTGTACCGGTTCAACGGCCGGTTCGTCGCCGCCACAAAGACGTCGTAGGTGCCGTCCTTCCCCCCGGTCGAGGCCCAGTCCGGATGAACGGGGAAATTCTCGTTGTTGTCGTCGGCGTACATGAAATACGCGAGCCCGACCTGGCGTTCGTTGCTCGCGCACTTGATCTGGTTGGCCTTGGTCTTCGCGCGACCGAGCGCCGGAAGCAGCATGCTTGCAAGAATCGCGATGATGGCGATCACCACCAGCAGTTCGATCAGGGTGAACGCACAGCGATGACACCTGGGACCCGGGAATTGCATGAACGGCTCGTTATCCGGTGCATCAGTTGCCGTCAAGCACTCAGACAGCCCGGTCGACGCCGGACTTCCGGACCCGCGATTGCCCCTTCCCGGCCGACGCCCGTAATCTCGGGCCGGTGACCGCCGCCGAACGCACCGCCCTGACGTACCGCCTCGAGCGGTGGCGGGCCGTCACCCACGGCATTCTTGAAACGGCGGGATCCACCTTCCTGCTGCTGATCGCGCTGCGCTGGTTCCAGGCCGGGGCCACCGCCAAGGCCCTGATCGCCGGAGGCACCAGCTTCGGGCTGCTCCTTTCACCGCTGGTGGTCACCTGGGTGGCCCGCAGCGGCCTGCCCCCGAACCTGGCCGCCTCCCGGCTGCTCTGGGGCGGAGCCGCCGCGTTTCTCGCGACGGCCCTCTTTCCGGTGCTTCCCTGCTTCATCATCGGCGGTCTCGCCGGCATGGCCGCCCTCGCCTCGGCCATCCCGTTGCTCACCGCGATCTACCAGGAGAACTACCCCGCTGATCAACGGGGTCGCCTGTTCTCACGCACCGTGATGATCCGGATCCTCACCGCTGCCCTCTTCGCCAAACTCGGGGGATACCTGCTCGACGGACATCTCGAGCGGTTCCGCTGGCTTCTCCTGGCTTTCGCCGCCGCCGCCGCCACCGCCGCCTGCCTCGTCCGCCGCTGCCCGGCTTCCGTCATCGCCGACAACGGCGGCACCCACCCCCTGCGCGCCCTCCGCTTCTTCCGCGAGGACGCCGTGTTCCGACAGACCCTGATCGCCTGGATGCTCATGGGATTCGCCAACCTCATGATGCTGCCGCTCCGGGTCGAGTACCTGGGCAGCGACCGCTACCCCCTCCGCCTGGCCCCGGCCGAGATCGCCCTCTACACCGGCGTGATTCCCAACGTCGCCCGTCTGGTCATGAGCCCGGTCTGGGGATGGCTCTTCGATCGCGTCAATTTCTTCGTCCTCCGCATCGTGCTCAACCTTGGGTTCATGATCGGCATCCTCTCGTTCTTCACCACCGGCAGCACCTTCGGCCTCGTCGCCGGCTCCCTGGTCTTCGGCATTTCCAACGCCGGAGGGGACGTCGCCTGGAGTCTGTGGGTCACCAAATTCTCACCCCCGGACCGCGTCGCGGATTACATGTCCGTGCACACCTTCTTCACCGGCATCCGCGGCGTGCTCGCCCCCATCGCGGCGTTTCAGCTGCTCGGCGTGCTGAGCCTGCCCACCCTCGGCTGGATCTCCGCCGCCATGATCGGGATCGCCTGTCTCGTCCTTCTCCCCGAAAGCAACCGTGGCCACCGCGGAAAACCCTCCGCAGCCGTCACCGAGGACATCTCCGAATGAACAACCTCCCGCGAATTCCCAGCCGTGCGCAGGACGCGCTCCGCCTCGGACTCGTCACCACCGCGGCGCTGGCTCTGCCCGACGTCCGGTCGGAGCTCGCGCTGCGTCTCGACAACGGCGCGGGGGCCGTGGCGTACCAAAACACCTCCAACCTCTGCCTGCGCGTCGGCGACCACGCCACCCCCCATCCGCTTCTCCCCCCCGGCCCATTCACCGCCACCTGGTCCGGGACAATCGCCGCCGATCTCCGGGGCGACTTCCGGTTTCAAGTCGAACCTCCCAACGCCCTGCCCGCCTTCGCGCTCGAAATCAATGGCGCCCCCGTCCGCCTGCTCCCAGGCGCGCTCTCCGAACCCGTCCGACTTCGCAAAGGAACCAACTCCCTCCAGGCCACATTGCGTCGCACGAACCACGAACCGATCCAACTCCGTCTCGACTGGCAGGGGCGCGGATTGCCGCTCGGGCCGATCCCCAACACCGTCCTCCAGGCGCCTCAGGATCCGACCACGTCGCCTGACGCGGACGCCTCGCGCCTCCGCGGCAGGGCCCTGTTTCTCAAATTTCGCTGCGGCAAGTGCCATGCCCCGGAAGTCCCGACACCCGTCCCCGAACTCGGCATGGATGCCCCCCGGTTCGATGACCTCGGCCATTTCCGAACCCAGGCCTGGATCCAGTCCCAGGTGCTGGAGCCCCGGACAGCCACTCCCCACGGCTCGATGCCGCAGCTTCTCCGGGGGCCCGAGGCCCAAGCCGAGGCCTCGGCCATCGCCGCCTGGTTGAGCACCCAGCGAGCGTCCGCCATCCCACTTTTCGAACCCGGACAACCCGGCATCGGTCGCGCCCTGGGCGAACGACTTCGCTGCGGCGCCTGCCATACCCTCCCCGGCGAGGCCGCGGATCCGACTCGAATCTCCCTCCATCGCCTGGGCGAACGATTCGTCGGCGCCTCCGGAAACCTTCCTCTCTTCCTGCGGAACCCCTCGGCGCGTCATCGATGGACGGGCATGCCTCAGTTCCAGTTGTCCGCGGAGGAAGCCCGGCATCTCGCCGCCTGGCTGCTGGCCGATCCGACAGCCTCCCCGCAGTCCACGGAGGCCCGACTGGCTCCCCCGGATCCGTCCCCCCTCCAAGCCGCCCCGGAACTCATCGCGCGGGGCAAGAATCTCGTGGAGACCAAGGGTTGCCTTCGATGCCACGAAGGCCCGGCCACCGATCGCTCCCAAGCCAGGGCGCTATCGCAACTGCCACCCGACCGCTGGACCCGGGGCTGCCTGGATTCGTCACCGGCCCCGGACGCCTCGCCCACGGCCCCCCGTTATTCCTTCAACCCCGGGGAACTTGCGGACCTCCGGGCCTTCGGGGCGACCGACCGCGCCTCGCTGGGCCGTCATGTGCCCGCGGAGTTCGCCGAACGCTGGCTCAAGGAGGGACGCTGCCAAAGCTGCCATGCCGCAGGCACCCCCGGAACGCCAAGCCTTCACTGGGTTGGCGAGAAGCTGCGTCCCGAATGGACCCACCGTCTGCTGAAGGGGGAGATCACCGAAAAGCCACGCCCCTGGCTTCCCGCCCGAATGCCCGCCTTCCCTGCGCTGGCATCCCTCCTTCCCGAAGGCCTTGCCGCCCGTCACGGTCTGCCCCCGAGCTCGCCCGCCGAGCCGGCGGCGGACCCCGAGGCTGCGGTGATGGGACGAAAGCTGGCCTCGGCCAACGGCGGCCTGGCCTGTGTCACCTGCCACGCGGTCGGCCCGATGGGCGCGAGCGCCGTGTTCGAAGCGCCGGGGATCAACTTCAGCCACGTCGCCGAACGCCTGCTCCCGGACTACTTCACACGCTGGGTTCGCAATCCCCAGAGCATCGAACCGGACACCAAGATGCCCCTCTACTTCGACGAGGACGGCAACAGCGCCCTGGCTGACGTCTATGGGGGCGACGGGCCGAAAACTCTGCGGGCTCTTTGGGAATACCTGCGAGCCGGGCGGGCCATCGAACCGCCCGCGCCCTGACCGGCGGAAAGATCGGATTCTGTTCGACAACAAAAAGGCGGGCTGACCTTTCGGTCAGCCCGCCCTGGAGGAATCGGGATCAGGTGTGGATCAGTACACCGTGGTCGACTCGAGTTCGACGATCGGCGTCTGACGCGCCTTGGTGGTCACGTCGACCTTGAGGCGGGCGTCGCCGGCCTTCAGACCCTTGCCCTTGACCGTGTAGCTGAGCTTCGCCTTGAGCGGGAGGTTCGCCACGGTCGGCCAGGTGACCGACTTGCCGGAGACCACGCCGCCGTTCGACGGAGCCTGGGGCTCGAGTTCGTCGGGGAAGGTCGCCTTGATCGAGACGTCGAGCAGGTCGAGACCGCCGCCCTGGTTGGTGACCTCGACCTTGTAGGTCGTGGTGCCACCGACTTCGATCGGATCAGGATCATCGACGACTTCGACGAGGATCGCGTTGATGCCCTGGATGAACACGCTGCAGGCCGTGTTGACGGGTTCGGCGCAGGTGCCCTTGGCGGCGGCGCTGAAGTTGTACGTGCCACCGGTCGAACCGGAGAACGTCGCGCAAACCTTCTTGCTGGCACCGGCGGCGAGCGAGCCGACGTTCCAGGTGACGGTGCCCGCGTTGTTGGCGCCGCCCTCGGTGGCGGAACGGAAGGTCAGGCCGGCCGGAACGGGCAGCGAAACCGTGGTCGCGGCGGAAGCGGAGTCGCCGGTGTTCTTCACTTCCCAGCACACTTCGAACGGACGACCGATGAATTCAACGTACTGCTGGTCGAGGATCGTGCCCTTCGGAGCCGGGGTGATGCAGGCGATGCTCAGCACGGGCTTCACCACCATGACGGAAGCCTCGGCGGCGGCGTCCACGCCCTGGGCGCTGGTGGCCTTCGCGGGATTCGCGTACTTGCCGGTCTTGGCGGCCTTGGCGTTGAAGGAGAATTCCTTCGATTCGCCAGGGTTCAGGTTGCCGGCGTCAAAGGAGACCGAGCTCTGGCCCGCGTCCGTGGTGAGACCGGAAGGCAGGGTGTCGGTGACCTTGACCGCGGTCAGCCGGCTGCTGCCGGAGTTCTTGACCACGAGCTTGACCGGGATGGGATCACACTGGGTGACCTGCGCGGGCATCGTCTTCACGAGCTCGAGCGCGGGCTTCACGACCTTGATGGGTTCGCAGAGGATCGGGCTGTAGGTGGCCCATCCGCAGGTGGTGACGGTGCCTTCGGAGGAGGCGCTGCCCATGACCTTGATGGTCTTGGTCTCGCGCGGCCCGAGGGTGCCGACCTTCCAGCTGGCCACTCCGCCATTCACGGCATCCGCCTTGGGGGAGGAGTCGGAGGTGCGGAAATTGTCCGTCACGCGATCGGTGACCGAGACATCGGAAAGGGTGTAATCGGTCAGGTTGATGACCTTGTACTCGTAGCTGAACGGCTTGCCGACCAGCACTTCCGCCGGAACCACCTTCTCGAGAAGCAGGCCGCTGCTCTCCTTGAGGCCGGTCGGGAACGCCATCGAACCGCGGACAAACTTGTTGCCACCCTCCTCGAACGAGGTGTGCGACGGGCCGTATCCGCCGGCGGAACGGGCCGGCGCGGGAGCCGGGGCAGGAGCAGGAGTGGACTTGGCAGGAGCAGGAGCAGGAGCGGGCTTCGAGACCTTCGCCGTGCTGCTCGAGCCATAGCTCGAACGAGCGGACGATTTCGCCGTCGTCGTCGAGCAACAGCCCGTGATGACGAGAGCAGCACTCAGCGCCGCGAGCAGCGAGAGAGCCTTGGAGTTATTCAGCATAAATAGTTGTTATTAGGTGTTGGTTCCTAGATCAGTCGAGCCCCCGGCGGTTGGTGAACCCCGCCGTGGGCGGCAAATATGAGGGACCAGCTTGGGCTGTCAAGGCGACTGGACCGCCTTCCTTAAGCCTTTTCCGCTCGATTTCCATGCGTTCCGGGAATGCCCCAGCACCCAGCAGCCCCCCGCCCGACGCGAATCCCCGATCGCCTGCGTGATGTAATCCTTCGCTTCGCGGACCGCCTCCACCAAACCCCAACCCCGCGCCAACCCGGCCGCAATGGCCGCCGAATAGGTGCATCCGGTCCCATGCGTCGAGACGCCCACCACCCGGGTCGCGGTCAGCATCCACTCCTCGCGGCCATCCCAAAGAATGTCCACCGCCTCGCTCCCCTTCAGGTGACCGCCCTTCGCCAGCACCGCACAACCGCACCGCTCGCGCAGTTCCCGCGCCGCACCCCGCAACTGCTCCACACTCCGAATGGGGCGCCCTGTCAGCAGGCTTAATTCGTCCAGATTGGGGGTGGCCAGCGTCGCTCGGGGCAGCAGGCGGTCACGTAAAATCCGGAATGCGGCGGATTGCAGCAGATTCGCCCCGCTCGTCGCGATCATGACCGGATCCACCACCAGCGGAACTCCCCGTCCCACCCCCTCCATCGCCTCCACCACCTCCCGGATGATCGAGGCCGAATACAACATGCCCGTCTTCACCGCCCCCGGCCGGAAGGGGCCCCAAACGGCCTCGATCTGCGCCCGCACCAAAGAAGTCCGCATCGCCTGAACCCCTAGCACTCCCTGGGGATTCTGCGCCGTCACACAGGTGAGCGCGGTCAACCCATGAACGCCGAAGGCCGCAAAAGTCCTGAGATCCGCCTGAATCCCCGCCCCTCCACCGCTGTCGGAACCCGCGATCGAAAGCGCCACCGGCATGACCTCCCCGTGCTTCAGCTTCATCGCGAAAAAGACTGCCAGTCGCGCCCACCGCTTTGAAGGCGTCGTTTTGACGGCCGCCCATCAACCAACGACAGCCGACCACCGCCCTAAGCTTCCACCTCGCCGCGCTCCGGGGCGGAACCACTCGCGAGCACCAACCCCGCAAAGGTCAGAGCTCCGTTCATCAGGAGCAATTCGTTGCCAAACCGGTATCCGCCCAAGAGCGTCGATGAATTCAGGTCGAGCCACGCGCAAATGGCCGGAGCCAGCAGCGCCACGACCGGCACCCACCCGCCCCGAACCGTGCGCCGCGTCAACAAACCAAACGCGAACAGTCCCAGCAGCGGCCCGTAGGTGTACCCCGCGATCTTCAGCACCAGCGCGATCACCGCGTCACTGGCCCACGCCTGGAACAACAGGATCGCCCCCAGCAGCAGGACGGCAAAAACCAGATGGAACACGTGGCGCAACCGCGTCCGGCCCTCCTCGGTCAAATCCAACCGTCGCTCCGTCCCGAGAATATCCACGCAAAAGGACGTCGTCAGCGTGGTCAGCACCGAGTCCGCGCTCGAGAAGGTCGCCGCAGTGAGCCCGAGCAGGAACACCACCGAGGCAAAACCGCCCAGGTGCTGAAGAGCGAGGGTGGGGAAGAGAAGATCAGTCTTTGCGGGCGTGGCCACGCCGCGCACCCGCGCGTACTCGTAGAGCAACGCGCCGAGGGCGAGAAACACCGCGTTCACCAGGACCACGACGACCGAGAACCACCGGATGTTCCGCTGGGCCTCCGCCAGGGAACGGCAGCTGAGGTTCTTCTGCATCATGTTCTGATCGAGCCCGGTCATGCAGATCGCGATGAACGCACCCCCGATGAACTCCTTCCAGAAGCTCGAAGCCGGCGCCCATTCCCAGACAAACACCCGGCTGTACGGCCCGCTCCAAACCACCTCCCGCAACCCCGACCAACCCAGATCCAGCCGGCTCACGATCACGCCCACGGAAAGAAACAGTCCGAGCAGCAAAAATGCGGACTGAAAGGTGTCGGTCCAGACCAGGGTCTTGATGCCGCCCCGGTAGGTGTACGCCAGAATCAGCAGGATGATGCCGGACACACTGGCCCAGAAGGGAACGCCCCAGGCATCGAAGATGAACCGCTGCGCAATGCCCGCCGCAAGATAAAGCCGCGCCGCCGCGCCCAGCAGCCGGGACAGCAGAAAAAAGGAGGCCCCGGTCCGCTGCGCCGCCCGGCCGAGACGCGATTCGAGATAGCCGTAGATCGAGGTCAGTCGAAGCCGGTAGTAGAGCGGCAGCAGGACCTCCGCGATGACCACATAGCCCGCGACGTAGCCCAGCACCGTCTGCAGATAGGCGAATTGTCCGTCGCGCACCCGGCCGGGAACCGAGATGAAGGTCACCCCGGAGAGCGAGTCGCCAATCAACCCGAACGCGACCGCGTACCAGGGCGAGGCGCGGTTCCCCAGGAAATAGGCGGCATTGCCCGCACCCCGGCTGGTGTACCAGGCGATGCCGAGCAGGAAGGCAAAATAACCCGCGATACAGCTCAGGATCAGGACAGGCGACATCGGCAGGAAGGGATGACCGTGGAATCCGTGGAATGTCCGGGATCACCCACCGCGCCGGCTTCCGGTGGCGGCGGCGAGCGCAAGGGCGTGAACAAGGCGCACATCACCCCTGGCGCATGGCCCGGCCCAACGCCTCCAGATGCCTGGGCACGGCCAGGTACGGATCCTCGGCCGACTCATACTCCAGCGCCACCCACCCCTGGTAACCCGAGTCCCGCAAAAGGCCCACGATGCGCCCGAGATCGGTGGCCTCCGCCTTCGCCCCCTTGCGCCGGAGCTCGACCTTCACCTGCACATTGACCGCGTACGGAGCGCACTTCGCAAGGTCCGCGTACGGGTCCTCCGAGTGGAAATTGCCGGTGTCGAGATTGATGCCCACCCACGGATTCTTCACCGCCCGCACGATCGCCAGCAGCTCGTCTGCCTCCGCCACGATCCCGCCGTGGTTTTCAATGCCCAGAAACACCCCCGCCCGCCCCGCCGCCTCGCCGCATTCCTCCAGCGCCTCAATGCAGTTCTTTCGCGCCTCCGCCTGGGTCTGTCCTTCCAACCCGCCGGCAAACACCCGGATATGCGGCGCGCCAAGCACCCGCGCGTGTTCAATCCACTGTTTCACCGCGGCCACCTCGCGCTCGCGCCGGGGTCCCGCGGGCAGCGTGAACGTGTTTCCCACCGCCGAACCACTCACCGAAACACCCCGGAGAAAGGCGTGTCGCCGAAGGCCCAGGAGAAGTTCAGGCGTCAGTTCCTTCGGGAAATAATAGGCCGTCAACTCCGCCCCGTCACACCCCTGCGCCGCGCAGTAGTCGATGAACCCGGGCATGTCCATGGGCCGGATCGCCGCACCCTTCGGCTCCTTCCCGTTCGGCTGGTCCTTGAAAAAATCACGGAAGGAATAGGCGGCCAGACTGAGGCGAAGCCGCGCCGGTCCCTTGCGACCCAACGCCTCCACTCCCGCGGCCCGAAATCCAAACCCCGCCGCCAGGGTCCCCAGGGCTCCCGTCCCGAAAAACCGCCGACGGCTGATCCCCTGCGACACCTCTGAATCCGGGTTCGTGGACATGATGCGCGGCATCCTGCCCGCTCCCGTGCCGGGTCGCCACGAGGATTTCAGCCGAACATCGCCCGGCACACCACCACCGACGCCACGATGCCGGTGGCATCGGCGATCAGTCCCGCCCACACCGCGTGGCGGGTGCGGCGGATTCCCACCGAACCGAAGTAAACCGCAATGACGTAGAAGGTCGTTTCGGTGCTTCCGAAAATCGTCGCTCCCGAACGGGCCAGCAGGCTGTCAGGACCGAAGGTCTTCACCAGATCCCCCAGAGCTGCCAGCGACGCGCTGCCACTCAGCGGGCGGATGAGCGAGATGGGAAGCAGTTCCGCGGGAAACCCGATCGCCGCAAGAGGCCCGCGCAGCCAATCGGTGAACGCCTCGATCGCCCCGGCACCGCGCAGAAACCCGATGGCCACCAGCATCGCCACCAAAAACGGAATGATCCGGATCGCCACCTGGAAACCCTCCTTCGCGCCCTCCACGAACTCCTCGTAAACCGCCACCCCACGCAGGGCCGCATACAGCGGAAAGGCCGTCAGAAGAAACGGAATCGCCAGCAGGGACACCGAGTTCAAAAGCCGGATCCAAAGAGCCTGCCCCGCCGTGGCCGGGTCCGCAACGCGGCCGATCCATTGCGGATTCGCCTGAACCAGCGCCAGCCAAACGAAACCCGCCATCACCGCCACCAGCAGCGCCCACCCCCCACCGGTCACCGGCCGCCCGGCCGTGAGGCCCCTCGCCGCCGCGCCGTCGCTGTGCTCCTCGCCGTCAGATCCGCCGGCGATGCCGGTCCTTGGCGAAGGTTGCCCGGACGTCAACGCCGTCGACGCCGGCGAGGTCAGCCGGAACGCCTTCAATCGTTCGAGGAATTTCACCGCGAGCAGTCCCGCGGCCGAGGAAAAGGTCGTGGCCACCAGGGCGGAGCCCACGATGGCGGTGGGATTGACGGATCCGGCGGCGGCGAGCACGGCAATCGCGGAGGCCGGGATCAATTGAACGGACCCCGTGTTGATCGCCAGGAAGGTGCACATGGCGTTGGTCGCGGTGCCCGGAGTCGGGTTGAGCCGCTCCAGGTCGCGCATGGCGCGCAACCCCAGCGGGGTCGCCGCATTGGTCAGCCCCAGCATGTTCGCGGCGATGTTCAGCACCATCGATCCCATCGCCGGATGGTCCGCGGGCACCCCGGGAAAGAGGCGGACAAGCAGCGGACGGAGGCTGCGCGCCAGGTGGGTCACCAGACCCGAACACTCGGCAAGCCGCATGATGCCCAGCCAGAGGGCCATCACCCCCACCAATCCGAAGGCCAGGGAAACCGCCGTCTCGGCTCCCTTGATCGACGCATCGACCGCGGCGCGCACGTTTCCCGTCACGCCCGCCGCCGCCATCGCCGCCAACAGCATTCCCAGCCAGATTCGGTTGAGCATCCTCCCGCCCTTTCTCCGCGTTCAGGACGCCCGGAGCAATCCGCGGATGAACCGTGGTTCGCACCGATTCCACCGGAATGGGGAGTCATCCGGGCCGGCCCCAAGGGTTCGACCGGCCCCCTGAACCCCGCCCCCTCGCCGCATCAGGACTCGGTCCGGTAAGCCTCCATGCCGACGCAGGAACAAACCAGATTGCGGTCCCCGTACACGTTGTCCACGCGGCCCACCGCCGGCCAGAACTTCCAGTCGCGCAAACCGGGAACCGGAAAGGCGGCGCGTTCGCGGGAATAAGGCCGGTCCCACGAATCGGCCGTCACCTGATCCGCGGTGTGCGGCGCGTTCTTGAGAAGGTTGTTCCGTGGATCCGCCGCGCCGCGCTCGATCTCGAGAATCTCGCCGTGGATGGCGATCATGGCATCGCAGAACCGGTCGAGCTCCACCAGCGGCTCCGATTCCGTCGGCTCCACCATCAGCGTGCCCGCCACCGGCCAGCTCAGCGTGGGCGCATGGAATCCGTAGTCCATGAGCCGCTTCGCCACGTCCTCGGCGGTCACCGTCTTGAAACCGCGCAGATCCAGGATGCACTCGTGCGCCACCACACCGCCCGGTCCCCGGTAAAGGGTGGGGAAATGGTTTTCGAGCCGCTTGGAGACGTAGTTCGCGTTGAGAATTGCGGCGCGCGTGGCCTCGGTCAGCCCTTCGGCACCCATCATGGCGATGTACATCCACGGAATGGCCAGGATTCCCGCGCTGCCCCAGGGCGCCGCGCTCACCGCGCCGATCGCCGACTTGCCGCCCGGATTCACCACCACATGGCCCGGCAGGAAATCCACCAGGTGCGCGGCCACGCAGATCGGGCCGACGCCCGGGCCGCCCCCGCCGTGCGGGATGCAGAACGTCTTGTGGAGATTCAGGTGGCAGACATCCGCCCCGATGGCCCCGGGACTCGTCAGGCCCACCTGCGCATTCATGTTGGCGCCGTCCATGTACACCTGGCCACCCGCCTCGTGCACCATCTGGCAGATGTCCCGGATCGAGGTCTCGAACACCCCGTGGGTGCTCGGGTAGGTGACCATCAGGCAGGCCAGGTTGGGGCCGTGCACCGCGAGGTTCTTGCGCAGATCCTCCAGGTCGATGTTGCCCTGCGCGTCGCACGCCACCGGCACCACCTTCATGGCCGCCATCGCCGCGCTGGCCGGATTGGTGCCGTGCGCGCTGGTCGGGATCAGGCACACCGTCCGATGACCCTCGCCCCGGCTCCGATGCCACGCCCGGATCACCAGCAACCCCGCGTATTCGCCCTGCGACCCCGCATTCGGCTGGAGCGAAACCCCGGCAAAACCCGTCGCCTCCCCCAACCACGCCTCCAGCTCCCGGAACAGCTCGCGATAACCCTCGGTCTGGTCGGCCGGCGCGAAGGGATGAAGCTCCGAGAATTCCGGCCAGGTCACCGGAAACATTTCCGCCGCCGAATTGAGCTTCATGGTGCAGGAGCCCAGCGGAATCATGCTGTGACACAGCGAAAGATCCCGGGACTCGAGTCGGCGCAGGTACCGCTGCATCTCGGTTTCGCTCTGGTAGCGGTTGAAAACAGGATGCCCCAGGAACGGCGTGGTCCGGCGGGGAATCGCCACCGGCACGGGCGCAAGATCCGCCACCCCGAAACCGGGCGAGGCCCCGCCCTGGAAGATTCGCAGGAGCAGATCGACCTCGCCCGCCGTGGTGGCTTCGTCCAGCGACAACCCCACCCGGCGCGCATCGACGGGCCGGAGGTTCACCCCCAGCTCCCGGGCCTTCGCGAGCACCCCCGAAGCCTCCGCCACCTCCACCGTCAGCGTGTCGAAAAAGGTCGGATTGAGCACCTTCAAGCCCAGTCGCGCCAGCCCCGCCGCCAGCCGCCCCGTCAGCTCATGAACACGTTCCGCAATGGCCTTGAGGCCGGCCGGTCCATGGTAGCAGGCATAGGCCATCGCCATGTTCGCGAGCAGCGCCTGCGCCGTGCAGATGTTCGAAGTCGCCTTCTCCCGACGGATGTGCTGCTCCCGCGTGCCCAGCGACAACCGAAGCGCCGGACGCCCCCGGGAATCCTTCGACACCCCCACCAACCGCCCGGGCAATCCGCGACGGAAGGAATCCCGGGTCGCGAAAAACGCCGCATGCGGCCCCCCGAACCCGGGCGGCACCCCAAATCGCTGCGCGCAGCCCACCGCCACATCCGCCCCCAGTTCGCCAGGGGAACGGAGCAGCGTGAGGGCAAGCAGATCCGTGGCAACCACCACCATCGCCCCCGCGGCATGCGCGCGTTCCACGAGACCGGACAGATCCTCCACCGTCCCATCGGTCGCGGGATACTGGACCAACACCCCGAAAACCTCGGGACTGAACGTCATCGACGCGGGATCGGCCACCTCGATCCTCACGCCCAGCGCCTCCGCCCGCGTGCGCACGACATCCAGATTCTGCGGATGCACATTGGACGCCACCACGAAGGTCTCCCGCGCCGCGCCCCCCGCGCCCAGACCCTCGCCGGCCTTGATCCGGTGGCACATCATCATCGCCTCGGCGCAGGCCGTGGCCTCGTCGAGCAGGGACGCATTCGAGATCTCCAGCCCGGTCAGATCACAGACGACCGTCTGGAAATTGAGCAACCCCTCAAGACGCCCCTGGGAAATCTCGGACTGATACGGGGTGTACTGCGTGTACCATCCCGGGTTCTCGAGAATGTTCCGCTGGATCACCGGCGGAACGATCGTTCCGTAATAACCCATGCCGATGAACGACCGGACCACACGGTTCTTCTGCGCCAGGGTCCGCAGCCTCGCCAGAGCCTCCGCCTCGCGCAGCGGCGCCGGCAGAGCCATCGGACGACCCAGCCGGATCGCCTCCGGGACCGCCGCGTTCGCCAACTCCGCCATCGACTCGAATCCGCAGCACTGGGCCATCGACGTGATCTCCTCGGGCCTTGGGCCGATGTGGCGACGCAGGAAAAGGTCGGGGTGTTCAGGAAGTGCGGGAATGCTTTTCACGATCATGGATGGGAACTTTTTCGGCAGCCCCCCCGGGCGGGAGGGCCGCAACCGCGGCAACGGCGCCGGAACCTACCTGCCGCGACGGGACTGGCAAGCATCCACGCCAACCCAGCCTCGCTTACCAGTCCGGCTTCTCCCCCCGATAAGCCCCGGCTCAGACACCCGCCAGCCGGACCACACGGTCCTCGATCTGCTCCGACCATCGGGCCACATAGCTCAAAACCCTGTAAATCTCCTCCAACCGATCGAGTCCCAGCGCCTGCAAACGTCCCGCCCCACCGGCCGGCGGCGCGGATTCCCAACGCGGATTCTGCGCGCGCAACTCGGCATCCAGGGTCTCCGCACGCTCACGAACCCTGGCCCCCAGCGCCTTCAAACGATCCACCCACTCCATCCCCTCCCGGAACAACTTCACCTTCAGCATCGGCGACGTCACCTCGCCGCGCCGGACCAGAAACGCGTCCACGTCCCGGCACGTGGCTCCCA
>CAYZAE010000082.1:0-28794 GCA_964476125.1 uncultured Verrucomicrobiota bacterium | reverse complement strand
CCGCCAGCGGTTGGATTCGACGCAGGTCTTCGGGTTGGTCAGCCGGATGAGCCGCGTTGAGGGGATTCGGCAAACCCTGCGCCTGGCGCTCCTGGAGATGGCCGATCAGCTGGACTGCGAGTCGGCCCGTCCGGAAGGCTGGGTCGAGTGGTGGAGCCGCTACGTCGAGAACAAGCTCGATTACCAGGCAAGCCAGGAGGTGCTCGGTTCCAAGATGGTGGAGGCCGGCAGCGATGCCGCGCGCATTCTGGCGTGGTTGAAGGAACATCCGGAGCTGGCTGCAGGAAAGGACGCCCAGTTGTTGAAACGAGTTTTCGACGAGCAGTTCATTCTGGAGGCCGGGGTGGCACGCCCGCGACGCAAGGGGGAGATCGATTCGGCCCGGGTCCAGAACCCCCTCGATCCGGACGCCACGTATGGGGTCAAGGTCCAGGGGGGTGAAGCCAAAGCCCATGTGGGTTACAAGGCGCAGGTGGCTGAGACGGTGGTCGAGAGTCCGCTTGAGAAGGGGGAACCCACGCGCAACTTCATCACCGCGATCGCCATCCAACCGGCCCACCACAGCGACGAGGCTGGCAGTGAACTGATCGCTCAGGCGCAGTCCGATTTGGGCCTGGAGGTGCCGCCCGTGCTCTATGTCGACGGGGCGTACCTTTCGGCGGCAAAGCTGGTCGAAGCCTCCGCCCAGGGCCGGGAACTCATCGGTCCCGTGCAATCGGCACCGAGACGCGGCCCGGGTCACTTCACGGTGGAGGATTTCAGGGTGGAGGTGGAACAACGCCAGGCGACCTGTCCGGCGGGCAAACCCAACGACCAATGCAGTCGGTTGGATGGCGAAAAGAACGACCGGGCGGCGCAGTACCGATTCGAGTGGAACAAGACCACGTGCAGCGGCTGCGAGTTGCGTGAGCGCTGTCTGGGAAAGGACCAGAAGCACAGGAGCGTTGTGGTGGGGGAACACCACTCGGCCCTGCAGGCGCGCCGGATCGAGCAGAAGACCGAAGCGTTTCAGGAGCGCATGCGCCACCGTGCGGCGGTGGAGGGAACGCAGAGTGAATTGGTGAGGGCCCACGGACTGCGGCGAGCGCGCTACCGGGGACTGTTGAAGGTCAGACTCCAGGCGTGGTTCACGGGAGCGGCGTGCAACATCAAACGGTGGCTGCGACGGGAGGCGTGGGTGAATAGCGCGGCCGCGGCGCAGGACGTCATGGCCGAAGCGGTGATGGTGTAGAAAATTAGGGGAAGAGCGGGCTCCAAACCCGCTTTTCGCAGGAGGCAGGCGGGACAGCGTGGAGGCAAAGGCCGGTTCCACCGTCGTCCGGAGAACAAAAGGGCGGCCCCGTTCCTAGACCGCCGGGAGGAGATACCGTGGCCGGTTACGCAGCGGGGTCAAAACCGCCCTCCGGACCCTGCTGAAAAACTCCCCTCTTTGCGGCAGAACCAACAATTTAGACGCGACCCCATTGGAACGTTCCTGATTGGTTCAGGGTTTGGTTGGTTTCGTGGATCAGGCGCGGGTACAGCCGGTCAGACGTCAGGGCTGTGGGGGTGTGGCAACCAAAGGGGCCATCTCCACGGGCGAGAGTGCTTTTCGGTACATGCGCAGGTCGGCGAGGCGGCCCTGGAAGGTGCCGGTGGGGCCGGCGCCCAGGCGGAGCGGGGCCTGGGTCTCCAGATTGAATACGGTCCCGTCGAAGGTCCGGCTTTCGGCGACCTGCCTTCCGTCGAGGTAAAGACGCAGGCGGTCGCCCTTTCGTTGGGCGGCGACGTGATGCCAGCCGGTCGACACGGGTTGGGGAGCGGTGGCCTGGCAGCCGGCCTGGAAGCTGAACACTTTTCCCGAGGGCAGGGTGGAGCAGTAAAGCCGGCCGTCGTGCTCGGCCATGGTCCAGGCGCGGCGATACTTCACGTCGGGCGTGGCATCGAGTTGTTGGAGGCGCTTCCAGGAGCCGTCGGCTTCATACGAGTGGACCTCGGCCAGCGGCAGGGTGCCGGCGATCAATCGCCCGTTATGAACCACCATGCCCATGACCTCGAGTTCGTTGCCCAGTCTTCCGAGGTCTGTCCAGCGGCCGGGTTGTTCCAACCGGTACACCCGTCCGCTGGGCCAGGTCCCGACGAGCAGTTGTCCTTCGTGGGAGGTGAAGGAGTAGGTCTGGGTGTTGCCATCCCCCACCTGCCCGCAGTCGAGCCATTCCCGGCCGTCGTACCGGAAGACTTTCCCGACGTCATAACTGCCGGCGTAGAGGAAGCCGTCGTGAACGGTCAATGAAACCACCCGGATGCCCGCAGGTGTCCCGCAGTCCGTCCATCGGGTGCCGCCCTCGTGCCGGAAGAATCCGGCGGGTTTGTAGAGGGACGAGGCATGGAGCCGACCCTGGAACGACACCATGCCGCCGACCGCCTCGGTGTTCGGGAGTTGGCCGCAGTCGATCCAGTTCGTGCCGCCTGCGTAGCGGAGAACGCGGCCGCCCAGCCGGGTGTTTTCCGACTCCGGCAGGGCCGACCCGGCGACCCGGTACTTGCCGGTGCCCGCATAGAGGTTGCCCTGGTGGGTAGCGAGCGAGGTGACGCTGTTGGCCTGGTCGGGCGCTCCGCAGTCGACCCACTGCGTGGTTCCGGTCAGCCGGTAAACCCGTCCGGATTGGTCGCGACCCGGTTCGCAGGTGCCGGCGAACAGATCGCCGTGGTGGCTGGCGAGGGCGAAGGCGAACAGAGCCTGACCGGGACGGCCGCTGTCCTGCCAGGACGATGCCTGGTTGTCGTCGATCCCGAACTGCAGTTGCCGCCAATTGGCCTGGTTGGAGGTCACACCGGGATTCGATTTGAGCGACAGAATGAAACCGCGTCGTCGGGCCGGATCGTATTGGCTGATCAAATCCCCGGGAACCCGGTCGTCCCGATCGTCGACATGCATCCAGACAGCGAGGGTGAAGTCCCCGGTGCCGAATCGCGGGGTTTGCTCACCCGCGATTTCGAGCCAGTTACCGCGGCCGCCGAACGCGAGGGAGGGGCCGGGGGCCGGAGTGGGAGGAGTTCCGTGGGTTTCAGGGGATCGGCCACTGACCGAATCGCGCAGCCCGCCGGCGAGGGGCCAATGGGCGTCCGGGGCTGGCGGTTTGATTTCGGCGGCAGCCGCGGAACGAGATAATCCCAAGGCGGCAGCCAGAAGCAGGGTTGGGAGGGGACGCCGGCATTTGGGTTGCATTGATCCTACGTTATCGGAAGGGGCTGGGGTGGGGGAATGCTGTTCAGAATTGAGGAGTGAGAACGACAGGGCGTGGGGAGACCGACGGCCTGGGAGTGGGGGCGTGGGGGTGAAGGGAGGGACGATGTCGGCGGGCTTCAGGGGGGGGATGAAGAGAAGAGGGGGCACTCCTTGATGCGAGAGTGTCCCCTCTTTTGGCGGAGCCCGGCTTCCCTTACTTGGGGGGAGGCACATGAAGCACGGAGTTGGCGCCTCCAAACGGATTGGGCGCCCATTCGCCGGCCAGCGGGTCGGGGATCCATTCGCCGTCCACGATCAGACAGTATTCGTGTCGGCCGGGAGGCAGGCGTAATTCTACGATCCAGCGGCCTTCGCCGAGGGCGTTCATGGGATTGGCGGTGGGGTGCCAGTCGTTGAAGGTTCCGGCCACGAACACCATGACGGCGTTGGGGCGTGTGAACTCGAGGCAGATCTCGATTCCCGGCGCGTGTTCTGGACCGCCGGGGTGGGGGCGGGCTCTCTTGTTTTTGGTGATCTTCGTCATGGCGGGGGTTGGTTTGTCCTTCATGAATCAACCTTCCGCGATGCCATCTCGCGGGCCACTACGCTTATTGGATGATCGATTTAGGTTTAGCCTAAAAGGGTTCTTCCCGTGGCACTGACCGACCTGCTGAACACCCTGAGATGGAGTGCTCCACCCCCTGGTGCTCGGGGGCTGGCGAGGTGAGGGTGGTTCGAAGGGGCGAGGGGACCGTGGGGGTGGTCTTACGCGGTAGGAAACCGGCAGGGGGCTGCCGCTCTCCACAGGCTTGCGGTCGGCTAGGAACGGTGACGGGCGGCTTGTTCGCGGATCTGCTGGCGGCGTTCAGCACTCAGGCGATCGAGATTTTTCAACTGCATCGACATCCGCTGGTTCCGGCGCAGGGAGGGTTCGTGCCGGATCAGGAAATCCCAGTAGAGCGTGGTGAAGGGACAGGCACAGTCGCCGGTGGCCTCGCCGGGATCGTAGCGGCAACCATCGCAGTAGTTGCTCATGCGCTGGATGTACTTCCCGCTGGCGATGTAGGGCTTCGATGCCATCACGCCGCCATCCGCGTACTGGGACATGCCCAGCGTGTTGGGCAATTCCACCCATTCGACGGCGTCGACGTACATCGCGAGATACCACTCGTGCACGGCGACGGGATGCACGCCCAGCAGCAAGGCGTACAGGCCGGTGACCATGAGCCGCTGGATGTGATGGGAATAACCGAACTCCAGCGTCTGATGGATGACCTGACGCAGGCAGTTCAGGTCGGTGCGGCCGGTCCAGTAGAAGTCCGGGAGCGATCCGGTGGCTTGGAGTTCGTTCTTCGCCAGGTACCCGGGCATGAAGCGCCAGTAGACGCCGCGCACGTACTCGCGCCAGCCGAGGATCTGTCGGATGAAACCCTCCACGGAAGCGAGTGGCGCGTGGCCTTCGCGATAGGCCTTCTCGGCAGCGGCGATGACCTCGCGCGGATCCAGGAGTTTCAGGTTCATCGCGGCCGAAAGTCGCGAGTGATACAGAAACGTCGCGTGAGGCATCCCCGGCAGCAGCGGTGATCCGTCGGGCGGGGCCCACATGGCATCCTGAAACCGGCCGAAGTCCGGGAGTCGATGCGTGATGAAGTCCTCCAGGGCCCGGCGCGCCTGGTCCGGGGTTACGGGCCAATCGAAGTGCGCCAGGCTGCCGGGGTGTTGTGAAAACCGGGAGGCGACCAGGGCGAGCACTTCGCGGGTCAGGGCATCGGGAGGGAAGGCCGTGGGCGGGGGCACTTTCCCGGGGCCGCCCTTGCCAAAACTCTCCCGGTTCTCGGCGTCGAAGTTCCAGGCACCGCCCACCGGTTGGTCGCCCTCCATCAGAACGTCGTGCCGACGCCGCATTTCCCGGTAGAAGAATTCCATCCGCAGTTGTTTGCGTCCCTCGGCATGGCGGTGGAATTCCTCCGAGGAGCAGAGGAAGTGGCGGTCGGCGCGGATCTCCAGGGGCACGCCTCGTTCCTGGGCGGTGCGGTGCAGACACTCCCGGACGCGCCAGTCCCCCGGGTCCACGGCGATCAGCCGTTGCGGCTGGAGTCGGAGGATCGCGGCGTTGAGTTCTCCGGCGAGGGTGCCGGTGTTTCCGGGTTCATCGAGGGTTCGATAGTGGACCGTCGTCCCCTCCTGCCGGAGGGCGTCACGGAAGTGCCGCATGGCGCTGAGGAAGACCGCGATCCGTGCCTTGTGCGACCAGACGTGGGTTCCTTCCTCGGCCACTTCAGCCATCCAGACGGCGTCGAGGGTGGGATCGAATCCGTCGAAGGCGGCGGATGACCGGTTGAGTTGGTCGCCGAAAACAAGGACCAGATGCCGCGTGCGGGTGGAGGTGGGGGTGGGCATGGGGGGGTACGATATGGAGTGCGCCAGCCCTCTGGCGCTTTGGTGCGGCGCGGGTCGGAGGACGGGCGCGGGGTGAGGAGGGGGCGTTGGCGGGAAAGCGGCAGCTTGAGGTGCGTGCTTCGCCTCACGCTGGATTGTCGCGTTTCGATTCCCGGTTTCCCAAGGCGGAACCCGGTTCGGGAGAGGCCGCGTCGGTGTCCTGGGACCCTTTGAACACGCGAAGCAGGTAGAAGAGACTGGGAAAGATGAGCAGGCTGCCGACGAGCAGCGCGAGCACCAGCTGTCGAAGCGTGGCGGGTGGCGCGGCCTGCTGATAAAAACTCAGCGGACCGCGGGTGGTCAGCACGGCGTCGGGGGCGTAGAGCAGGCACCAGCCGATGAGGATAAGCGCGACCTGGCCGGCGGCGACGACGCGGGTGAGCAGGACGCGGCGGTGGGTGACCAGGAACCAGAGGGCGACGAAGAGGGCGGTGGCGAGTCCGACCACGGCGAGATTCCAGGGACTGCGGAGAAAGGCGGTGGCGAGGCTTTCCCGTTCGCCGAGGGAGGCCGCAAAGACAATCCCGCCTCCGAGGATTACCAGTCCGTTGAACAGCGCGCCCAGGCGGAGGAAACGGCGTTTCAGGTCGGGGTCCTGGGTTTCGCCGATGAGATAGATGCTGGCGAGAAAGGCAAAGATGCAGGCGACGAAGGCGCCGACGCTCAGGGGGTAGGCGCCCCACCAGGGGGCGATGTAGGCCTGCCAGGGGTCGCGGGCACCGGGGTCGATGATCCCCCGGTTGAGACTGCCGGCGATGATGCCCAGCCAGAAGGCCGTCCACAGACTCGATCCGCTGAACAGCCAGGTGTAGATGCGTTGGGAGGGGGCGTCCTGGATGGCGTCGTAGTGACGGAACGTGAACGCCGCGCCGCGCACGACGATCCCGACCAGCAGGGCGAGCATGGGGATGTGCAGGGCGATCATGAGGGTGGTGAAGATGGTGGGGAACCCCATGAACAGGATCACCACGATCAGGATCATCCACATGTGATTGGCTTCCCAGACGGGTCCCATGGCGCGGTTGATGACCTCCTTCTGTCGTTCGCGAAGGGAGCCGGCCGGGAGCAGTTCGAGAATGCCGGCTCCAAAATCCGAGCCGCCGAGCACCACGTAGAGCAGGAGGGAGGCGCCGATGAAGAAGATGAGGATGTCGATCATTCAGCCTCCGTACTCCCGTTGCACGACCTGGATCTGGCGGTGCAGCAGCCAGGCGGTGGCGGCGGCCAGTCCGAGGTAAAGAACGATGAAAAGAGCGAGGTGATAGACCATGCCGGGCACCGGGGTGACGGCGTCCCTGGTTTTCATGATGCCGTAGAGGATCCAGGGTTGCCGGCCGACCTCGGTGACGATCCAGCCCGCCTCGATGGCGATCATGCCGAGCGGCGCGGCGACGACCAGGGACACCAGGAACCAGCGCGGGAACCTGGGTTTTCGTCGGTACCAGAAGTAGGCGCCGCCCAGCAACGCCAGCAGGGATCCGATGCCCACCATGACCTGGAACGCCAGGTGCACGATGACCAGGGGCGGCCATTCCTCGCGAGGGAACCGGTCCAGACCGATCACTTCGGCGTTCGGATCGCGGTGGGCCAGCACGCTGAGCATTCCGGGAATCTGGACCCCCCACTTCATGGTGCGCGTTTCGGCGTCCGGGATTCCGCCGAGCGTGAGGGGAGCGCGGCGGCTGGTTTCGAAATGCCCTTCGATGGCGGCCAGTTTGGCGGGTTGCAATTCGGCGACCCGCTCCCCGGCCCAATGTCCGGCAATCGGTTGCACCAGCGACGCCGCCGCTCCGATCGTCATGGCGATGCGGAGGGCTTTGAGGTTCAGATCCGGGGCGCGTCCCCTAAGCAGGAGCCAGGCATGGATCCCGCCGACCGCGAATCCCACCGCCTGCAATGCCGCGAGCTGCATGTGCACACTCTGGTGCAGCCAGGCCCGGTTGAACATCGCCGCCACGGGATCGATGTTACGGGCGGCGCCGTCGACCCATTCGAACCCGGTCGGTGAGTTCATCCAGGCATTGGCCGCCACCACGAAGATTCCCGAGGCGAAGCCCGAGATCCCTACCATGAGACCTGCGGCCCAGTGGACCCAGGGATCCATGCGTTTCCAGCCGTAGAGGAACAGTCCGATGGCGATGGCTTCGAGGAAGAAGGCGGTGCCTTCCCAGGAGAATGGCATTCCAACGATGGCGCCGGCGTGCTGCATGAATCCCGGCCAAAGCAGTCCCAGTTCAAAGGACAACACCGTGCCCGACACGGCGCCGACGGCGAACAGGATGGCGACGCCCTTCATCCACATTTTCGTCAGCGCGAGGTAGGAGGCGTCCTTGCGGGTGAGGTACAAGTAATGAGCTGCCGACATCAGGAACGGCATCGTCATTCCGATGGCCGCGAAAATGATGTGGAACCCCAGGGAAAAGCCCATTGTGACGCGGGCTGCGAGGAGATCATCCATCCAGGCGCGAGCTTAGGGCGGCTCGGGGACAACGTCAAAATAGGCGCCCTGGCCGGGGGTATAATGCGGGCTCATCAGCGAAGCGCGGAGATCGGGGTTCGGAGTTCGGAGTTCGGGGTGGGGAGAAGGAGAGGGGCGGCGGGGGGCGGTCGTTTGGAGTGCTGCGACATGTCGCAGCTTTCGATTCACCGACGCATCGCCCCTGGATGCCGGAGCGCCGACCTTCGTCGGATCCCAGGCCCGCGTTGAATCCAAAGCGGCGTCATGCCGCCGCAGTCCACAGGCCGAAGTCGATGGCTGGGAATGTCCTTGGGAGTGCTGCGACATGTCCCCGCAGTCCACAGGCCGTCCAATCTGTCTTTCCTTCCCACAGCGGGCCTCGCGCGCCGACACGTCGGAGATGCGGCCGGAGTGCGGAAGTTGATGAGGTGGGGGTTTCCCTGGCGGGGAGGGGCTGTTAGCTTGGTCCGCGGAACATCAGCCATGGCCATCAAGGCAACCATCTACAAGGCGCAGTTGAACCTCTCCGATCTGGATCGGAACGTGTATGCCGATCACTCGGTGACCATCGCCCGGCATCCTTCGGAGACGGATGAACGGATGCTGGTCCGGTTGCTGGCGTTTGCCCTGAATGCACCGGCGGATCCCGATCAACCGCCGCTCGAGTTCGCCAAGGACATGTGGGAACCGGACGAGCCGAGCCTTTGGCAGAAGGATCCGACCGGCCGGATCCTGCACTGGATTGATGTCGGGCAGCCGGACGAGAAGCGGTTGTTGCGGACCACGGCGCGCGTGGATCGGATGAGCGTGTTCACCTACAGCAGCAGCACGGAGCTGTGGTGGAAGGCGCTGGAACCCGGGCTGAGCCGGATGCGCAACCTCAACGTATGGCAGGTGCCGTCGGCGCACAGCCAGGCCCTGGCGGCGATGGCCGAGCGGACGATGCGGTTGCAGATCACCATTCAGGACCAGGGAATCTGGGTGGAGGACGGGACGCGCACGGTGGAGATGGCGATCAAGTGCCTGCGCGCGGCGGCGGATTGAAGCGGGCGATGGCTTGGGAAGCGGGAGTTTTGGAGGGAACCGAATCAGGCGTCGCGCCGCGACGCACGGGAAAATCCCACCGGATCCAGGGACTGAAGCCCCTGGCTACCATCCTCCAGTCGCTCCGCGACGGCCTACCGGGGGGCTGAATTCGGAAGACCGAGGAGGGTGCGGCCATTGTCGGTGAGCCGGTTGCTGGTCCACGCGGGGCCGCGGCTTTCCTCCACCACGACATGCCGGACTCCGGGAACCTTGAGCAGCAGGTCGCGGATGGGGTGCTCATTGCCGCCGCTGCCGTAGCTGTAGAATCCCACGCGCGGGCGTCCGGGGCCGGTCGTGGACATCACCACCTGGACGGTGTCGCCGCGCACGCGGAGATCCTCGACGAGTCCGAGGTCCACGATACTGGGTCGGGCGGTGTAGAGCTGTTCGTCACGGCATTCGGCCAGGGCGGTCCAGAGTGCGGCTTTGGGGATGGGACTGTCGCCGGCTTCCCCGGGACGGGCCAGGCGGCCGGGTGTGGGTGTGGGTTTGTCCGCGGGAGGGGTGGGGACGGGAGCCGGGGTGGGTTGGAGCGGGTGGGTCCCCTGACGCCGCAGCGATTCGATGCGTTCGGTGCCGCCTGATTCGGGGAAGGGCAGGGTGAGATAGAGGTTGCGTTGGTTGAGAATGGCCCCGGCGCGGAGCGTGGCGCCGTGGAACAGAGCCCGGCTCCAGACATGCCCGTGCCACTTGTAATGCAGGATGGGGGCGCCGGTATGTTCCATGGGCGGGGTGTTGATCCCGGAGTGATCGAGGAACAAGCCCATGAAGGCGTCCCGTGTCTGTCGGTGAAAGAATCCCACGCCCCAGAGATCCCCGGTCTGGTCGGCGGGTACGGTGCCGGTGTGGAGCCGTCCGTCGCGACCCATCCAGAGGCCGTCGGTGAAGGACATGCCGGAGAACACCCATTCGTCGTCGCGCAGGTATCCGATCTCGGTGTCCTGCAGCACCTGCATGCTGCCGGTTTTGAGGAACCAGGGTGTGCCGGCGTAGAACCGGTATTCGACGAAGACATGGATCCGGGCCGGCGTGAAAACGGGATGGATTGGTGAGTAAGGGAAGCCCCAGCGGCGGATGACGACGGAAAGCGGTCCCCGGATCACCTCGTACTCCGGACATTCCGGCCAGTTGGTGATGCGCATTTTCTGGAAATTACCCGAGGTCACATAGTCGTGGGCCCAGTCGATGCCCGGCGGCTCGCCATGACCGTCACCGCCGGCGAACAGTTCCTGGCCGTGTTCGCGTTTGTAGACCAGCCGTTCGAGCTGCCCCATCTGCCGCGAAAGCGAGGCGCGGAAATGCTCGTTGTCGATGTCGAGTCCCACTCCTTCGCCCGCTATGCGGAGATCGGAGGGATAAGCGGGCCGTTCGGCGTCGGGATTTCCAAAGAACACCAGCCAGTGAGAACGTTCGCGGGCGGCGGAATCGACGAACCAGGTCAGGCGGCCCTGTCGTTGGTTTCCGCGCCGGATTTCTTCGGTGACCTGACTTCGCACCTCGATCAGTCGTGAGCCTTCGATGCGGGCGACCCGGACTTCGCGGGCGAGGGAGGTTGTGGCGGCGGCGGGGAAAGCCATCACGCATTCCACGGGTTCCCCGTGACGTGCCTCCCCGGCGGGTTCCTCGATTTGCAGCGATTTGGCAAAGGCCCAGCCCTGGGCCCATTCCCGCCAGGGAGCGGGCAGGGAGGAGACGGCGACGAAGTCCTGCGCGTGGAGCGCGGGTGTTCCGAGGCTGGCCTGTTCCTGCTCTTCGAAGATCAGCGATTGCCGAAGGGAGTCGAGCAATCCGCGGGCGAGTCGGAAGTCGCGTTGCGCGTGCGCCTGCTGGAGCAGACGCCATTTGGTTTCGAGCGAGTCGGTGCGATCGGCGTGGGTGGTTTCCCGCACGTTTCGCGCGGGTGTTTGCGCGTTCTCAGACGGGGCGGCGGCGGAAGCCTGGGGAGTGAAGAGGCGCGGAATCAGGACGAGGGCGAGGACCAGGGGCAGTCCGCGCTGCAGGATGCGGGGGAGGCTCATGGGAGTGGGAGAACGCGCCCGACTGGAATCGGAACGGGGCCATTTCGCAATGGGGAAGGCGGATCCCGGATCTCCCCGTTACGGGCCGACGGAAAGGCGGTTTGCACCACGAAGGCACGAAGGGCACGAAGGGCACGAAGGGCACGAAGGAAATGCAGAGTCGGAGACTTCTGGGGTTGGGTCGTTGGAGGACAGCTCCCCGGGGGAGGCCCGCGCAGACGCGATCCAACCCCGGGCTGGAGGACGGAATCCTGTTGGGATTCCCGGGTAGCCTCGTGGCCTTCGATCGAATCATGAAACCGCAGGGAGAATCCGATGGCACCGAGCCTATTCACACCCGATCCCCTCAGCTCTGCTCTGTGCTCCCTGTGCCCTCTGGGGTGAAGAAACCGCGGCGTGCGCTTCCCGAAGTGTCAAAGGTTGGGGTCTGACCCCATTGCCGGTTCTATTGTCGGACCCGGTAGAACCGGGCGGGATCCGTGCGGGGCACCTGGAACTCGAAGATTCCGAGGGGTGCGGTTCCGGAGGTCACTGGGGACCAGACCTTGAGGTCCTGGGAACCTTCCACAGTGACGGGTCGTTCCGGGGCGACGGAGGCCTTGAAGTAGGCCTGGCCCGATTCGTCGCGGACGAGGGCAATGAATCGGGGCTGCGCGGCGTCCGACGCCGGGGCGGGGAAGATCCGGGAGCGTTTCCAGGCCGAGAGCAGGGTGCGCAGGGCCTGGGGACTGTTGGTGGGCGCAATCCGGCCCGCCTGGTCGGCGGTGTTGATCCCATGGCAGCTGGTGCAGGTCCGGATTTCGCCGGGCTGGACGGTGATCCAATAGCGTTCGCGCACGACGGGTTCCGTTCCGTTCACCAGCTGCCAGCTGAGGGCGCGTCGGGCGGGGACGAGGGCGGCGAACGAACCGTCGGCCCCCAACTCGACCGCGCCTGGGGTGGTGGGATGGGCTGGAAGCGCAACCCGGTCGTGCATCGGTTGGGCCAGGACGCGTCGGCCCGGACGGGGGGTGTCATTGGACCGGACCAGGCCGAGGCCCCGGATCAGGTCCGCTTGGAAGATCTGAAGGGCGGTGACGTCGTAGACCTTGCCTCCGGCGCCGACAGACTGGACGCCGCCGGGCACGCGAAGGTTGAACGGCTGTTGGAAATCCGCGCGATCCCGGGTGGTGACATCGCGTCCGACGATCAGGCCGAGATCATGGGATTCGAGCACGCGCTGAAAGGCGGCCACATCCATCCCCTCCGCTTCAAACGCGGCGAGTTCCGGTCCGGGGAGATGAGGGCGGGTGGGGGTGGGGCGTGTGCGGGGTCGGACTTCGACCGGATCCAGTTCCCACATCAGGACGTCGGTGTAGACCACTTGCTCATCGGGGGACCAGTAGCGCACGGACTGGCGGATGCCTGGGGTGAGGGGGGTGGATGGGGTGAAGAAACCGTTGGCGGAGGGGGCGAGGCGTTTCAGTCGGAAATCGTAGCGGGAGATGGGGGCGCCGGTGGAGCCGTCATTGCGGTCGGCGCGCGTTTCAGCGGTGTGAACCGCGATCAGGGAGCCATCGGCGAGGGGCAGCGGATTCCGGTAGAGCCCGGAGTGATCGGCGGGGACGGGTTCGCCGTCGCCGGTGCCGAAGGCGGTGACTCTGGGGGTGAGGTACCGGACGCGCATCCGGTCGGGATTGAGGGAGGGAGGGCCGTCGAGCGTGACGATCTGACCGGCGGCGTGCGTGCCGAACTCGGGGGCGTCGATGCCGTAGTAGAGTCCGGGTTGGGCAGAGGATTCGCGGATCTGGAGCAGGTTGTTGAGGGTGTTCGTGTTGAACTTGTTTCCGAAGAAGTAGAGCTCGCCGAGGTTGGAATCGTCGCGGAAGGAGCTGGATCGGTAGCTGCCGCCCAGTTCATGGCGACCAACGTGATTGAGGGTTTCCTCTTCCGTGCCGTCCTCGTTGATCTGCCAGGGGAAGAACTGGTTGAAGACGAAGCCGCCGACGGTGGCGGTGCCCAGGCGGGTTTCGGGGAAGACCTCCTGTCGCTGGTCGGGAAGCGCGACGGAGTCCGGCCGTTCGCTGGTGTAGTTGAAGGTCCCGTAACTGGATTGTCCGGGGGCCTCGAGCGCATCGGCATCGGCCTGCTGATCCCGTTGCAGGTGATCCCAGCGGATGAAGATCACCCGTCCGAAGCTGTCGATGCCCGGGCTGAACGCCCCGGAGGGCGTGTGGGTGAGCAGCCGGAGGTCGCCGGTCGTTGGGTTCAGTTTCCAAAGCCCGGTGACGGTCGGGGCTTCCTCGTATTCGTCCCGCTGCGGATACAGATGCGCTTCGCCGGAGCGCGGACGGTCAGTGGTGAACAGGATCTGGTCGTCGGTGGTGTAAACGGGCGAGATGTTGTTGTACCCGGCGGGCTGGTTCGGGACGCGGGTGATCACGGGTGGGACGGAGGGATCCAGGAAGTTGGTAATCTCATAGATCTGCCAGGTCCCGACGGAGTCGTAGTCGTAGCGCCGCCTGGGGGCTCCGATGACCATGGAGAACAGGGCGCGACGGCCGTCCCAGTGCACGGACGGATCGCGGACGGCGATGCCGTTGGTGGACTGGTCGCCTTGCCGTCCGAACCCGGCGGTCCGGGTGAGATTTCGCAGTGTGCCGTCGGGGTACCGGATCCAGAGATCCCCGCCGCGCCCGCAGGCATCGAGATCGGGTCGATGATTTCCGAACGTGGCGGTGATGCTGGTGAAGTCGGCGGGGATGGGAACCTGGGTGACGAAGAGAATCGGGTTGGTTTGGGCGCGGGCCGTGAGGCCGAGCGCGAATCCGGCGAGGCTGGCGAGACAGGCGAGAAGGATTCGTAGCGGCCCGCGAGGGGCGGAGGGGAGGGAGGATTCCCGGGGGACACGGCTCGACGACGGCATGGCGCTCAACGTCGGTGGCGGGTGAGCGGGTGTCAACGCCGGGCAGAATTTGGTCGCGGGGTCCGTGTTCTCAGCCTTGGCGGGGAATAACGACTCTCGAAACCGCAATCCTGAGGCGTGATCCCAAAATCCTCTTCTTCTTAATCTTATTCTTAATCTTATTCTTAATCCCCCTTCATCCTCCCTCCCGTTTCATCCCGCATTCGAGACGGGAGGAAGAGGGGGAGGGGAGGGGAGGGGATTAAGATTATGATTAAGATTAAGAATAAGATTGGGAAGGAGACTGCGAAGACGGATTAGCCTCCTGCGTAGAACGCGTCGATGGTCTGTTGGAAGGCGTTTTCCTGGCCCAGTCGGAGGATTCCAATTTCGCGGCGGGCGTTGTCGGTGGAATCGCTGGCGTGGGCGGCATTGACCATGGTGCTGGAGCCGAACTCGCGCCGAATTGAGCCGGGGGGGGCTTTGGAGGGGTCGGTGGGGCCGAGCACGTCGCGGATTTTGCGCACGGCATCGGGGCCTTCGTAGACGATGGCGATGCACTTTTCGCTGCCGGGTTCGCGGAGCCGTTCGGGGGGGCAGCGGCGGGGGGCGAGGCCCGACATGAACTGGATGATGTTATCGAACTGGAAATCGCCGTAGGTCGGGCAGAGCACTTCGCCGAGTTTGTGGATGACCGTTTCGGGAATTTCGAAGCCGAACTCTTTGGTGACTGCGGTGGCGGCCCGGTGACCGACCATGTCGATGAGCCGGGTGCGGAGCACTTCCTTGACGGGTTCGTAGAACTCGACCGCTTCGGCGACGCTCATGCGGTGGACCTTGAGGGCCACGATGTAGAGTCCGGTGCGGGAGAAGAAGTCGATGACGTTGCCGGGGCGGCCGGAGGGGAAGCGGAAGTTGTCGGGTTTGATGAGCACGAGCGTGCGCTCGTGATTCAGGCCGGGGACCTGGGGAACGACGTTTTCGAGCAGGCCGCCATCGCGGGAGGAGTGGCGGGCCCAGATCTTGAGTTTGTCGGCGACTTCGTCCGGGGTGGGGGCGGCGAGCACGGCGGGTTCGAAGTATCGGACCCCGCCCTGTTCATCGAGGATGAGGTCCCCGTAGGAGTCGCGGATCGTTTCGCCGCCGCGGGCGGTCTGGGTGAAGCTGCCGACGACGGAGCGGACTTTGCGTACGGCGTCCTGGCCGCGGAAGACGAGCATCATGACCCGTCGTCGTTCGCCGGTGGCGGGGTGGGGGGAGAGGTTGCGGAGGACGTATTCCCGGATCAGTTCCTGGATCCGGCGGTCCTGGGGATCGGCGGCGGAGACGATGCGGTCGGAGTATTCGGCCACCAGTTCGGGACTGGGGGCAAACATCCGGGCGGCAACCAGTTCCAGACCGGTGCGGGTGATGAGCCGGGCAACGATGCCGCCGGTGCGGGACTTGAGCAGCGTGTACGGGGTGAGGATGACGTAGGCGAGCTGGTCGGGCATACGACTCAGGGCTGACCGGGAGCCGCTTCGGGGGCGGCGGGAGGTTGGGAATCCGACGGGGCGGGAGTCGATGCCGGGCTGGCGGCGGCGGGGGCGACCGGCGGGGACGCTTTGCCGCCCAGGATCTTGAACATCACCGCGCCGCAGGTCGGGCATTTGCCCTTCACGGCCTTGCGGCCGTTCTTCATCTGCTCCTCCACCGCGTCCGCGATGGGACGCTTGGCTTTGCACTTAACGCAGTAACCTTCGATCATAAACCGTATCCGGGAGGCGGTGGGATAAGGACCGCTACCGGCGCTCCAACACTACGAACCGCGTCGTTTGAGCGTCAACCGGCAAAACCCCCCCCTTCATCCCCGCGTAAAGGACCGACGGAAATGGGGATTCCACCACGAAGGCACGAGGACACGAAGGGAATGCGGGGAGGGCGTTTTCTGGAATCCACTACAAACAAGTTGGCTCTGGCTTCATTCGATCGGCCTTCCTTCGTGGCTTTCGCGCCCTGCCATCCATTGGCATGGGGGAGGGTGCGGTTCAGGGTTGGAGTGCGACCGAGATCCTGACAAATGCAGCGGTCTCCGCGGCCAGGCTGCGGGTCAGGCGGTAGGTCTGGAGCACCGGGCCCTGGGGTGTCCGGGTCTCGGCGGCGAGCTCCAGGAGGCCCGGATCCGACCGCCAGGGACCGTCGAGGGAGGTGGCGAACTCGAGTAGTACGGCGACGTCATCCGCGGTGGGGTTCCGGGGGAGGGTGACGGTGAACCAGGTTTCGCCGGGGGTGCCGGCGGTGGGGACGAGCAGTCCGGCCTGGAATCCGGAATCCGGGGAGCCGAGGAGGGTTCCGAAGGCGTGGTCGAGCAGGTCGGCCTGCCCGTTGTTATTGGCATCGGCGGTGGGGTTGCCGGTGAACCGCTGGCTGTCGCTGGTTCCGGGGGAGCCCTGGCGGGCCGCGCTGGCGCGCCAGCTTTGGGGTTGGGCCGGGTTGGGGCGGGATTCGGGTCGGATCAGGACCAGCGAGTAACCGGCCTCGCCGGGGGAGGTGGGCCAGGGGGCGTTGTTGTCGTAACGGAACCGGGCGATGGGTTGGCCGGAGCGGTCGAGGAGTTCGATCGCTTCCCCGTTGTTGTCGAGGGAGCCCTCGTATTCCCCCGCCACGGTCGCCGGGTTTCCATAGCGCGCGGCGAAGGCCGGGGCATGGCGGACGAGAAGCAGTCGCCGGCCGGCGGGGAGGAGGGTTCCGGCGGGGAAGTTGAAGAGGATCCCTTGGCTGAAACGGCAGCCCCCGAGATCGAGAGTGGTGGGGGAGACGTTGAGCAATTCGAGGAACTCGAAGTCGTCCCGGTCGCGCGAGATTGCGGTTTCCACCGTGTTGGTGGGGTTGGCGGGGCGATAGCAGAACTCGGACACCACCAGGGTGTTGGAGGACGCGGGCAAGGTATCCGGGGTGAAAAACACTTCGCTGAGGGCGCTCCAGTCGGTGCCTTCCCGGGCCCGGGCAGCGAACCGGGTGGTGGCGTTGGGCAGCAGCACCTCGAGCGTGTGGGACTGTCCGGTGGAGCTGGTCAGCCCGGTCAGTTCGAGGTCGAAACTGATGTCGGAGCTGCCGCCGTCGCTTTGGTGGACTTCGACCGCCACCACGTTGCGGCCGGCGACGAGGTGGCTGGCGGGGATGTCCTCGCGGGAGGCGGTGGCGTTGTCGGCCGATGCGGAGGAGGCGTAGGAATTGAAGCGGGCGTCGGCGGGAAGATTGTCGGAGCGAAGGATTTCCCGGCCGTTGAGGTAGACCGCGAGGGCGTCGTCGTAGGTGCCGACGACCCGGAGCCGTTCGAAGGCGGCGGGGGTGGCAAGGTCGAACGTGGTGCGGAAGAAGGTGGTGGCGTTTTTCTGCACGCCGGCCTGGGCGGGGTTGGCGTCGACGAAGCCAACGACCGTGGCTTCATCGTTGTCGCCGTAGCCGAGTGGGGAGGGGCCGGTTTTCCAGGCACCATCGTTGAAGGAACCTTCGCGCCAATTCGTGCCGGGATCGGAGCCGTTGTCGAGGTAGCGCCAGGAATGCCCGGAGCGGATCAGGTTGGGGTTGGCGGTGGGGTTGGGGGAGGTGGCGAAGGTGGCTTTGAGGGCGTCGGGGCGGATGGCGCCGCCGGGCAGGCGGGGGTCGAGGCCGTTGGTGGTGTAATACAGTTCGGAGGCGGCGACGGTGATGCGGATGGGGGTGCCGGGGGAGGCGGCCCCGCCGGCTGGGGTGAAGGTCGGGGCGGCGGTTTGCGGGTAGAGCCCGTCGGTGCGGAACTGTCCGAGCACGACGGCGGTGCGTTGGGGCAGGTAGTTGTTGAGCAGCCAGTCCCGTTCCCGCTGCCAGTCGGTCAGGTCCTGGGGAGGGTTCCAGTGGTCATCCCCCCACCGGGCGGTTTCGGCGAGGATGGCGGGTTCGACTTCCTTCGCGAGTTCGCGATAGCGGGCGACCAGGGCTTGCGGGCTGAGAGGGCCGCCGTTGAAGAAGGCGCGCTGGACGCGGTCGGCGAATTCCAGCCGGTATTCGGCGGAGGCCCGTTTGAGGCGGTCGTGGGGTTCCCCGACCCAGGAGGTGGTGGTGCCGGCGCGTGGGGAGACCATGTTGAGCGGCGAACGGTCGCGGTTGTTGCCCATGGTGTTCTCGAAGTCCCAGAGATAGAACTTGAAGCCTCGTTCGCGGAGGGTGCGGTCGAAGCCGAACCAGAAATTCTTGTTGGGCCAGTCCCAGTTTCCGCCCCAGATGTTGACCAGCATGTAGTCCATGTAGTTGGGGGCGTCGAGGTAGCCGGGGAAGCTGGTGTTCCGGGAGCCGTCGGGGTTGAGCCCCTTGAGTTTCTGGTAATCGGCGAGCGACGCGGTGGTGCGGACGCCGGTGAGGAAGTTGTTCCAGGCCTGGAGACTCCCGTTTTTCACATCGCCGGCGTTGATGGCGTCCCAGTCTTCGGGCAGTCCCCCGAAGTAGGTGGCGGAGAAATCCTCGGCCGGCCGTTCGGTCAGGTTGAACACCCCCCAGTAGAGACCGTTGAGGTAGACGTGGACGAACCGGCCGTGGCCGGAGACCTGGCCGAGGGCGCGGAGCAGGTCGCGACCGAACTGGTCCCGGAGGAACTGTTCCGTGTCGCGGGCGGCGTCCCAGGCATAGCCGTCGTTGGCGCCCGCGCGCAGCACGAGTGTGTCGAATTCGCGGGCGGCGCCGAACACGTGGAACAGGTCCTGGTTGAGCCGGCCGGGGCCGTACTCGTTCTTGAACAGGAGCCGGAGCGAATGTTTGTGGGTGACGGAGCGTTGACGGAAGTAGCCCCCCTGGATGCGCAGACCGCAATCCACCTGGAACGCTTCGCGGCCGTCGGGCTCGATCCATTCCATCGAGATGGGCCGTTCCCAGGCGATCCCGCTGCGTTCGGGATTGGCGTAGATGCCCTGGCTGGCGCCGAAAAGGTTGTCGTTGGCGGTGACGATGGACAGGGAGGGGACGGATTTCAGGGATTCCGCCATCCGGTTGGTCCAGGCCGCGGCCTGGGTGATGCGGGGGTCCATGGCGTAATCCGCGCCGATGCCTGCCCAGGAGGTGGGGAAGCCGGGGGGCCGCGCCGGCTGGTTCACGATGTCCTGGAGGAAGAGGTAGGTCTGGGTGTCGACGTCGCTGGGGCGGTACCCGTTTTTGAGGGCCACGGCCCGGAGCACGGTGGTGCGGTCGATGCGGAGGGGGGTGGTGTAGAGCGTGCCGTTGGCGGCGGTCGGCAGCGAGCCGTCGAGCGTGTAGCGGATTTCCGCGTCCGGCGTTTCGCTGGTGATGGCGAGGGAGAAGGGTTGGTTGAAGAGGCCGCGATCCACGCTGAAGCGGGTGTCGGCCACCCGGCCCAGGTTCCAGCCCGTATCGTTGGCGGCACCGGGTGTGGGTTTGTCGAGGTAGGCCGTGAAACTGGCCGAACCCGGTCCGAAATCGGGAACCAGCGAGGCGTCGAGGAAGAGGTCGGGATCGAAGGCGTTGACGTTCAGGATCTGGAACGCCAGCCAGTTCGTGCCCGCCTGCCAGAGCTGGCGGAACGGCGTGAGGTCGAGGCTTTCGAACTCCAGCGAGTTGGTCTTGTTGCGGGCGCTGAGCGCGGCCGAGTTCCAGAGCGCGTTTTCGGGGGCGTTGCGCAGGGCGACCTGACTTCCGTTCAGGTGCGCGACCAGGCCGTCGTTGTAGCGCATTCGCAGGGTCAGGGACCGGACTGCCGCCGGGTCCTCGAGTACGAACGGGATGCGGACGAAGGCGGAGGGGTTGCGTCCACGCATGGCGTCCGTGAGGTCGGCGCGGAGGAGCGCGGCGAACGAGAGGTTGGAAACCCCGTAGACCTCCACTTCGCCCAGCGAGAGGACGCTGTCCTCGTCGGCGTTGCCCTGGCCGGAGGACCCGGAGAGGTCGGGGTCGGGGGTGCGTTGGATGCGGACAATTCGGGCGACGGGGGCGTCGATGTTCAGTTCCGCGAAGTCGAGGACCAGGGATGCGGGGCTGCCGAGTTCGTTTTCCGGGTTGAGCAGTTCCGAGCGCCAGACCTCGGTGGTGCCGTCGGCGCCGATCAGGGACACGGTGAGATCCCGGAGACGGGTCTGGCAGCAGCTGGTGCGGTTGCGCAGGACGATCCGGCTCAGTTCGTAGACCTTCCCGAGATCGACGGACCAGGTGGAGTTATTGTCGTCACCGGCGGTGTGGGTGAACGAAGCCGGATCGCCGTCGAGGGCGAGGTCGGCGGGGAACCCGAAGCCGTCGGTGCTTTGGGACGCTTTGCCGGCCCGGGCGAGATTGGTGTTGGCGGCGGGGGAGGCGGGGGTGGCGTCGAAGCCGAGGGGCAGGCTGGTGACTGGTTTCCAGGCGGCGGAGGGGGTGAAGCCGGGCTGGGTCCAGGAGGACTCGAGCATGGCGGCGTTGGTGGGGATCAGGACGCTCACCCGTGCGGCGCCGAGCAGATCGCGGGGGCCGGCGGATTGGGGAGTGCCGTAGGAGACGTCGGGTTCCTGCGGGGGAAAGGACGGGGTGAAGGCGGAGGCGACGGTGCGGCCGTCGGGTTGGATCAGGGCGAGATAATCCCCGGCGGCATTGAGGCGGAAGTTGGTGTGCAGCGGGGCGGGGGAGGCGGCGGCGCGGTTTTTTCCGGAGGCGAACACCACGAGGTAACCGCCAGGGGGCAGGGTGCGGTTGGGGAACTGCCAGAGGGTGGGTTGGGAGGGGTCGTCGGTGAGGGACCAGCGGGCGTGATTGACGGGGGTGGGGGCGGGGTTGTGGATTTCGATCCAGTCGGAGGGTTCGCGGTCTTCGTCGAGCAGTCCGGTGGCATTGGAGGCCATGAACTCGCTGAGCACGGGGGTGGCGGAGCCTGGGAGGTGGGGGAGCAGGGCGAGCCCCAGGCAGGCGGCGAGAAGCCGTGGGAGCTGGAGCGGTGCGGGGAAGTTGAGGGATCGACGGTGGTTCGCCATGGCGCTGGCGAACCGATACCACCCGATTGGGAGTTGGTCGAATCCGGCGGGGTCAGCGTGGGGTGCGGAGCTGGGTGGCGCGCTGTTCGAAGGCGGCGGCGGCGGCGGGGAACGTTTTCGCGAGCATTTCGTAGAGACCTGCCGCCTGTTCCCGGAGCCCCATTACTTCGGCGAGCCGGGCGGCTTCGTTACCGGCCCGGTTGAGCCAGAAGAGGGAGGTTGTTTCGCCCGGGTTCAGGTTGCCGGCATGGAAGACGCGGAGCAGATGGCCGAGCGATTGCTTGAAGAGTTCGTCGCGATCCGGGCCGGGGCTGGCGGCGAGTCCCCGTTTTTCGAGCACCGTGGCCAGCCCGATCTCGGCTTCGCTCCGGCTGGCGATGTCGGCGCCGGCGGCCGGGGTGAGCACTTCGAGGTAGAGTTGGGTGGCGTTGGTGTAGGAATCCGCGGTCTGGGCCGGATCCAGGTTGGCGCGGACCAGGTGGCAGTTGGCCAGCCGGCCGCGGGCGAGCAGGGCTTCGCGGGATTCGGGGAAGTTGTCGATGATCCGGCGGAAGGCGGTCATGGCATCGACGAGTTTGTCGTCGCGCTGTTCCGGATCGAGGAGGAAGCAGTCGCCGAGCGCGAAGTAGGCGCGGGCGACGAGTTCGGTGGGTACGAGGGAGTTGGTGACGGCGGGGGGGCCGTTGGCGATGAGCCACTGGAAGTAGGGTTTGGCGTCCTTGTAACCCTGGCGGGCGAAGGCGGACCGTCCGGCCATGAGTCGGGCCTCATGGGTGAGAAGGGACACGGGCCAGTTGGTGCGTTGGAAGATGATCTGGTATCCGGCTTCGGCGGCGGCGAACTGGCCGGAGCGGTACAGGTGGTTGCCGACCCACATCTGGGCCTGGGGCGCCGAGGGATGATCCGGGAAACGGGCCAGGAAGTTGGTGAACAACCCGTGGGCGCGGGCGTCGTCGCCGATCCGGAACGCCGCCCAGGCCCGCTCGAATTCGGCCCGCGAGACGCTGGGATGATTTGGGTAGGCGCGGGTCCAGTCGTCGAGATGCTGGAGGGCGTTGGACCAGCTGGATTCGCGGAAGAAGGAGCGGGCGACGTTGAGCCGGATTTCGGGGAGGGCGGGGGAATTGGTGAGGCGCGAGGCGAGGCTCTGGAGCACTTCGCGGGCGAGCCCGGGAGGATCGAGACGGGCGAGCGTCTGGCCGTAGAGCACCCGGGTGTCGTCGCGGAAGGTGCCCTCGGGGAATTCCAGCACCGCGCGACCGGCCAGTTCGCTGGCCAGGCCCTGTCGACCGGAATCCAACGCCGCGCGGGCGCCCTGGTAGAGGGCGCGTTCCAGCGGGCCTTTGCGGATCACGGGATGGGTGTCGTATTCGCGGATGACGCGAAGGTAATTGGTGGTGGCGGCGGGGGCGTTGGTGGCCTCGATCTGGCAATCGGCGAGTTTGAACAGGGCGAGGGCCTGGAGCGTGGAGGGGGGCAGCGCGGCGGCGGCGCGGGCGAAGGCGTCGGTGGCCTGGGCCAGCTGGCGGGAGGCGAGTTCGATCCAGCCCAGGTCATACCAGGCCCTGCCGGTGAGCGGGGGGGCGGGATTGTTGGAGATCACCGACGACGCCAGGGTGCGGGCTTCGGCGAGCCGCTGGGACGTGAGGGGGGCCGCCGGGGCCGGACCTGGGGTCGGAGCGGAGTTCGTTCCGAAGTGCTGTTGCAGATTCAGTTCCGCGATGGCCAGGCGGGCGGCCTGGGTGGCGGGGTCGGCGGGGGCTCCGTCCACGAACGGTTGCAGCAGGCGGAGCATCGGTTCCAGGCGGTCGGGATCCACCGGCAGGTCGGCGATGGCGAGCAGGGCGTCGCGGCGCCACTCGGGCGGGGTGCCGTCGGCGAGGTTGTTGGTCAGGACCGCAAAGGACTCGGCGTCCCGGCCGTCCAGCCGGAGGATTTCGCCGCGCACGGCATGGCTGCGGGCGATGAAATCGCGGGAGGCGGCGGACTGGGCGAGGGTGAGCAGGTTGGAGGAGGCGCCCAGGGCGGCGGTGGTCTGGCGATTGGTGAGCAGGATGGAGGTGGCCAGCAACTGCCGTTCCCACGATTGGGCGGGGGTGAGGGGGCGGTTGGTGAGGCGATCGAGCGAGGCGGCGGCGGCGGCGGGGGCGCCGGCGCGAAGCTGGGCCTCGGCCAGGAGCAGGTTGCCGCGCACCACCAGTTCGTCGGCGGGCTGGCCGGCGGCGGCCTTGGGAAAGGCATGGGTCGGCTGCGACAGGAGGTCGGCCGCCTCGGCGTGACGTCCGGCGCGGAACAGGGCGAGGGCTTCTCCGTAACCGGCCTTCAGCACGAGCGGGGATTGGGGCAGTTCCTGGAGCAGACGGTGGAACTTCGCGGCGGCGGCGAGCGGGGCCGATCGGCGCAGTTCAATCTCGCCGCCGAGATGAAGTGCCTGGTCGCGGAGGGAGCCGAACCGGTCGATTCGTTCGGAAAGCAGTTTCGCGGCGGCGTCGAGCTGTCCGAGGTCGGTGCGGGCGCGGGCTTCGAGCAAGGTGGCCTCGGGAGCCAGCGGCGAGGCGGGGTGGGTGCGGAGGAAGGCGGCGAATTCGTCGGCGGCCTGGGCGGCGAACCCGGCGCGCTGGGTTCGGAGGGCGGCGTCGAAGGCCAGTTGTTCCGCCGGGGAAGCAGGGACGGGCGCGGGCGCGGGCGCGGGAGCCGGAGCCGGGGCAATCGCGTTGGTGGCCGCGGGGGAGGTTTGGGCGGCCGGCGCGGGCTGGGTTGCCGGGGCGGGAGCCACGGTGGTTTGTCCGGGGGCCGCGAGGGCGGCGAGGAGGACGAGGGCGCCGTGGAGCAGTCCGGCGATGGCCGGGCCGAGGCGGTTCCGCGAGCGGGAGGGGGAGTGGGGCCGGCTAGTGGGCATGGGGGCCGGAGGGTGTGGGGCGGGTGGAGGCGAGCAGCCGGCGGAGGTGCCGGCCGGTATGGCTGGTTTCGCAGGCGGCGACCGTTTCGGGGGTGCCCTCGACGACGATGGAACCGCCGCCGGTGCCGCCTTCGGGGCCGAGATCGATGATCCAGTCGGCGGTTTTGATCACGTCGAGGTTGTGTTCGATGACCACGAGAGTGTTGCCGGCGTCGCGCAGTTTGAAGAGCACTTCGAGCAGTTTGGCGACGTCATGGAAGTGGAGGCCGGTGGTGGGTTCGTCGAGCAGGTAGAGGGTGCGGCCGGTGTATTTGCGGCTGAGTTCGGCGGCGAGTTTGAGTCGCTGGGCTTCGCCGCCGGAGAGGGTCGTGCCGGACTGGCCGAGACGCAGGTAGCCGAGACCGACCTCGGCGAGCGTGGCGCAGATGTCGTGGAGGCCCGGGATGGAGCGGAAGAACACGATCGCTTCGTCGACGGTGAGATTGAGGACGTCGGCGATGTTCAGTCCCTTGTAGGCGATCTCGAGGGTTTCGCGGTTGTAGCGGCGTCCGCCGCATTTCTCGCAGGTGACGTACACCGGCGGGAGGAAGTGCATTTCGATGCGGATGACGCCGTCGCCTTCGCAGGCTTCGCAGCGGCCGCCTTTGACGTTGAAGCTGAAGCGGCCGGGGCCGTAGCCGCGGACGCGGGCGGCGGGCAGTTGGGAGAAGAGATCGCGGATCTCGTTGAACAGGCCGGTGAAGGTGGCGGGGTTGCTGCGCGGCGTGCGTCCGATCGGCGACTGGTCGATGACGATCACCTTGTCGAGCCGTTCGATGCCGCGGATTTCGCGGTGGAGCCCGGGCCGTTCCTTGGAGTTGAACCAGTGCCGGAACAGGGCGCGGCGCAGGATGTCGTCGATGAGCGTGCTTTTGCCGGAGCCGCTGACGCCGGTGACGCAGGTGAAGGTGCCGAGGGGCAGCCGGGCGTCGATGTCGCGGAGATTGTTTTCGCGGGCGCCGAGGATCTCGATCCAGCCGCGGTCGCGGTTGGGGGCGACACGGCGGCGTGGGATGGGGACGCTGAGTTCCCCGGAGAGATAGCGCCCGGTGAGGGAGGCGCGGTTGTGGATCACTTCCTCGACGGTCCCCTGGGCCACGATTTCGCCGCCGTGAACGCCGGCGCCGGGGCCGAGGTCGACGAGGTAATCCGCCTTCCGGATGGTGTCCTCGTCGTGTTCCACCACCAGCACGCTGTTCCCCAGTTCGCGGAGGCGGACGAGGGTTTCGAGCAGGCGATCGTTGTCGCGTTGATGCAGGCCGATGCTCGGTTCGTCGAGAATGTAGAGCACACCGACCAGTCCGGAGCCGATCTGGGTGGCGAGCCGGATGCGCTGGGCTTCGCCGCCGCTGAGCGTGCCGCTCTCGCGGTCGAGGGTGAGGTAGCCGAGCCCGACGTTCCGGAGGAAACCGAGGCGGGACCGGATTTCGTGGAGCACCTCGCTGACGATCTTTTCCTGCTGGGGCGGGAAGGTGAGTTCGGTGAACACCTGAGCGGCGGCGTCCACGGACAGGGCGCAGACGTCCATGATGGAAAGTCCCGGGGCGCGGGTGGCGGCGGGGCCGCGGCGGTGGCGTTCGCCGAGTTCGCGGGAGCCGACGGTGACGGAGAGCACGGCGGGGTTGAGCCGGCGGCCGTGGCAGGCGTCGCAGTCGGTGGGCGACATGAAGGCCTTGAGCCGGTTCCGGGTGAACTCGCTTTCGCTTTCCTGGTAGAGCCGCTGGAGGTTGGGAATGACGCCCTCGAAGGCCTTGGTGACGCGGGAGGGGGTGCCGGCCTTCATGACGGTGAACACGACACCGGCCTCTCCGGAACCTTCGAGCACCAGGCGGTGGAAGGATTCGGGCAGCTCTTTCCAGGGGGTTTCCAGGCTGACCCCGGCATGGGCGGCGACCCCGCGGAGGAGGGCCTTGTAGTAGACGATCATCCGCTTGCCGCCGCGGCGCCAGGGCAGGACGGCGCCGGTCTCCAGCGATTTTGTGGGGTCGGGAACGATCAGGGCTGCGTCGAAGACCATCTTCTGGCCGAGGCCCTGGCACACCGGGCAGGCGCCCTGGGGGGAGTTGAAGGAGAAATGCTTCGGGGTGAGGACATCGAAGCTGCGGCCGGTCGACGGGCTGTAGTTGCGGTTGGAGATCTGTTCCTCGTCCCAGTGATCTGGCGTGGCAGTGTCGGGGGGCTGATGGAGGATCAGCATCACGCCCTCGCCCCATTTCAGGGCGGTCTCGACGCTGTCCGCCAGCCGTCCGCGGATGCGGTCATCGACCACCAGACGGTCCACGACCACTTCGATCGAGTGGTTCCGTTTCGGTTCGAGCCGGGGTCGCTGGGGTTCGGCCAGTTCCACCAGGGTGCCATCGACGCGGGCGCGCACGAACCCTTCACGGGCCAGGCGTTCGAGCACGTCGCGGAACTCGCCCTTCTGTTCCTTGACCACGGGCGCGAGCAGGATGACGCGGGTGCGGGGCGGGAAGGCGAGCAGGCGGTCGATGATGTCGCTGGCGGTCTGGCGTCGGATGGGTTCGCCGGTGTCGGGGCAATGGGGTTGGCCGGCGTTGGCGAACATCAGCCGGAGGTAATCGAAGATCTCGGTGGTGGTGGCGATGGTCGAACGCGGGTTCGACGCCGAGGTTCGTTGCTCGATGGCGATGGCCGGCGACAGACCCTCGATGAAGTCGACGTCCGGCCGCTGCATCTGGTCGAGGAACTGCCGGGCGTAGGCGGACAGGGATTCGACGTATTTCCGCTGGCCCTCGGCGAAGATGGTGTCGAAGGCGAGCGACGATTTCCCCGAGCCGCTGAGGCCCGTGAACACGACGAGCCGATTGCGGGGGATGGTGAGCGAGACGTTCTTGAGATTGTGCTCGCGAGCCCCGCCGATCCGGATGACGTCCTGGGCCATGGTGGCGAATTCTGCCGGTCGGGCAGAGGGGAACTCTAGGCGGTGAGGTCCCGGGTGTCCACTGGCGGGGCGTACCGGGTGGTAACCAGACGGCTGCTCCGCCGATCGTTGGGGCGTTGCCGCAAGGTCGTTTCTTCGTCGTGCCGGCGGGAACCGACCGCTCGACGACTACGGGGTGAACTCTTCGCCGCGTGACTCGCCAAAAATCCTGTCCAGATCACGCATTCCATTGAGGACGCGGATGACTTCGATGCCGTCCGGCAGTGCGCGATAGAAAATGAGGTAACGCTCAAAGCCGGGAATAGCCCAGGAACGGAGTTCTCCCACCTCGGTATGCGGAAAGCGTCGGACACGGCCCTTTCCTGGCATTCTTGCGAGCGTCGCGAATGCGGTTTCAGCAGCCTGCAAGAAACGAAGGGCGACGTCGGTCCCCGCCTCGGCGGCCAGATAGATCGCCTGACGGCGGAGGTCCTGATACGCCGGGGAGCGTTTCAGGATACGCGTCTGACTCATGCTCGCTTGGGTTTGCGGACGGACTGCAACTCGGCCCGCAGCTCGGCCCAATCGCTCTCCACCATGGGTGTGGCAGGGCCGCTGCGGACCCCGGCCAAGAGAGCGTCCTGCAGGTCCTCGAAACTCGCGATGGCCCCACGTTGAACGAGGAGGTCTCGCTGCTCGATCAGGCGTAGGCCGTCGCGGACGACTTCGCTGGCGGACTGGTAATCGCCGGACTCGAGCTTCTTCTCGATGAATTGTTCCCACCTCGCACCAAGCGACACATTCATAGCGGCAATCTTCCGGAACCAACGTCGACGACAAGAATATGCTGCGGATAACAGTCCATGCGCAAGCTGTGTTATCCCCGAGGTTGGCGGGGGGGCGCATCTCCGAGTTGTCGACCGGGCGATGGATAGGGATCCGGGGAAGGGATACATCAGGATCGCCGCGTGAAAGGGGTTTTGGAGTGCTGCGACATGTCGCAGCTTTCGATTCGCCGACACCCCGCCGCCCGACGTCGGAAGGCCCACCGACGTCGCTTGCCCAGCCCGCGCTGAATCCAAAGCGGTGACATGTCACCGCAGTCCATACGCCGAGTTCGCTCCTTCCAGTGGTTTGGATCGCGGTCTGGGCTGCGGGAACGATTCAACGACAACTCGGAGATGCGCCCTTGGCGGGGAGCGAGGATCGAACTGCGGTTTGAGCCTTTCGATCCGTTTTACCCACCCGGCCTTGATGGGGTCCTCGGCGGCGGGGCGATCGAGGGGAATCTGGTGGCCGCTTCCAGGCCGGGGAGTCCGGATCGCGGGCGTTCTACCCGGGAGGCTCAGGGAGCAGGTTCGCCGATCCGGTAGAGGTTTTCCTCGGACCGGATGAACAGGGTGCCGTCGGTGACCGCGTAGGAGGCGAGGGTTCGTTCGCCCAGGCGGTTCTCGGCGAGCTTGCGGAATTCCTTGCCGGGCGCGAGCACGACCCCGACTCCCTGTTCGTCGAGCAGATAGATCCGTCCGTCGGCGAACACGGGCGACGCCGAACTCTGTCCGCAGGCGCGTTCCTGGTAGTGGACCTTGCCGGACCGCGCATCGAGGCAGGAGAGGACGCCGCTGTCGGCGAGGAGATAGAGTTCGTCGCCGAGAACGAGGAACGACGGCGTGTTGGGGGCGCCCTTGCGCAGGGTCCAGGCCACGTGGGAGTCGGTCACGTCGCCGGTGCCGTCGGGGCGGATGGCGAGCGTGGTCGGGGTTTCATACCCGGTTCCGGCGAAGACCAGGCCGTGGGCGAACACGGGCTTGGGAATCACGGACCAACCCTCGTGCCGCACCCGCCAGAGTTCCCGGCCGTCGGCAGGATCGTAGGACGCGATCAATCAGGCGGCGGGGCTGATGATCTGTTTCCGGCCCT
>CAYZAE010000081.1:2671-28877 GCA_964476125.1 uncultured Verrucomicrobiota bacterium | reverse complement strand
ATTGCGTCGATCCAACCGCCTCGAGCCTCGTAGCTGCGGGGTTGCGGTTGTCGCCGGCGGTGGATCACGCTCGTCGTTCGCCGAATCCTGAAAGGATTCCGTCCCGGAGCCCGGGGTTGGGCCGCGTCGGTGCCTTACCGGACCAGTTCGCTGGTGGCCTTGGCGGCGTCGGACTGAAGTCGCTGGAGGTCGCCGGGGGTGGCCTGGCGGGCGTAGCGGGCCTGGTTGCAGGCCTGGAACAGGGCGTGAAACGTGGCGATGGTTTCCGGGGAGACGCCCCGCGGAACCAGGTCGGTTTCCAGACTGCCTTCGGTGATCGAGGACGGGGGCTGGCCGGTGCGGGCGGCGACGGCGTCCTGGAGCACGCGGAACAGCGCTGAGTGGAACTCGGCGGGATTTCCGCTGCGCGACAGATTCTCCAACGACCGAAGACCCTCCTGGACGCGGCGGCGAAGGAGTTCGCGCTGGCGTGCCTGGGAGTCGGCGGCTCGGCGGTTGGCGACGCGGCGCCAGGTGCGCAGGCCGAACCAGGCGAGGATGGGCACGGCGTTGAGGCCGAGGAACCAGGGTTGCCAGATCCAGGGTTGGACCGGGGCGAGGGCGAACGCGGTGCCGAGATGTGGTTTGAGCGGGGTGAGACTCGGTTTGGCCGCGGTGGCGGCGGTTTCGGAGCCGGGCTGGGTTCCGGCCGGGGCGGGCAGGGTGGGAGTGCTCGCGCCCGGGGCGACCCGGATGGGGATTGGGGCGGTCCGGACGGTGCGATACTCGCGCCGGTTGGGGTCGAAGAAACTGAACTCGAAGGGAGGCAGTTCGGTGGTGTCGGAGGATTCGGGCGTGAGCGCCTGTTCGAAGCGTTTGACGCCGCTGAACCCGAAGCCGTCCTGCGGTTCGAAGGAGGGGATGGGCGGGTAGGCGCGGAACGCCTTCCAGGCGGGTTGTTCGGGGAGATTGACCGAATCGAAGTTGCCGCTGCCGGAAATCTCGATGCGCAGCGTCATGGGATCGCCGGCCTGGAGGTTGGTGGGGGAGGCGGTGAGGGAGACCCGGAAATCGCCGACGGCTCCATTGAACCGGGCGGGTTGGCCTTCCCGGGGCAGGTTCAGGACCTTGAGGGTGACCGGCTGGGCGGAGAGCTTGAGCCGGCGCACCTCGCGTCCGCCGAACAGTTCATCGAACGCGTCGGAGAACCCCTGACGCCGGGAGATGGGCAGGCTGAGAACGCAGTTGTTGGCCTCCAGTTGGAGGTCGCCGGTCCGGGCGGCGGTGATGGCCTGCATGTACCGGACGCGCCCATAGATGCGATCGTTGGTCCGGATGTTGGATTCGCTGCGGAGATTCTGGGCCTTGCCGAGGGTGAAACCGTCGCCGGTGATCTGCGGCGCCTGTTCGACCTGGCCGCCGATGGCATACAGATGGGCCTCCGCGAGGAACGATTCGCCGACGTAGAACTCGGAACGGGGCAGTACCAGTTCCACGAATGCGGCGCGGTCGAGGCCATCCTTGCGCGCGGCGGCGGGATCATTGGCGGCGACGACGCGGAGCTGGATGGGATTGGCGGAGTGGATGGATCCCCCGATGCGGGCGGTGAACGGTCCGACCGAGTAGGTGCCGATGCGGCTGGCGGTGATGGTGTAGCCCAGCTTGAGCGTGACGCTCTGGGCGCCGTTGAGAATCTGGATCTGCCGGCTGGTGGAGGAACGGGTGATCTGGAGTCCCAGGATGTCGGGAACATTGGGAACCCCCTGGGCATCGCCTTCCAGGTCGATGAAGAGCTGGGTGGAATCCCCCACGGCGATGATGTCGCGCTCGAGCGCGGCCGTGATGCCGTCGGCGCGCGTGGCGCGTCCGCCGAGGATTCCGGCCAGCACCAGGAGGCTGGCGAGCAGGAATCGGTGGGCCACGGTCAGGAAGGGTCGTGGGTGGGGCATCTTCACCAGTCCTTGACGGTTCGGGATCGGGCCCGGCGTTTCTCGAGGGGCACCATCTTTTCCTCGCCGCGGGCGGTGTCGAGCAGCCGCATGGCCTGTTTGGGGGTCATCTGGCCGGGGGGCGCGGTGTCGCCGGCATCCAGGGCCTCGGATCCGGCGTCCCGTTGGGATTCCTTGCCCTGATCCTTGTTGTCGGGGGATTCCTTCCCGTTGTCCTTCTTTTCCTCGCCCGGTTTCTGTCCCGAGTCCTTTTCCTTCTCGTCCTTGCCGGAGGATTTCTGCTGATCCTTGTCCTTGTCCTTGTCCTTGTTCTGGTCCTGCTTGTCCTGCTCCTCCTGCTTTTCCTTCTCGCTCTGGCCCGGGTCCTGGCTTTGGTCCTGGTTCTGATCCTGCGATTCCTTGGAATCGTCCTTATTCTTGGACTGCTCGTTCTTGTCCTGGTTTTTGTCCTGCTGCTTCTCGTCGTCCTTCTTCTGATCCTTGTTCTGGTCCTGTTTCTGTTGTTCCTGGTTCTGCTGCTTTTGTTGTTTCAGCTCCTCCAGCCGTTGGCGGACGAAGTCGAGGTTCTGCCGGCTGCGGTCGTCCTTGGGATCGAGCTTCAGGGCGGCGTCGAAGCTTTTAACGGCCCCTTCCCAGCTCGATTGGCGGATCGAGGCGTCCTGGGCGGATTCACCGAGCCGATACTGGGCGTTGCCGAGATTATAGAAGCTGTCGTGCTGCAGTTTGAGGTCGGGGGAGGCGAGGGTGCCGACGAAGTGTTGGACGGCGTTGGTGTAGTTGCCGGCGCGATAGGCGGAGGAACCGGCGTTGAACCGGTAGCGGGGGTCGTCGGGGTGCGACTGGGCGAGCCGTTCGTATTCCTTGAAGGCTTCCTCGAAGTTGCCCTGTTGATACTCCCGCAAGGCGGAGGCGGGGGAGGCGTGGGCGGACCGGGGCAGCGCGACCAGGAGAGGCAGTAGGCCGGCGAGCAGGGCGAGGGCGACGGTGGTGCCCGGGGTGCCGAGGGCCGGGTGATCAATGCGGACGGCCCGGGTCCGACCCTGGGTGCGGGCGCGTTCCGGGAGCAGGGCCTCCCAGACGAGCAGGATCAGGGCGAGACCGAGCGGCCATTGGAATCGTTCGTGGAATTGGTCCATGACGCGGGATGCGATGTCGGCGCGCGGCAGCGGTTCGAGACCCCGGTTGAACAGTTCTTCCATCGCGCGCGCGCCTTGCAGGGGAAGATAGAAGCCTCCGGTCTTCGACGCCAACTCCTGGAGCAGGGTCTCGTTGAGAGCGGATTTCACGACGTTCCCCTGTTCATCCTTGAGATACGTCGAGTTGCCGTCCTTGTCCCGGAGCTGGACGATTTCACCGCGGGAGGAGCCGACGCCGACGGTAAAGATGCGGAGTCCGCGTTCGGCGGCGCGGGCGGCGGCCTCCATGGCACCGGATTCATGGTCCTCGCCGTCCGTGAAGAGGATGAGCACGCGGACGTTGTCGCGGTCGGAGCCGAAGGCTTCCAGGGCGGTGGTGATGGCGGCACTGAGGGAGGTGCCGCCCTGGGGAATGATGCCGGTGTCGAGGGCGTCGACGCTCTGACGGAAGGCGGCGTCATCGACGGTGAGCGGGCACTGGAGAAAGGCGGTGCCGGCGAAGGCGATGAGCCCGAGACGATCGCGTTTGGCGAGCCGGGCGAGGTCGAGGGCGGCGAACCGGGCCCGTTGCAGTCGAGAGATTCCTGGGCCGGCGTCCTCGGCGAGCATGGAGCGTGAGGTGTCGACGCCGAGGACGATGTCGAGTCCGCGCTGCTTCACCTCGACCGATCCGGCGCCGAGACGGGGTCGGGCGAGGGCGAGCAGCAGGGCGGCCATGGCGGCGACCAGGAGGGTGGCGCGGGCGAGGGCGCGACGCGGGGAAAGCCCGAGGGTGAGCGTGGCCTGGAGGCGGGGTGGAACGAACTCGCGGATCAGCCGACGGCGGACCCGCCACGACCAGGCGAAGAAAAGCCCGAGCAGCGGGATCGAGGCTGCGGCGATGAGGAGCAGTCCCGGGTGGGCGAAGTTCATGGCAGTTTGCGCCACACGGTGTGGCCGAGCACGATTTCCATGAGGAACAGCACGAAGCCGGGGATGGCGAAGAAGGAGAAGACCTCGTGGTACCGCTGGTACTTCTTCACTTCCGCCTCGGTTTTTTCCAGCCGGTCGATTTCCTCGTAGATCTGACGGAACCCGGCGGTGTCGGTGGCGCGGTAGTACTTGCCGCCGGTCCGGTCGGCGATCTTGCGCAGCAGTTCTTCGTCGATGTCGACCTGCATGGGCACGTAGCGGGTGTTCCCGAAGACATCCCGCTGGGGGTAGGGAGCGACGCCACGGGTGCCGATGCCGATGGTGTAGACCTTCACCCCGAGCGCCTGGGCGGCGTCGGAGGCGGTCATGGGCGGAATCTTCCCGGCGTTGTTCTGGCCGTCGGTCATGAGGATCACGATGCGGCTTTTGGAAGGCAGATCGCGGATCCGGTTCAGCGCCGCGGACAGACCGGCGCCGATCGCGGTGCCGTCCTCGATCACCCCCAGTTTGAGCTGGTCGAGGCGCTGGAGCAGGAATCCGTGGTCGAGCGTCATGGGCGCGGCGACGTAGGAGCGACCGGCGAAGACCACGAGACCGATGCGATCGCCCTGCCGTTTGTCGATGAACCCGTGGAGCACGTCCTTGAGGGCGTCGACGCGGTTGGCGCGTTTGCCGGCGAGTTCGAAGTCCTCGGCGGCCATGCTCATGGAGAAGTCCATGGCCACCACGATGTCGATGCCGCTGGCCTTGATCGTGACTTCGCCTTCACCGATGCGTGGTCGGGCGAGGGCGATGATGAGAAAGGTGACGGCCAGCCAGCGGAGTTGCCGGAGCACGGTGGCGGCGCGGGAGCGGGACAGGGAGGCCACGCCGCGCACGATCTGGACCGACGAATAGAGGAACGCGGTGTCGCGGACCTTGCGACGGCGCAGCCAGGCTGCGAGCGGGATCAGGGCGAGCAGCGCCAGGAACCACGGGTGGGCGAAGGAAAGGCCGACGTTCGGGTTCATGATTTCGCCGGAGAGGAAGCCGGAGGAACCGGGTTGCCTGGGGGTTGGCCGGCCGGAGGCGGGGGCGGGACGGTGTCGGCGACGAACCGCACGGCCGCCTGGTGCAGGGCGCGCAGCTCGGATTCGGTCGGTTCGTAGCGGGCGAACTTCACGAAATCGCAGCGCGTGAGGAAATCCTGGAGCAGTTCCTTGTGGGACCCGCCGAGTTCGGAGCGGCTCTGCACCTGTTGCAGGAACTCCTCGGTGGTCCGGTCGGGGGCATTCCAGCCGAACCGTTCCTCGATGTATTCGCGGAGAATGACCGAGTGCTCGGTGCAGAACCGCACGGGATCGCCGAGATGCTGGAGCGCTTCGTCGAGGCGGATGCGGGCCCGTTCGTGGGCGGGAAGCGGGGGAGGGCCGGCGGGGACTTCCGCGAGCCGGACCTGGCGCCGTTTCCACCAGAGCCGGGCAAGCCAGGCGGCCAGACCGAGCACGACCAGGGTGATCGCGGTGGCGATCAGGATCTGGCGCAGGTCGATGATCCGGACGGGGTCCAGGATCGGATGAAGATCCTCGAGCGCGGGTCCGTTGGTGCCGGTCGGCGATGGCGTGGATGCGGTCGTGCCGATGCTGGCGCCGGCGGGCAGCGGCGGACCTGCGGGGGAGGCGAGTGCGGCGGGGCTGTTGGTTTTCATCGCGGGTGGGGCGCCGGGATGGGCGGGGTCAGCCGCGGAGCCGCCGTTTTTCGCGGGTTTCGAAGAACTTGGCGAGGGCGGAGGCGTAGGGTTGGTCGGTGCGGAGCTGGATAAAATCGATGGAGGCGGTGCGGAACAGCTTCTCCAGCTCCCGTTGCGTGCGTCGCTGCCGTTCCTTGAAGGCCTCGCGACGGACCCGGTTGCCGGTGTCGATCTCCATCACCTCGCCGGTCTCGGCATCCTTGAAGACCATCCGGCCCAGCGCGGGCAACTCGAGTTCGAAACGGTCGACGACCTGGACCGCCACCACGTCGTGGCGTCGTCGGGCCTGGCGGAGGGAGGAGAGCGAGATCTGGGCGAGGGTGGAGCCGAACACCACGCCCCGTTTCAGGTGGGAGGCGACCTCGTTGCGGGAGGTATGGGTCTGGCCGAGGAAATCGGAGACCAGGACGACCACGGAACGACGCGTCTGCACCCGCTGGAGAAAGTCCAGGGCGGCATGGATGTCGGTGCCCCGGTGGCGCGGTTCGAAGAACAGGATTTCGCGGATGACGCGCAGCACGTGACGCCGGCCGCGTCGGGGCGGGATGAACTTCTCGACCTCCTCGGTGAACAGCAGCAGCCCGACTTTGTCGTGGTTGCGGATGGCGGAGAAGGCCAGCACCGAGGCGATCTCGGCGGCGAGTTCACGCTTGGTGTAGTCGCAGGACCCGAACAGCCCGGAGCCACTGAGATCGACGACCAGCATGACCGTCAGTTCCCGTTCCTCGACGAACTTTTTGACGAACGGATGGTTCATCCGCGCGGTGACGTTCCAGTCGATCGAGCGCACGTCGTCGCCCGGCTGGTATTCGCGGACCTCGTCGAAGTCCATGCCCTGCCCCTTGAAGGCGGAGTGGTACTGGCCGGCAGTGGATTCGGAGACCAGCCGTTTGGTGCGGATCTCGATCTGCCGGATTTTTTTGAGGATCTCGCGGGGGATCATCGGGGGGGACGCGATAAGTGCTGGCGACTGGGGCGATCAGAATCCGGATGCGGTTCCTCGGCGGTTGGCCAGCCGGCCCTGTTCATGGCACAGGCATTTCGTCGAAGATCTTCTGCACCACCGTTTCGCTGGTTTGATCCTCGGCTTCGGCCTCGTAGGTGATTGCGACGCGGTGGCGGAGGACGTCCATGCCGATGCTTTTGACGTCCTGGGGGGTGACATAGCCGCGGCCCTGGAGGAAGGCGTGGGCCTTGGAGGCGAGGGTGAGGGCGATGGTGGCGCGGGGGGAGGCGCCGATCTGGATGAAATCCTTGAGATCGATTTTGTAGGCCTCGGGATCGCGCGTGGCGCAGACCAGATCGACGATGTAATCCTTCACCTTGTCGTCGATGTAGACCTCATTGACCACGCGGCGGGCCTGGAGGATGGCGTGGGCATCGACGACCGGTTTGACCGCGGGGAGGTTCACCGTGTGGGCCATGAGGTCGAGGATCTGCCGTTCCTCGGCGCGGGTCGGGTAGCCGATTTTCAATTTGAGCATGAAGCGGTCGACCTGCGCTTCGGGGAGGGGGTAGGTGCCTTCCTGCTCGATGGGATTCTGGGTGGCGAGGACGAGGAACGGTTCGTCGAGTTTGTAGGAGGTGTCGCCGATGGTCACCTGCCGTTCCTGCATGGCTTCGAGCAACGCGCTTTGCACCTTGGCGGGTGCGCGGTTGATTTCGTCGGCGAGCACTAGGTTGGCGTGGATAGGGCCCTTGCGGGTGGTGAACGCGCCGGACTGGGGGTTGTAGACCTGGGTGCCGACGACGTCGGCGGGGAGCATGTCGGGGGTGAACTGGAGACGTGAGAACCGGACGTCGAGGGCGGAGGCGAGGGATTTGACGGAGAGCGTCTTGGCGAGGCCTGGGACGCCTTCGAGGAGGACGTGGCCGTTGGCGAGCAGGCCGACGACGAGACGTTCGACGAGGTATTTCTGCCCGATGATGACCTTGTTGATTTCGGTGAATAGCGGGCGGACGAACGCGGCGGCGCGCTGGACTTCTTCGTTGATGGCGGTGATGCCCGTGCTCATGCGTGGACAATTGATGCCGAACGGACAGAAGCCGGGGCAAGTTTGTTCAAAGCGAAAAGACGTGAACCCGGGGGAGGAATCAGGTTGGGTGGGTGGGAAGCCAGCGAAAATCTCAGCTTCTCCAATGCCATGGCCACTCAAGGAATCTCCCTACATCTCGGGTTGAACCGCGTCGATCCCGTCCATTACGCCGGATGGGACGGGGCGCTGACCGCCTGTGAATTCGACGCGAACGACATGCGGGATCTGGCGAAGTCGCGAGGTTTCAAGCCGACCGTCCTGCTGACGCCGCAGGCGACTTCGGACGCCGTGCAGACGGCGATTGTCGAGGCGTCGAAGAAGCTGGTGGCCGGGGATATCTTTTTCCTCAGTTACTCGGGCCATGGCGGCCAGGTGCCGGACCGGAACAAGGACGAGCCGGATGGCCAGGATGAGACCTGGGTGTTGTACGATCGCGAGTTGGTGGACGACGAGTTGTGGGCGTTGTGGGCGAAGTTCAAGGCTGGGGTCCGGATCCTGGTGTTGTCGGACAGCTGCCACAGCGGGTCGGTGACGCGGGCGATGCCGCCGCGGCCGGGGTCGGATCCGGGTTGGGCGCGGGTGGGGCGTTTGATGCCTCCAGCGCAGGCGCTGAAGGTTTACCGCAAGCACAAGAAGCTTTACGACGGCATCCAGAAGGTGGTGCCGGCGGGGGACAAGGCGGTGGTCAAGGCGAGTGTCATCCTGATTTCGGGCTGCCAGGACAACCAGTTGTCGCTGGATGGAAAACGCAACGGTCTGTTTACGGAGACGCTCAAGAAGGTGTGGAAGAAGGGGGCGTTCAAGGGCAGTTACCGACGGTTCCGGGACACCATCGTGCAGAAGATGCCGCCGGATCAGACCCCGCGGTATTCCCTGGTGGGCAAGGTGAATCCGGCTTTTGAGGCGCAAGTACCCTTCACCCTCTGAAGTCCGGGGCGGGCGCGGTGGGAGTGGGGAGTGGGGAGTGGGGAGTGGGGAGCGCGCGTGGGCGGGTTCAGGTGGTTATTTGGCGTCAGGAGGAATGCAAGCGATGGCAGAGCCGGACAAGATTGAAGGCGTGACTTTTTGGGACAGCACGAAGCCGCTCTGGCGAGGGGCGTTGGTGGCATTGGTGGTGTGGACGGTTCTGGCCCTGCTCTTCGCCGGCCAGTTTTACGCCTCGAGTGCGATGATGGGTCGCGGGGTGTCCTGGGGCCATGCGTTGAGTTTTGCCCTGGCGGACTGGTATGTCTTCGCGCTTCTGGCGCCGCCGGTGGCGTGGCTTGGAAGGTATGTCCGGCTTGAGTGGCCCCTGAAGAGCCGCCATGTGGTCATCCACATCTCTTCCTGTGCGGCGTTCATGCTGGCGTATCTCCTTCTGCGGGCGGCGGTGGCGTTGTGGCAGCCCCGTTTCGGCGGGCCGGCGGTGGTGACCTTCTTTGACGTCTTCGAGCCGTTGCTGGTGAAGACCCTGCCGCACAGCCTTCTGGTTTACTGGGCGATTGTTTCGGTGCAGCACGTCGCGGCGTTTCAGGAACGGGCGCGGGAAAGGGAGCGGCGGGCGGCCGAACTGGAGCAACGCCTGATCGCGGCGCGCTTGCAGGCCCTGCAGATGCAGCTGAACCCGCACTTTCTGTTCAACACCCTGAACGCGATTTCGTCCCTGATGCACCAGGACGTGGATGCCGCGGATCGGATGCTGGTGCGGTTGAGTGAGTTGTTGCGTCGGGCGCTCGACACCCGGGATCGCCAGGAGGTGCCGTTGCGGGAGGAGTTGGAGTTCCTGGAGAGGTACCTGGAGATCGAACAGACGCGGTTCCGGGAGCGTCTGACGGTGAAACGCGACATCGATGCGGTCCTGTTGGATATGATGGTGCCGAATCTCGTCCTTCAGCCCCTGGTGGAGAATGCCATCAAGCATGGCATCGAGAAGCAGCGGAAGCCCGGGATCATCGAACTCGGGGCGCGCCGGGACCGGGACCAGGTGGTGCTCACCGTTCGGGACAATGGTCCCGGCCTCGCTGCCGCCGCCGCACGACCGAATCCGAAGGGGCATGGCATCGGGGTGGGCAACACCCGGCGCCGACTCGAGCAGCTCTACGGCCGTCGCCAGGAACTGGTGATGCGCGAGGTGGAGGGGGGCGGGACGGAAGTGATTGTCCGCCTCCCGTGCCGCATGGCCGTGCCCTAATGGTTCGGATTTAGGCGAACCGAAGACCCGGGAAGTGACGATACCCGCCTCCCACGCCCTTTGAAGGTCGTGGGTCGTGGGTCGTGGGTCGGAGGTCGTGGGTCGAGGGTCGAGGGTCGAGGGTCGTGGGTCGTGGGTCGTGGGTCGAGGGTCGAGGGTCGGAGGTCGAGGGTCGTGGGTGGAAGGTCGAAGGTCGACCCACTCACGACGCACGACGCACGGCGCACGACGCACGACGCACGACGCACGACGCACGACCCTCCCCACTCCTCACCTCCCATTCACGGGCCAGTCGGGGGAGTCCGTGCGTTGGGAGTCGAGCAGACGCGCAAGACGTCGCGCGGTGCGGGGGTGGCTTGGGGTGAGATCGCGGGTTTCCGAGGGGTCGGCGTCCAGGTTGTAGAGTTCGATCGTGCGGCCGGGTGCCTGGCGGATGGCCTTCCATCGTCCCTCCCGGATGGCCTGTTTGAAGCCGCCCTCGTGAAATTCCCAGTAGAACGGAGCGGATCGCCTGGGGGCACGTTGTCCGAGCAGGAGAGGGAGGACGTTGCGGCCGTCGAGATTCCCGGGAGGTTCCACGCCCGCCAGGGTCGCGGCCGTGGGCAGGAAGTCGGGGAACCACCAGGGGGTGGCGTCGACGCGATCGGCTGGGACTTTGCCTGGCCAGCGGACGATCATCGGCACGCGGATGCCGCCTTCGTAGAGATCCCGTTTGATGCCGCGGAAGGGGCCGTTGGAGTCGTTCAGTTCGGGGTCGTTGCCACCTTCCCGGTGCGGGCCGTTGTCGGAGGTGAAGAAGACCAGGGTATTGTCCTGGAGATGGAGTTCCTCAAGCAGGTCGAGCAGGCGACCCACGTCGCGGTCAAGGCGTGAGACCATGGCGGCATGGGCTTTGCGGGAAGGCGGTCCCTCGAGGTTCGCGTATTCCCCCAATTCGGGAATCTCCATGCCCTCGCGGCCCGCCTCGTTGTTGGCGTGGGGAAGGGTGGGGGTGAAAAGGAGGAAGAACGGTTCGTGGGGGTGACGGCGGACAAAGGCCAGGGCCTCGTCGGCGATCCGATCGGCGGAGTACTCCCGACGATTGTCGGAGCGGCCGGCTCCGGCGTCGTCCTCGTTGGGCACGGTGTTGCGAAGCGGGACACGCGTTTCATTCCGCCAGAGGAAGGTGGGGTAGTAGTTGTGGGCGTGTCGCTGGTTGAGGTAGCCGAAGAATTCATCGAACCCCTGACGCCGGGGCAGTCCGGATTCGGCGGCGCCTGCGTCGCCGAGTCCCCACTTGCCGATCAATCCTGTGGCGTACCCGGCGTCCTTGAGAACGCGGGCGACGGTGAGATCGTCGGGGCGAAGGGCCTGGGCGAGGGGATTGGCCTTCCCGGCGTTGCCGCGCACCCGGCAATGGCCGGTGTGCAGTCCCTGCATGAGCGTGGAGCGGGACGGCGCGCAGACGGTGGCGCCGGCATAGAACGAGGTGAACCGCGTTCCCCCGGCGGCGAGACGGTCGAGGTTGGGGGTGCGGATGTGCTTTTGCCCGTAGCATCCCAGATCGCCGTAGCCGAGGTCGTCGGCGAGGATGAACACGATGTTTGGGCGTGGGCCACCGGCGTGGGCGGTTCCGAGGGGCAGGAAGCCGGCCAGCCAAAGAAGGCAGAGGACGCGGAGGTGCGGAAGTTGGCGAAGCATGGGAGGAGGAGAGTCAATTCATCGGCACGCGGCCACAAAGGCGTGGAAGATCCGCGCGTGGGGTTCGTGGCGGTCCCGGAGCCGTTCCGGATGAAACTGGACGGCGAGGAAGAAGGGCACGGTGGCGCCCGTGTCCGGGGCCAGTTCGAGGGCCTCCACGACGCCCGCCTCGCTCCAGGCGGTCACACGAAGGGCCGGGGGGACGAAGCTGGCGGCCTGGTGGTGGGTGCTGTTGACGCCAAACCGGGACGTCCCGGTGATGCGGGCCAGGAGGGAGCCGGGTTCCACCAGGACGTCATGAACGGGATCGAAGCGGCGCAGGGGTTGGTTGTGGTTCTCGCCGTTGGGACGCTGGGTGGGCAGATCGGCGATCAGATCACCGCCCAGGGCGACGTTGGCGATCTGGAGTCCCCGGCAGATGGCCAGCACGGGTTTCCCCTGGCGAAACGCCTCGTCGATGAGGATCAACTCGAAGAGATCCCGGCCTCCCACCGCGGGATCCACGGTGGCGCGGAGTTCCGGTGGCAGATCCGGGGAGTGCAACGCCGGCAACACATCGTCGCCACCGGTGAGGAGAAGTCCGCGGCATTGAGCGATCGCCTGGCGGACCTTGGGGGTGTCGGCGGTGGGCGGCAGGACGACCGGCAATCCGCCCGCCGCGTAGATCGCGTCGGCGTAGCGTTGGGAGAGGCTGATGGCTGCGTCGGGAAACTCCCCGCTTTGGTTTTCGGTGTGGGCGGAGACGAGAATGAGAGGGGGCATGTCAGCGGGGGGAGAGATTGGAGCCTGGAGTTGGGGGCTCGGACTTAGGCGATGCGGGGAGGAACACGCGGAGAATGGCGCTGTTGTCGAGGGATCCGAGATCCTGGTTCACGGCTTCCTCAAGAATTCCGAGATGGGCGGTGGCGAGGGGCATCCGGGCGCCGGCCTCGCGGGCGGCTTCGAGAATGAGTCGGACATCCTTGAGGTGCTGGGCGAGCCGGGCTTCGGGGGTGAAGTCGCTGGAGACCATCTTCTCCCCCTTAAGTTCCAGCATTCGCGAGTTGGCGGGACTTTCCCGGAGGACGTCGAGGGTCTGGCGAAGGTCGAAGCCGAGGGCCTTTCCGAAGGCCAGGCCCTCGGCCAGGGCGGCGCGGTTGAGCCCGAGCACGAGATTGGTCACCAGCTTCATCCGGGCTCCCGATCCGACAGGGCCGAGATGAAAGAGGCGCCGCGCAAAGGTGTCGAAGAGATCGCGGCACGACGCGAAGTCCTCGGGGTCGCCTCCCGCCAGCACGGTGACTTCGCCGCGACGGACCTGGCTGCTGTTGCCGGAGATCGTGGCGTCGAGATACCGGCATCCCCGCGCGCTGAGTGATTCGGCGATCTCAATCGCTGTCGATTCCGGGCCCGTGGTGGTGTCGATGACGATCTGTCCGGAGCGGAGACTGGGCAGGGCCGCCGTCACGACGGCTCGGGCGATGTCGCCGTCGGGCAGACTGAGCAGGACCCGGGGACAGCTGTCGAACACCGAGCTCGCGCTGGATGCGGGCCGGCCGCCGAGTTGCGCGAGAGCCTCGCGTCGGGAGGGGGCGACATCGAATCCGGTGACGTGGAAGCCGCCGGCGATCAGGCGCTCGGCCAGTGCGGTGCCGATCAGCCCGACGCCGATGAGACCGACGTCGGTGGGGGGGGAGGTGGTGGGATTCACGGCGTCGGGGAGAACGTTTTTCCGTGGTGCGGTCGGGCTGTCATGTTGAGAGCGGTCGTCGGCCTTTCCCGGTTCGGCTCAAGGTCGCGGGGGGCCGTCGTAGGGCAGGGCGCCCAATTCGCGATGGGCGGTGTGTTCCACCGTGAGCAGGGCGGACTCGGTGGTGGTGGGGGCGGCGATGAACCCGTGGTGGCGTCCCATCCAGTAGGCGAGCAGCCAGGCGGAGGGTTCGACGACGTCGTTGCCGCCGGCGCCGCCGTCGGCCTGGAGGGTCCAGTGGTCCCATCGCATCGGTTCCGTTTCGCGTGGGGGGAAGGGGCGTGTGCCGCCCTTGGGGGCGGTGTAGCCGGGCGGGGTGCGGAGATCGGCCCGGTGCGAGTTGCGGTAGGACCAGACCCGCAGGTCGAGGGGCCAGCCGCGGAGGTGATCGAGCGAGGGGCCGAGTTCGGGTGGGTGGCCGGTGAGTGCGGCGTGCATGAAGTTGAACCAGGGCTGGTGTTCGACCCGGATCACTTCGTAGGTCCGTTCGAGGCTGCGGCGGTAGAGCGAGCGGAGTTCGGGGTCTTCCTCGTAGCGGATCAGGTTCCAGTAGCTCCAGAACGCCAGTTCATCGAGGAAGTGGAGGACGTTCTCCGGAGGGAAGGTGTTGCGTTCCCGCAGGGTGTGCTGGGGGTACCCGAGTTTCACCAGTTCCTGGTAGGCCTCGCCGAATCGGGCTTCGCCGGTGAGCGCGTGCGCGGCCTTGAAGAAGGAGAGGATTTCGAGGCACTGAAGTCCCCGGTCGTATTTGCCCTCGTCGGTCTCGAAGTACTCCGGATCCCAGCGCCCCCAGCGGGTCGGTTTGCCATCGATATCCACCAGCTGCCACTGATGTTCCATGAGGTGTGTCGCGATGCGGGCAAGGTGGCGACGGGCGAGGTCGACCTCCGGTCCTTCGGCGACGAGTTCGAGAAACAGGGCGAAGGCGTAGAAGTGGGAGCAGATCTCGTCGCTGGAGGTGTCGCCCTTCCATTCAAACCGGCCGTCGGCGGTGTCGTGCCATTCGGCGGGCAGCCCGCCGGAGCCGTGCATGGCCTTGTGACCGGTTTCGCCCTTGGCCCAGACGGAGCGGGCGGGGAACCCTGGGATGCCGGTCATGGTCTCCAGCCAGCGCAAGGCGTGGAAGGTGTTGGTGGCTTCCCGCCGCGCGGCGGGGTCGCGGGTGACGGCGTAGCGGTAGCACTGGGCGGCGAGATAATTGCCGGTGTAGCCGCCGTCATTGTCGCTGATCTCGCGGACATACCGTTTCGAGGGCTCGTCCCATTCCAGTTTGTGGGTGATTCCGAGGCGCTTCTGGCCCCATTCCTCAAGATGCTTTTCGTAATACGCCGCCTTGCGGAGCAGGGTGTAAGGCTCGTAGGTCAGGATGCCGAGGCCACGTTCCGTCGCCAGAAACACCCGCCGTTCGCCGGGTTCCACGGCGATGGCATGGACGCGGTTGTCTGGCAGCCAGCGCAGGCCGGCGAAATAATCGAATCGCTCGCCCGTTCGTCGGACGGCGCCCTGGCTGGTTCCGATCCACAGATCCCCGTCGAAGCCTTCCGCAAGACAGGTGGTGTCCTCGAACGGCAGGCCCTGGGGGCCGGCTACCGTTGACAGCGACATCCCGCGATGGATTGCCAGTCCGCGGTCGGTCGCCAGATACAGCGCCGGACCGATCACCCGGGCGTCGCGTGTGACCGTCGAGGGCAGGGTTCCCCAGTCCCACGATTGGTCGGAGCGCGAGTCGTAGACGTCGCGGGCTCCGAAGGTGCCATTCGCAAACACGGTGATCCGTCCGGTGCCATGGACGAAGATCGAGTCCTGGTGCGAGAGCACCCGGGTGATGGGGAAACGGGTGTCGGTGCCGGAGAGCGGTTCAAGCCGATCGTTACCAGGTGCGAACCGCCAGAGTTGTCGGGCTGTCGCGGCCACCAGGCCGTCGCGGTGCGGGGTGAGGTCAACGATGGGTTCCGCGGAGACCCGGATCCAGTGGGTGCCGTCGAAGCGCAGGAGTCCGGGGCTCGCCACGGCCCAAAGCGCATCCCGGGTGGCGATCAGGCGCGGGATGGAGTTGGAGACGCCGGGCACGGACTGGAGGGAGCCGTCGGTGAGTTTCAGAAGTCCGCTTCGGGTGCCGGCAAAGGTGGTTTGTCGGAAGCTGCCGACGGAGATCAGCGGTTCGTGGGTGGAAATTTTTTCGCCCGTTTCCTGGAGATAGACGGTGTCGGGGGCGGGAGTTTTCGGCAGATCCCGTTTCCGGAGGGCCGGGGGCGGGGTGATGCGGCGGTCCGTGGGGGTGTCCGCGGCGGGGGTTGCGAGAAGGGAGGCCAGCATCGCTGCGGCAACCAGGGCGGACAGTCTGAGAGGTCTGGGACGGCGGGGCTGGGAGCGCATCGTTTGTGGTCGTGGTGATGAGACCGGGGCACGCTGGCCGTGGCGGGGAGCGGGTGTCAATGGGGCCCCGGGGACGGACAGGTTGGGATCCTGGCTTGGACTCGGGGTGGGAAAGTTGCAGGGTTGTCGGGCTGATGCACACCGAGGACTGCGTGATGCGGTTGCTGGATTGGTTTGCCGTGAATGCCCGGGATCTTCCCTGGCGCCGGACGACGGATCCGTATGCCATCTGGATCTCGGAGGTGATGTTGCAGCAGACCCAGGTCAAGACGGTGATCCCGTACTGGGAACGCTGGATGAAGCGGTTGCCGGGCGTGGCGCAGCTTGCCGCGGCCCCGGAGGCGGATGTGCTCAAGCTCTGGGAAGGACTGGGATACTACCGGCGTGCCCGGAATCTTCATGCCGCCGCGAAGCGCATCATGGAACGGCATGGTGGCGTGTTCCCGACGGAGACGGCCAAGATTCTTGAGCTTCCGGGCGTCGGCCGTTACACCGCAGGTGCGATCGCGAGCATCGCGTACAATCGTCCGACGGCGATCCTCGACGGCAATGTCATCCGGGTTCTGACGCGTCTTCAGGCTCTGCCCGGCGACCCGGCAGGCTCCGAGTTGAGCCGGCGCCTTTGGGACGATGCCCGGGCCCTGGTGGCCTCGGCGGATGACACCGGACGGCCGAATGCCTGTTCGCATCTGAACCAGGCCCTGATGGAACTTGGGGCGATCGTCTGCCTGCCGTCCGAACCCCGGTGCGACCAGTGTCCGGTGGCGGAGTTTTGTCAGGCGCGCCTCGGGGGGGCTGTGGAGTCGTATCCCCAGACGAAGGTGGCCGCCCCGCCGACGCCTCTGCATTACATGGTGATTCTGGCGTCCAACGGACCGCGATGGTGTGTTCGCCAGCGTCCGGCGGATGGTGTGAACGGCGGGTTGTGGGAGTTTCCGAACATCCAGGTGGAGGATGCCTCGGCCGATCCTTCCCGCGTGGTGCGCCGGTTGTTTGGGGCGGGACGCTGGTTGCCGTCCTATTTTGCCACGGTGCGCCATGCGATCACACGGTACAAAGTGACGCAGCACGTGCACCGGCTTCGTCTGCCGCTGTTATCGCTGCGGGCCAGGCGGGCCGGCGAATGGATGACTTTGGAGCAGATGGAAACCCTGGCGTTCAGCAGCGCGCACCGGCGTCTGGTGGACCGATTGCGAGACGATCATGACTCAACCCATTGAACTGGCGGGCCTGCGGGTGACCGTCGACCGCGTGATGTTCCAGCCCGAGGCTCGTACCCCGGCGGATCGACCGCATTGCTTCGCCTACTTTGTCACCATCCACAATGACGCGGATGTCCCGGTGACCATCAAGGGCCGCAAGTGGGTGGTCCGGGCCGAGGACGGCGAGGTGACAGTGCTGGAGGGGGAGGGGGTGGTGGGCAAGACGCCGCTTCTCCATCCGGGCGAGAATTTCACCTACAACAGTTTTCATCTGCTCCGGACCCGCACCGCCGTCGCGGAGGGGGCCTACTTCGGAAACGATCCCGGCGGGCGCCCCGTTTTCACCCGCATCCCCCCGTTTCGCATGGTCGTCCCGCTGGCGGATTAGGCGGGGATAGGGGCTGGGGGCTGGGGGCTGGTCGTGGGTCGAAGGTCGTGGGGCGAGGGTCGTGGGTCGAAGGTCGTGGGGCGAGGGTCGTGGGTCGAAGGTCGTGGGTCGAAGGTCGAAGGTCGCCCCGAACTCCGAACTCCGAACTCCGAGCCCCAGACGCCAGACGCCAGACGCCAGACGCCAGACCCCAGACCCCAGACCCCAGACGCTTATCGCGCGAGCACGCCCGTGGTTCGGAGGCGGTCCAGTTCAGGGCCGATTTCGGGGCCTTCGAAGAAGGAGACCCAGCCGCGAAGTTTCGAGGCGCCACCCGGGGGGCAATCGGGAAAGACGGGGTCGGCATGGATGCAGGGGACCCATTCGTTGCCCCAGGTTCGCTGGCATCGTTCCCAGCCGGTGATGACCCAGCGCGGACCGTCCGCGGCCCGGGCAGCGCTGAAGGGGCTGGCGAAAACCTTGTTGGTGAGCGATTGCGCCTCGAATCCCGGGGAGCGGCCAAGCATGACGCAGTTCTGCACCCGCAAACCGGTCAGGGCTTCCGGGGTGCCGTTGGTGAGGCTGAGTTCGAACCGGACTCCGTCGGGTCGAGGCTCCACGAGGACATGGAATCCGATCCCATTCGGCAGGGTCCGGGCATGGCTGAGATGTCCGTCGTCGTGCCGGATCCATTCGAGTCGGGGCAGTTCCACGCCGCGATCATCCCAGATCGTGGGGATGTGGGTGTGGGCCAGATAGGTCAGGCCAAGATTGGAGAAGATGGCTTCGGGCACATCCACCACCACGTAGCCTCCGTCGTCCCAGGGCGGGAACACACTGACCTTGGCCTCGCGCTGGGGAGCGATGGCACCTTCGAAGAAACCGAGACGCGGATGCCGTCCGCCCGGGTAAGGAAGGACTTTGAGGGGCGCGCCGGCGGCGAGGGGTTGGGGACGCTGGCTGAGAATGCCGAGTCGTTGGGAGGCGGCCGTGATTTCCGGAGGTGTGAGCCCGGTGGCCAGCGCAGCCTCGGCGGTGGTGAAGCGGTGATGAATCAGCATGTTCTCCAGCCACGCACGGAGGTCGGCGTCCGTTCCCGGTCGACGGAAGTTATCCCATTGTCGGGCGAGCTGATGTCCGAGCCAGCCCGGGGAATCGGGCAGATCGCCCCAGACGTGGGGGGAACGGAAGTGGTCGGGGCCCAGGGTGGCGGTGACCAGTCCGGCCTTGAACAGTTTTGCCTCGGCCAGCGGTTCGCCCTGGGGACTGAGGATAAAGCTGTCGCCATACCCCACCTGGCCGGGACGCATGGTTTTAACCACATTGGGCCGGGCCACGGCGACGCGCAGTTGGGCGGCCAGTCCCACGTGACAGTTGCGGACCCATCGCCGGTGGTCGTCGGCCACCGGCTCGGCGATTTCGTTGTAGTGCGGAGTGAAGATCAGTTCGGCGCCTTGCAGGCGTTCCGCCAGGGCGGCCTGCAGGTAGGAGGTGTCGGCGCAGATCAGGACACCGAACCGCACGCCGTGCGCGCGGAAGACCGGAGTGGAGGTTCCGGGCGCAAAACCCAGCACGATCCGATCGTCGGGGGTGAGATGAATCTTGTCGTAGGTCCCCAGCAATCGGCCCTGCTGGATCACCAGGGCGGAGTTGAACAGCCGCTGACCATTCCGTCGTGCCAGTCCGACAACCACCACCAGGTCGTGTTCGGCGGTTTCCCGGATGAACTCCTGGAGATCAGGGTCCTCAAGGCTGCGGGCGCCCGCGGCGACGGCGGCGCGGGATTCATAACCGGAAAGGAAACATTCCGGGAAGGCGAGGAATTGGACGCCCTGTTCCCGGGCCCGCGCGATCACGGAACGCACGGTGGAGAGATTCCCGGGGAAATCCCCTTCCCGGACCTGGCCCTGATAAACCGCGATCGAGACCGGACGTTCGATGGCCCGGGAAGAGACGGGGATTACGGCAAGCAGCAGCCCGAGCAGCATCAACCCCGCGCGAAGGAATCCAAGGCAGGCGGGGCCGGGGCGCCTCGGACGACGAAGGGGATCGGGGCGGGAGGGCCGGTTCATCGTTGGGGAAGAGTGTGGGGCAGGGAGTGGAGAGTGGGGAGCGTGGAGTGCGGGTTTGGAGCGTGTCCGGGGACGATGGAGCGTGTCGAGCCACGTTCCAAGAGGGATGAACCGGGCCAAGTCACGACATTCGACAACAAATCGAGGGAATCAATTGTCAACAATTTAGATGTGACCCCATTGAAACTCTTGCATCGGGGGCGAACCCTTCGTTTGCTTCGTTCATGAACGCCTGGGTGCCCGGGGGAATGCCGTGGAGTTTCTGGAGCAGGGGCCGTGGCTGGGTTCGGGCCGGCATGGTTTGGCTGGGGTTGGCGATGGCAGCGGCGCGGGCCGCGGGCCTGCCCGACTTCGATTTCAAGGCGGCCGGTGTGGCTTCCGCATGGCGGGCGCAGCATGACCTCGCAGGGATCACCTCGACGCCTGAGGGCATGCTCGTGCGGATCGGCGGGCCAGATCCGTACCTTGCAGGACCGGCCCGGGATTATCCGGCTGGAACGCTTCTCTGGTTGAACGTCCGCCTCCGATCCGAGACGGGCGGCACGGCCCAGGTGTTCCATTACCCGGCGACTTCGGGGCCCAGCGAAGCGAACTCCGTCCGGTTCGCGGTTCCCGCCGGTGTCTGGTTCACCGCCCGGGTGCCGGTGGCGGCGCTGGGAGCCGGGTATGCGCTGCGGCTTGATCCGCCGGGTGAATCCGGGACCTGCACCTACGAACGGCTCTGGTTCGAGGAACGGGTTCGCCATGCCGAGCCGTCCTGGCCGGTGCCGGTGTCATTCGGGTTTTCCTCCGGCGATTGGGCGGTTCAATCGGGCGGCCTGAGGCTCGTCCACCGGCGTGATCGGATGGGGGCGTTTGAGGTTCACCTCGAGGGCGTCAGGATGGCATCCGGCCAGACCCGGCCGTTGGTGGGTTATGTGCTCGGAGGACAGGCACGCTGGTGGTCGATGGGCGAGTCGGCAGCGACCTCTTCCCGTGAGGCGGACGGGAGTATGGAGGTGTTGACCACGGGACGGGACCCGGACGGTGCCGGGTGGAGGATCACGCAGAGGTTTCGCGCCGGCCCGGCGGCGGCGGGTGGGGCCGGGGCGGGGGTGGTGACGGTGGAGACGGAGGTGGAGGTTGACCAGGATCGCGCGCTTCTCCATTTCCCGGTGTTCACGATGTTCGGGGGGCTGGGGGAGGGAGGTTTTGGAGCCACGAAGCAGCAGGCCCTGCTGGCGGGGGTCGAGTATCTCGACAACGAACCGAGCAGTTCGCAGGCGGATCTGGAGGGGGTCCAGGCGCGACGGCAGGTCACCGACACCACCAAGCTAACGTTTCCACTCGCCGGCCTGGTGGCGGCGGACCGTTACCTGGGCCTTGTCTGGGACATGCAGCCGTCGGTGTCGGTGCTTTTCGACACCCCTGATCGGATCTTCCGGTCCGGAGGCCATGTTCTGGGGTTGGTCGTGCCCGGATCGGATGGCCTCAACCGCGAGGAAGGCAGTCTCGTTCCGTATGACACGTGGGTGTTGGCGGCTGGTCGGAGGTTGGTGGTCCGGGCCCAGGTTCTCGGCGGAAAGGGACGCGACGCGGTGCCGTTGATCCGGCATTACCATGAATTGCGCGGCTTCCCCCCGGTGCCATCGCCCGGGATGACGTCGGTGGAGTACTGCCGGTTGTCGGCGCGGGGTTGGTTGGAGACGGGGATCCGGGATGGGGACCTGTATCGGCATGCGGTGGTTGGAAACTTTGGTTCGGGCCCGGCGGCGGATGCGGCGTACTTCATGGATTTCCTGTCGGAGCGGGTGGCCGACGAAGGACTGGCGTCGAGGTTGCGGTCGGCGTCCGCGGGTGCGTTAAGCCGGGTGTCGACGAATCAGCGTGCCGCTTCGGCGGTGGGCCATGTCCGGGCGCCGGTGGCTCCCCTGGTTTTTGGAGCGGTGGTGGAGAACGCGGATGCTGCTCTGGCGTCGGGGCGATCGGGATTGGGCCGGTTTGCGGTGGACGGCACGGTGCGGTACGTGCGGTCCGGGGCGATCGATTATGCGCGAACCCATTGGACCAATGAGGCGAACGGGCTCACGGCGCAGGCGGTTCAGTCGGTTCTGGAGGCGGCCTCGTTCTCCGGGAACCCGAGCCTGATTGAGGCCGGACTGCGCCAGCTCCGAGCCCTGGGGAAGTTCCGGGGCGGGGTGCCGCGGGGGGCCCAGACCTGGGAGGTTCCGCTGCACACGCCGGACATCCTGGCCTCCGCGAATCTGGTCCGGGCCTACACCCTGGGTTACCAGGTGTCAGGCGATCCGGCCTGGCTGGAGGAGGCGAAGTACTGGGCGTGGACGGGGGTGCCCTTTGTCTACCTGCGTTCGCCGGTGGAGGGGCCGGTGGGAATGTATGCCACCACGCCGGTGCTTGGGGCGACGCAATGGGTGGCGCCGAACTGGATTGGGTTGCCGGTCCAATGGTGCGGTCTCGTTTACGCGGATGCCCTTTACCATCTGGCGGAGCTCGATGCGGAGGGCCCCTGGAAGACCCTGGCGGACGGAATCACGGCGAGCGGGGTTCAGCAGACCTTCCCGGTTTCGGACAGCCGTTACCGGGGTCTTCTTCCCGACAGCTTCTCGTTGAAGGCCCAGCAACGGAATCCCGCGAACATCAATCCCGCCACCCTGCTGGCGAGTGCAGTCCGGCTTTACGGGCTTGGACCGGTGCATGACTCCCGGCGATTCGCACACCACGGGGTTTGGGTCCATGCCGCCGGGCGCATCGAACCTCAGCGTGAGGACAAGGACTCGTTCGGGTTTCGTGTCCATGGTTGGTCTTCGCGTCCGCACAAAGTGCTGATCAACGGCCTCCATGACGCCGCCCAGGTGCGGATCGGGGGACGGGAGACTCCGCTGCTGCCGCCGCATGTCTGGTTTCCGGGGGCGGGACGCATGATTCTCGAAATCCAGGGAACGGCGGAAATCGAGATCCGGCATGCGGCCCGCACGGCGCTCCGGATCGGGCGCGGGCCTAGCTCGGGCCTCGCCCAGGTTTCCTGGCCCCTGGCGGCGGAGGGATTCGTTTTGGAGTCCGCAATGGATGTTCAGGGGACCGACGGCTGGCTGCGGGAAGCGGGGTCTGCAGGACAATCCGTGACCTTGGCCGTGGATGGGCCGTTGCGGATCTTCCGATTGCGCCGGGAAGCAGCGCGTTGAGGCAAGGGAGGGAGCGGGGTTCCGTTGTGGTTCGAGCGGCGTGAAGGGGAGCATTTGGCGTGTGGACTGCGGTGACATGTCACTGCTCTTGATCGGCGAGCTTGCCGGGGTGTCTCAACCTGACACTCTTCTGCCGTTCCCTGCCGGAGTTCGCGGTCATGCCGTCCTCAGCGGCGTGGCGTTGAGCCAGGTTGGGATTGCACCTTGCAAGACCAAGCACCCTGACTGATGAACCTGGGAAAACGCATTCGGTTGAACCGGATTTTTTCGCATCCGAGCGGACGACTCTGTTCCGTGGCCGTCGATCATTTCATCGGGTACGGCCGGCTGGCCGGAGGCGGCGGGCTTTCGAATCTTCCGGCCGCCTTGGAGCGGGTGGTGGCCGGGGCGCCGGGCGCGGTGACCATGCAGAAGGGAACCGCGATGACCGCCTGGGCTCCGTACGCCGGGAAGGTTCCCCTGATTATCCAAGCCGGATGCTTCACGGCCGACGACCGGGTCATCGAATGCATCACCGATCCCGAGGAATGCGTCCGGCTCGGAGCGGATGCCATCGCGGTGGCGATCGGGATCTTCGGACCCCACGAAGGGCGCTTCATCAAGATTCTCTCGGATGCGGTCACGGCGGCGACACGGTTCGATCTGCCGGTCATCGCCCACATTTATCCCCGCGATTTCAGCGGCGCGACGCCCCGCATCATCTTCGATCCGGAGTCGATTCTCTGGGCGACCCGCATGGGCATCGAGCTTGGCGTGGACGTCATCAAGGTTGGCTACACCGGGGATGTGGCTTCCTTTCGCGAGGTGGTGGCGTCGTCGCCGGTGCCGGTGGTGGCCGCGGGCGGACCGAAATGTCCCAACCTGCGCACGGCCCTCAAGACCATGGAGGGCGTGGTCCAAGCGGGCGCCCGGGGCGCAACCATCGGGCGAAACGTCTGGGGGGTCGCACGGACGGCCGAGGCCATCCGCGCTTTCAAATCCGTGATTCTCGAAGGACGTGATGTGGAGTCGGCGCTCAAGGCGGAGGGGCTTACCGGGGAGGAATGAAGTAGGGAGTAGGGAGTAGGGAGAGGGGAGATGGCAGTTGGGAGTGAGGCGAGGTGAACGACGCGAACGACAAGACGGTGGATGTGCTCGGCCTGGGTTGTGCCGCGGTGGACGACCTTCTTTACGTCACGTCGTTTCCCCGGGCGGATCGCAAGGCGCCGGTCCTGCGGCGTGTCCGGAAATGCGGGGGACTGACCGGGACCGCGTTGGTGGCCGCGTCGAGGCTGGGGGCGCTCTGTGCCTATGGCGGGTGCCTTGGACCGGACGAGTTCTCGCGTCACGTGGAGGAGAACCTCCGGGGGGAGGGCATTGATGTCAGCCGGGCGCCGCGCGAGCCGGATGCGGGGGTGGTGACTTCGACCATCGTGGTGGGCGAGGACACCGGGAGCCGGAACATCTTTTTCGAGACTCCGCCCAAGGTGGGAGCGCATCCCTCGCTGCCCTCGGAGGAAGTTCTGCGTTCGGCACGGGTGCTCTTCATCGATCACCTGGGCATGACGGGAAATCTTCGGGCCGTGGGGGTGGCGCGGGCGGCCGGAATTCCGGTGGTGGCGGATTTTGAGGATGCCACGGCACCGGAGTTTGCCGAAGTTCTGGCGGGGGTGGACCACTTGATTCTGTCGCAGGAGTTCGCCTGCCAGGTGACGGGACGTTCCAGCGCGGCGGGAGCGGGAGCGGCGCTCTGGGGGGCGGGGCGGGAACTGGTGGTCGTGACCTGCGGGGCCGGGGGACTGTGGTGGGTGGGAGGCTCGACGGGCGGCGTGGCGCGACACCTGAAGGCGTTCGAGGTGAAGGCCGTGGACACCACGGGGTGCGGCGATGTGTTTCACGGTGCTTATGCCGCCAGCCTGGCCCGGGGCGAGGGAGTCGAGGAGCGACTTCGTTATGCGGCTGCTGCGGCGGCGCTCAAGGCGGCGAGCGGCGAGATTCCGCGCCGGGCCGAATTGGAGGTTTTTCTCAAGGAACAAGGAATCGATCCACGCGCACGACCGGTATGAATACTTCCGTCGAAACCCTGGAATCGGCGCTGGCCGAGGTGCCGATTCTCGATGTTCACACGCATCTGTGCGGTGCCCGGCTGGCGGCGCGCGGGCTGCATGACATTCTGCTTTACCACATGGTGGTCAGTGACCTGTATGCCGCCGGGTGCCCGAGCGGCGCGCGACTGACCCAGTTCCCCAACTGGGCGACGCGCGAGGAGGCCCACGGCCGGATTCAGGAGGCGCTGCCCTACCTGCCGTTCATCGTGAACACCAGCTGCCACTGGGGCGTGCGGATCATCCTGCGCGATCTGTATGGCTGGACCGAACCGGTGACGGCCGACAACTGGCGGCGCCTGGACGACTTGATCCGGGAACGGGCGGATGATCGCCTGTGGCAGCGCGAGGTCCTTCGGCGCTCGGGCGTGAAGCGAACCTGCGCCGAGTACTGCCGCCGCGGGGAAGGGGAGGCGGACGACGTGCTCCAGTACTCGCTTGAGTGGGGCATGTTCATGCGCTGCCAGTGGGGCGAATACGACACGGCGGTGTACGACCTGGAACGAACCTGGGGACGTCCCGCGGAAGCCCCGGTCGCCATCGGAGGCGGCAGCCGGCCCGCCACCGATCGGACCATTCGCACGCTGGAGGATGTCCATGCCGCGATCGCCCATTACGTGGCGAGCATTCCGTATCACCAGGTCATCTCGACGGCGACCGGGGTTTCCACGGACATCGATTACCGGGTTCCGAGCGATGCCGAGATGGCCGAGGCGCTGAAGCGTCGGGGAACGGCGGGACAGGCGGAACGCGACATCTACGCGGCGTATATCGGGGAGAAGTTCCTGGCCGCCCTGGAGCAGCGCGGACGCGAGATCGTGTTTCAATTCAGCCTGGGTGCGGAACCGCTCCCCTTCGAGACGGCGAGCCGGGTTTCGCAGAAGACGCTGGCGCAGGTGGCGGAGATGGTGGCGAGGCATCCGGGCCTGCGTTTCCAATGCTTCGTGTCCAGCCGGCATGCGAACCAGACCCTGTGCACGATGTGCCGGGAGCTGCCCAACTTCAGCCTGGCCGGATTCTGGTGGCACAACTTCTTCCCCCAGACCATCCGCCACGTCATGAGCGAACGACTCGACATGGTGCCGCTGAACAAGCAGGTCGGGTTCTTCTCGGACGCGTATTCCGTCGAGTGGGCCTACGGGAAGGTCATCATGGTCCGGCGGCAGTTGGCGCGGGTCCTGGCGGAGAAGATCGACCAGGGTCAGTACACCCGGGACGACGCCATCGCGATCGCGCGGGCGATCCTCTTTGAAACGCCGCAGAGTCTGCTGGGAATGACGCCGGAGGCGGGGAGGTTGCGGTAGGGCCGTGGTGCCGCCGGGGTCCACGCCGCGGGAACGAGCGAGCGTGGCGTATGGACTGCGGTGACATGTCACCGCTTTGGATTCAACGCTGGCTGGTGAACCGACGCAGGGGTGCACTCCGGCGTCCGGGGGCGACGCGGCGGCGAATCGAAAGCGGCGTCATGCCGCCGCACTCAAAAAGGATCCGGCGATCCTCTTCCCGCGTGGTCCAAGCCGAGCCGCAGGAAGGAGCGGGCGTTGGCTGTGGACTGCGGTGACATGTCACCGCTTTGGATTCAACGCTGGCTGGTGAACCGACG
>CAYZAE010000081.1:0-2571 GCA_964476125.1 uncultured Verrucomicrobiota bacterium | reverse complement strand
AAGGATCCGGCGATCCTCTTCCCGCGTGGTCCAAGCCGAGCCGCAGGAAGGAGCGAGCGTTGGCTATGGACTGCGGTGACATGTCACCGCTTTGGATTCAACGAGGGCTGGGAAACCGACGCAGGGGAGCGCACCGGCGTTTGGGGGCGAAGCGTCGGCGAATCGCGTTCCCGCTTGGACGCGGTGGGGGGGCCTGCTACTGACTTGGCGCATGAACCCTGAACCCGCTTCCTCCAGGACCCCATCCTTGTCGCGTCGGCGATTCCTTCAGGCCAGCGGCGTCGGATCGGCCCTGATCACGGGGTTTCCGGCCCTGCGCCTCCGTGGGGCGGAGGCGCCCTCGAGCCGCCTGATCGCGGGGGTCATGGGGTTGGGGAGGGGCATGGACCATGCGCGGGCTCTGCTTCAAATCCCGAACGTTGAGGTCCGCTGGTTGTGCGACATCGACACCGTCCGCTCGGCGGCAGGGGCGAAGACGGTGGGTGCCAAGCAGGAGAAGGCGCCGCAGCAGACCCAGGACTTCCGGCGGATGCTGGAGGACAAGGAACTCGACGCCGTGTTCATCGCCACGCCGAACTTCTGGCATGCGCCGGCGACCATTCTCGCCTGTCAGGCGGGCAAGCACGTGTACGTCGAGAAACCGGGCAGCCACAACGCGCGGGAGGGCGAATGGATGGTGGATGCGGCGCGCAAGCACGGGCGCAAGGTGCAGATGGGCACGCAGCGACGCAGCTGGCCGGCGGTGATCGAGGCGATGCAGAAACTGCGGGAGGGTGTGATCGGGCGGGTGTTGTCGGCGCGGACCTACTACGACAACGCCAGGCCTTCGATCGGACGTGGCAAGCAGGTGCCTGTTCCCGCGAACCTGGATTACGACCTCTGGCAGGGACCGACCCCCGAACGGCCGTACGTCGACAACCTGGTGCATTACCACTGGCACTGGCGCTGGCACTGGGGTGGCGGCGAACTGGCGAACAACGGTCCGCACGCCCTGGATCTGGCGCGCTGGGGACTGGGTGCCGGTTACCCGAAACGCGTGACCTACAACGGCGGGCGCTACTATTACGACGACGATCAGGAGACCCCCGACACCGGCATCGCTTCCTACGATTTCGGGAACGGCGATGCGTCCTTCGACCACAGCAGCTGTAATCCGCGCGCGAACCAGAAGGTGCCCTGGGTGACCTTCTACGGCGAAGGCGGTTCCCTGGTGCAGGAGGGCTCCGGCTATCGAATTCAGGATTTGAAGGGGAAGGAGATCGGAACCGGGACCGGTCCGGGCGGGGATGTGCCGCACATCTCGAATTTCGCCAATGCCATCCGGGAGGGAACCCCGCTCAGCCAGGAGATTGCCGAGGGCCAGAAGAGCGTTCTGCTGTGTCACCTCGGGAACATTGCGTACCGACTCCGACGCGAACTCCGGATCGACCCGGAGACCGGCCGGATTCTGGGTGATGCCGAGGCCTCGGGGTTCTGGGGCCGCACGTATCGGGACGGGTGGCAGCCCAGGGTCGGATGACAAAACGGCTTTTCCCGCAGGGGGCACGCGACGACACTCCCACCTCGCCATCCCCATGAAGCCAATCCTCCGAACTGTTTCCGTTGTCCTGGGCCTCCTCGTTTTCGGTTTGCCGGATCCACGCGTCGACGCGGCGGCGCCGGCCGCGGAACCGATCCGGCACTCCTACCTGGTGCTCGGCGGCAAGACCGCGATCATTGGAGAGGACGGCAAGCCGGAGTGGGAGTACCAGGGCGGATCCCGCGACGGCTTCGTGCTGCCGAACGGGAATGTGCTCATCGCGTGGTCGGACCGCGTCGAGGAAGTCACACGCACGAAGGAAGTGGTGTTCACCTACCGCCGGAGCCCGGAGAACGGCGAGATCGGGACGGCGCAACGCCTCTACAACGGCCGCACGCTGGTCACCGAGCTGGGAAAACGGCCGCGATTGCTCGAGGTCGATGCCCGGGGTGCGGTGGTTCTGGACGTGCCGCTGCAGCCCGAGACCGAGAACACGCACATGCAGACCCGCATGGCGCGGCAGTTGAAGAACGGGAACTACCTGGTGCCGCATCTTCTGGCGTTCGCGGTGAAGGAATACGCACCCGACGGCCGGGTGGTGCGAACGTTCCGGACGGATTTTGAGGATCTGGGCGGACGAAAGGCCGAGAACTGGCCGTTCACGGCGATCCGGTTGGACAACGGCAACACGCTGGTTTCCCTGACCCACGGCAACAAGGTGGTGGAACTCGGCCCCACCGGGGACGTCGTGTGGAAGGTGGTGAACGAGGATGTGGGCGGCCAGTTCAAGGATCCCTGCGGTTCGCAACGGCTCGCGAATGGGAACACCGTCGTGGGCAGCCATGCCGCCTCGACGGGGATCTCCATGATCGAGGTGACCCCCGAACGGCGCATCGTCTGGACCAGCGACCATCCGCTGGCCGCCGGCGTGCACCATTTCCAGATCCTCACCACCAACGGCCGTCCGGAACCGGGCATGCCGCTCAAGTAATCCCACCGCGCCCTACCGGTCTGCCCGGGGCAGGAATGCCGCCAGGGCATAAATCAGGGCC
>CAYZAE010000080.1:9551-29116 GCA_964476125.1 uncultured Verrucomicrobiota bacterium | reverse complement strand
ACGCGCGATAAGGCCCTGGCCCCCTCCACCATCGCCGTCAACAGCACGCTGTTCTCCAATGAATACTTCGCCAAGTACGGCATCGTGCCGACGACCCAGCTCCTGGATAGCCCGACCAGCCTGATTCCAGTGAGTGTCTTCTTGCCCCGGCTCCACCAGAACGCGGGGCTCCCGCCGCCGGATGCCTTGGCGATCGTTCGCTTCCGGAGTTTCAATCAAGTGAATGCCACCCAGGGACGCGGTTACAGCTCGGTGGGGTTGCCGTCGGCGATTTTGACTCCGTAAGCCAGCACCACGCGGCGTTCGCAGAGGTTCATGACCAGCTGCATGTCGTGTTCGACCAGCAGCACGGCGAGCTTGAAGCGGGTACGGATCGAGCGGATGAGTTCGGCGAGCTCGGTTTTCTCGGTGGGATTCATGCCCGCGGCGGGTTCGTCGAGCAGGAGGAGTTTGGGCTGGGTGGCCAGGGCCCGGACGATTTCGAGTCGGCGCTGGTCGCCGTAGGGCAGGCTGGTGGCCTGGACATCCCGGACTTCCTCGAGATCGAAGAGGGCGAGCAGTTCATGGATGCGCCGGGCGACTTCGGCCTCGCCCTCGTGGAAGGAGCGGCCGCGCCAGAGGGCTTGTCCGATGCCGTGGGGGTGATGGAGGGCCATGGCGACGCGGACGTTGTCGAAGACGCTGAGGCTGGGGAAAAGGCGGATATTCTGGAAGGTGCGGGCGATGCCGCGGGCGGCGAGTTGGTGGGGTTTGAGACCGGCGGTGGGTTGGCCGGCGAAGGCGATGCGGCCTTCGGTGGGTTGGTAGACGCCGGTGATCAGGTTGAAGGCGGTGGTTTTGCCGGCGCCATTGGGGCCGATGAGACCGAAGAGGGCGTCCCCGGGGAGGCTGAGGGAGACCTCGGAAACGGCGGTGAGCCCGCCGAAGCGGATGGTCACACGGTCGAGTTCGAGGATCGGGGGCATGAGTGGGGAATGGCGTCTGGGGTTTGGCGTCTGGCGTCTGGCGTCTGGGGTCTGGGGTCTGGGGTCTGGGGTCTCGGGTCTGGGGTCTCGGGTCTGGGATCTGGGATCTGGGATGGGGTCAGGCTTTGGCTTTGGGGCCGCCGATGAAGGAGAACAGGCCCTGGGGGCGGGCGAGCATGAGCACGATGATCAGGAGCGAGTAGAGGATCATGCGGTAGTTGGAGAAGCCGCGGAGCATTTCGGGGAGGAGGGTGAGCAGGACGGCGGCGACGGCGACGCCGGCGGTGCGGCCCATGCCTCCGAGGATCACGACGACCACGACTTCGATGCTGCGCATGAAGTCGAACCCGGTGGGGTTGAGGAAATTGTTGTGATGGGCGAAGAGGCCGCCGGCGATACCGGAGAAGAAGGAGCCGATGGCGAAGGCGGTGATTTTGTAGCGGGTGGGGTTGATGCCCATGGCGCCGGCGGCGATTTCGTCGTCGTGCACGGCGAGGAAGCCCCGGCCGTAGGTGGAGTTCACGAGGGAGGCGACGACGAAGATGGTGAGGGCGGCGGCGGACCAGGCCCAGAGGAAGGTGGTGTGGTTGGGGATGCCTTTGAGGCCGCTGGCGGCGCCTGCGGGTTCGAAGGTTTGGAAGAAGACGCGGATGATTTCGCCGAAGCCGAGGGTGACGATGGCGAGGTAATCGCCGCGGAGCCGGAAGGAGGGGATGCCGACGCCGACGCCGGCGAGGGCGGCGAGCAGTCCGCCGGCGAGCAGGGAGCTGGCGAAGATGAGGGGCGTGAGGGCGGTGGGGAGCCCGGCTTTTTGGGCGGCGAGGGTGAGCATGGCGGAGACGTAGCCGCCGATGGCCATGAAGCCGCAGTGACCGAGGGAGAACTGGCCGGTGTGGCCGTTGATGAGGTTGAGGCTGACGGCGAGGACGATGTTGATGGCGACGTCGATGGAGAGCCCGAGGTAGTAGCGGTTGATCGAGCCGCCGAGCAGTTGGAGCGCGGCGATGCCGAGCAGGGAGAGGAGCAACCAGCGTTTGGCGCCGCCTGGTTTCATACTTTCTCGATCTGGGCGCGGCCGAGGAGGCCGGCGGGGCGGAAGAGGAGGATGAGGATGAGTACGGCGAAGGCGATGCCGTCGCGGTAGTTGGAGAGGCCGGGGATGCCGCCGGCGAAGGTTTCGACGACGCCGAGCACGAGGCCGCCGAGGGCGGCGCCGGGGAGGTTGCCGATGCCGCCGAGCACGGCGGCGACGAAGGCCTTGAGGCCGGTTTGAACGCCCATGAGCGGTTCGATCTTGGTGTAGCTCATGGCGAACAGGATGCCGCCGGCGCCGGCGAGGGCGGAGCCGAGGGCGAAGGTGAAGGAGATGATGCGGTTGATGTTCACGCCCATGAGGGCGGCGGCCTGTTCATTGAAGGACACGGCCCGCATGGCGGTGCCGACTTTCGTGGACTGGACGATGAAGGTGAGGGCGGCGAGCAGGATGGCGGTGAGCACGAACACGACGATCTGGGTGGTGCCCAGGGCGAGCCCGGCGATGTTGAGGTTCCTTGCCTCCAGCAGTTGCGGGAAGGTCCGGGGCGAGGGTCCGAGCACGCCCGGGTGCTGGCAGGTGAACTCGATGAACAGCGACACCCCGATGGCGGTGATCAGAACGGTCAGACGGGGGCGTCGGCGGAGCGGGCGGTAGGCGAGGTACTCGATGGTCACGCCGATGCCTGCGCAGATGGCCATGGCGGCGAGCAGCACGACCACGGCGCCGGTGACGGAGCCGGGCGGGAAGAAGCGGGCGGCGTACGGGGCGAGAAAATAGCCGGCGAAAGCCCCGAGCATGAAGACGTCGCTATGGGCGAAGTTGATGAACCGGAGGACGCCATAGACCATCGTGTAGCCCAGGGCGATCAGGGCATAGATGGCGCCGAGGGAGAGACCGTTCAGCAATTGCTGGAAGAATTCCGTCATCCGGTCACGGCGCGATGGTCTCGAGGTACTTCAGCTTCCCGCCCTCGACCCGCAGGATCACCGCGGACTTGGAGGCGTCGCGGTTCGCATCGATCGTGATGCGGCCGGTGACGGCATCGAATTCCTTGGTGGCTGCCAGGGCGTCGCGGATCTTGGCCGGCTCCGCTGAATTCGCCCGTTTCATGGCGTCGGCGAGAATCATGGCCGAATCGTAACCCAGAGCGGCCATGGCGTCGGGCGCGCTGCCGTAGGCCTTTTTGTAGGCCTCGACGAACAGCCGGCTTTTGGGGGAGCCGATGTCGGGGTGGTAATGGGTGGAGAAATGCTGGCCTTCGACGGCGTCGCGTCCGATTTCCATGAGTTTCTCGGATTCCCAGCCGTCGCCGCCGAAGAACGGGACGTTGAGGCCGAGTTGTTTGGCCTGGATGCAGATGAGGGCGACGTCGGTGTAGTAGCCTGGGACGAAGACGGCCTCGGGATTGGAGCCCTTGATGGCGGTCAGCTGGCCTTTGAAATCGGTGTCACCGCCGTTGAAGTCGAATTCGGAGGCGATGCTGCCGCCGTTCCTGGTGTGGGTTTCCTTGAAGAACTTGGCGAGCCCCTTGCTGTAGTCGCTCTTCACATCGGTGAAGATGGCCACGCGTTTGGCCTTGAGGGTGTTCTTGGCGAAGTTCGCCATCACGGTTCCCTGGAAGGGATCGATGAAGCAGACCCGGAAAATGTAATCGCCGGTCTTGGTGACGTCCGGGTTGGTGGACGACGGCGAGATCATGGGGATCTTCGCGTTCTGGCAGACGGGGGCGGCTTCGAGGGAGCGGGAGGAGGCGACTTCGCCGAGGATGGCGACGACTTCGTCGCGGGCGATCAGTTTGTTGACGACGGTGCGGGATTCGCCGGCCTTGGACTGGTTGTCCTGGGTGATCAGTTCGATCTGTTTTCCGAGAACGCCACCGGCGGCGTTGAGTTCCTTGACGGCGAGTTCGGTGCCGTTGTGGGAGGACTGGCCGAAGGTGGCTTCCTTGCCGGTGAGCGAGGCGTACTCGCCGATCTTGATGGTGTTCGCGGCCTCGGGTCCGGAGGCGGGGCCGCAGGCGGAGAGAAGCAGGGCGGCGGCGAGGCCCGCGCACGCGGAGCTGGCGGTGAGGAAATCGCGTCGGTTCATGGGAAGAGGGGTTGGCAGGGCCGCGCCCGGGGCTGGACGCTAGGAGAACGAGGACAGGCTTTCAATCGAAGACCCAGTCGGACTCAGTGGTTCTTGTTCGGGAGGCGGCGGGTCGGCGCGTCCGGAGAGCGCGCCTGCCGGCACGGTTTCAGCGCCACTCAAACACATCCATCACCCCCGCGCGCTGGTCGGTCCATGGGGAGACCCGTCCGCTGCCCTCGGCCGGCACCCACGGGGCCTGTCGTGTCAGGCGTCCGAGGTCGCGGGGAGTCCGGGCCAGAACCACCCAATGGGACGACTCCTTGCCGGTTTCCGGATCGTCGTGGGTGTCATCCGCCGAGCGGCAGGCCAGCCCGAAATCCCGGGCGTGCGCCGCGAAGACAGGTTCCAACGCGAGATATCGGTTGGAGATGTGGGCGGCGATGAAACCGCCCGGCCGCAGTTTCGCGAAGTAAAGAACCATGGCTTCGCTGGTGAGCAGATGCACCGGAATGGCGTCCGAACTGAAGGCATCCAGGAGAATCAGATCGAAACTCTGGTCCGGTTCCGACGCCAGCCGGAGACGGGCGTCCCCTTCCACAATCCGCCAGCGGTCCGCCCGGCAGTCGGCGAGGAAGGTGAACCAGTTCGTGTCCTGGGCGATCCGGATCACCGCGGGGTCGATTTCGTAGAAGGTCCAGTCCTCGCCCGGACGGGCATAGGCCGCGGAGCTGCCGATGCCGAGACCGATGACGGCGATGCGGCGGGGGCCGAGCCGGGGTTCGGGGGCGGGGCGGGATTGGAGTTCGCCGAAGACGCCTCCCAGAGGCCCGTGGGGGTGGTAGTAGGTGAGCGGTTCGCCGCGGCGGTTGGGGGCGAGGAACTGGCGTCCATGGACGGTATTTCCATGAACCAGTTGGTGAAAGCGCCCCTCGGCGTCGCGGGTGACGCGGCTGATGCCGAAGAAATTCCGTTCGGCAACGCGGGTGCCGGTCCAAAGGTGTTGGATCCAGAATCCGGCGAGGAACACCGCGAGCAGGCCGAGGGCGAGCCGGCGGGGGCGATCGAGGAAGGTGCAGCAGACGATGGCGGGGATGCCGAAGACCAGGGCGTCGCGGAGTCGGGCGGAGGCCTCGGTGAGCCAGGGGAAGACGAGGCCGAACACCGCCAGTCCGACCCCGGCCGCGAGGGCGGCCGCCAGATCGGAGACCCAGTGGCCCCGGGTTTTTCCGGCGCGCAGCGGCAGCGCAGCGCAGGCCAGGGCGATGGCGATCGGATACTCGGCGACACTGCGGAAGAGGTGGGGAGCGACCAGGGAATTGAACGCGCCGCCGAGCACGCCGCCGATCGACAGGGCGAAGTAGAAGCTCGTGAGGTGTTCGGGGGCGGGTCGGAGCGCCACGAGGCGGCCGTGGCAGACCAGACCGGCGAGCGTGAGATAGGCCAGATGGAAGCCGACCAGCCAGCCGACCGGCTGGGTGAAACGGCCCAGAATGACAAACAACAGGGCCGTGGCCAGGAAGGGGAGCAGCCGGTTGGCCGCGGGGAGGAGTCGAGCGCCCCGGGGCGAGAAGGCGAGGACAAAGGTCAGGAGATACAGGGCCAGGGGAACCACCCAGAGCAGCGGGATGCTGGCGACGTCGGTGGTCAGGAACAGCGTGCAACCCTGGAGCAGGGAGGCGGGGATGGCGCCCAGGGCGATCCAGGTCCAGCGGAGGGGCGGGAGTGGGGAGTGCGGAGTGGGGAGTTGGGAGACTGAAGCTGAAGGCGGGGGGGGCTGGATGCCGGACTGCGTCCCGGCTTCCTGGGTCCGCAGGGCGCGGAAGAGGAGGGTGGCGCAGGCCAGGATGGCGAGGGCCCAGAGTGCGTAGCCGGCGGACCAGAGCAGGGCGAGTTGGGAGACGGACCCGATCGGTTCCAGGACCAGGGGGTAGGCGAGCAGGGCGCCGAGACTGCCGAGATTGCTGGCGGTGTAGAGGAAGTAGGGTTCGCGGCCGCTTGGGTCGGTGCGGGTGAACCAGCGCTGGAGCAGGGGACTGGCCACGGCGAGGGCGAGGGCGGGAGGGCCTGCCTTGAAGGCGAGGCGGCCCAGCAGCCAGAGCAAGGGCTGATCGGGAGCGGGGGTGCGGGCGTCGGCGAGCACCACCGGCAGGCCGAGGCCTCCGATGAGAATAAGGAGGAGGAAGATTCCGGTCTGCGGTTTGGGACAGACGCGGGTGGCGAGCAGGTGGGCCAGGCCATAGCCGGCGAGCACGGCGGACTGGAAGAACACCATGCAGGTGTTCCAGACCGCGGGGGTGCCGCCGAGGATGGGCAGACCCATCCGGGCGACGAGGGGCTGGAGGGAGAACAGGAGAGCCGCGCTCAGGGCCAGGGTGAGGGCGAAGAGCGCGGACACCGGCGAAGTCATCAGGCGTCGGGGTAGGAGCCGAGCACCTTGACGAAGCTGCAGTGTTTGCCGAGTTCCTCGAGGGCTTCGGCGAGGGCGGGATCCTCGAAATGGCCCTTCACATCGACGAAGAAGAAGTAGGCCCACGCCTTGCGTTTGCTGGGGCGCGACTCGATGCGGGTCATGTTGATCTTGTGCTTCGAGAGCGGGGCGAGGGCGCGGTGGAGGGATCCGACCTCATCGACCACGCTGAAGATGAAGCTGGTGCGGTCGCGGCCGGTGGGGGATCCGCAGGTGCGTCCGAGGACGAGGAAGCGGGTGGCGTTGTTGGAATTGTCCTGGATGTCCGATTCGAGAATGCGGAGGCCGTAGCGTTCGGCGGCGAGGGAACTGGCGATGGCGCCGGTGCCTCGGCGGCGGGCGGCGAGTTCCGCGGCGCGGGTGGTGGAGGAGGCCTCGATGACCTCGGCGCCGGGGAGGTGGACCTGGACCCATTGCCGGCATTGGGCGAGGGCCTGGGGATGGGAATAGAGCCGTTTGACCTCCTCCCGGCGGGTGACCTTGCCGAGCAGGCAGTGTTGGATGGGGAGGATGATCTGGGCGACGATCTTGAGTTCGCTGTCGACGAACATGTCGAGGGTGTGGGTGACCACGCCTTCGGTGGAGTTTTCGACGGGGACGACGCCGTAATCGGCGCGGTTTTTGGCCACCTCGGTGAAGACATCGCCGATGGTCTTCATGGGGGCGTAGCGGATGCTGGAGCCGAACCGGCGGATGGCGGCCTGGTGGGTGAAGGTGGCTTCGGGGCCGAAGTAGGCGATGGACAGCGGTTTCTCGAGGGCGAGGGCGCTGGACATGATTTCACGGTAGATATACCGGAGCGATTCGTCGGTGATCGGGCCTTCGTTCGCCTTGCAGACGCGCTGGAGGACGGCGCGTTCGCGGTGGGGGGCATAGATCTCCTGGCCCCCGGCGCGCTTCAGTTCCCCGATTTTGAGGACATGACGAGTCCGTTCATTGAGCAGCTGGACCAACTGCTCGTCGCAGCGATCGATGGCCTGGCGCAGTTCCGCGAGGGTCATGGCGGGGGGAGTGTGGGGCCGGGAAACCCCGCTGTGGAGCGCGGAATTGAATTCCGCCATATCCGGGGGGCGTGGGGGGTGTGGAGTGCGGCAGCCCCCTGCCGCTTTGGAGGCAACGTGGGAAGGGGGTGCGGCGGTGGGATTGGGGCAGGCCGAAAGGAGGCGCGCGGGACGGTGGCGGGTGCGTGGAGGGGCGGGGGAGGTGTGTGGGGGCGGGGGCGAGGGGGAGGTTGTTGGAAAGCGGCAGAGGGCTGCCGCAGTCCAAAGCGCGGCCGTTCAGGCGGAGTAATCGAGGTAGACGGTCCGCGAACGGGTGTAGAAATCGAGGGCGGCGAGACCCTGTTCGCGGAAGCTGTCGGTGCTGCTCCCCTTCACCCCCCCGAACGGCGCCTGGAGCGCGAGCCCGGTGCTGATCTGGTTCACCTTCACCACACCCGCCTGGATGCGGTCGACGTACTTCATCGCCTTGTTGAAATCGCGCGTGACCAAGCTGGCGCTCAGGCCGAATTCGACCCCGTTGGCGACGGCGATCGCTTCATCGAAGCTGTCCACGGCAATGATCCCGACCACCGGACCGAAGACCTCCTCGCAAGCCAGGCGCGACTTCGGTTTCACGTCGCCGAGCACGGTAGGTTCCATGAACCAGCCGTGGGTGAACTCGCCGTCGGTGAGCCGGTTGCCGCCCGCCAGCAGGGTGGCGCCTTCGCCGGTGGCGATGCGGACGTAGTCGAGGTTGGTCTGGAGTTGGGCTTCGGAGACGGCGGGTCCCATGGTGACGCCCTCCTTGAGGCCGTTTCCGACGACCGTGGCGCGGGCCTTGGCGATCAGCTTTTCGGTGAAGGCTTCAAGCACCGGCCGTTCGACGATGACGCGGCTGGTGGCGGTGCAAGCCTGGCCGGTGAGCCCGAATCCGGCGATGGCGACAAGCCGCACGGCGAGATCGAGGTCGGCGTCGGCCAGCACCAGGGTGGGGTTTTTGCCGCCCATTTCCATCTGGGCGCGGACCATGCGGGGGGCGAGGCCGGTGTAGAGGGAGGTGCCGACGTTGCGGGAGCCGGTGAAGCTGACGCCGCTCACGGCGGGGTGGACGACGGTTTCCTCGCCGAACGCGCGGCCATCGCCGGTGACCACGTTGAGCACGCCCTTGGGCAGCCCGGCTTCGGCGAGGGCCTTGGCCAGTTCCAGGGTGAGGGCCGGGGTGGCGCTGGCGGGTTTGATGACCACGGTGTTCCCGCAGAGCAGGGCGGGAACCATCTTCCAGGCGGGGATAGCGATGGGGAAATTCCAGGGCGTGATCAGGGCGACGACACCCAGGGGATCGCGGCGCGTGAAGAGGAAGTTCCCAGGGAGATCATGGGGCAGCGTCTGGCCGCCGAGCGTGTAGCTGAGACCGCCGTAAAACCGGAAAATGTCGATGGCGCGCTGCACTTCGCCGGTGGCTTCGGCGAGGGTTTTGCCTTCTTCGCGGGTGAGGAGCTGGGCAAGCACGGCCTTGCGCGACGCGAGCACGTTCGAGGCCTGGCTCAGGATGCGTCCGCGGGCCACGGGCGTTTGGGCGGCCCAGGCGGGGAAGGCATGCGCGGCGGCGGTGAAGGCCTGCTGGGCTTCCGAGCGGCCGGATTTCGAGTAGAACGCGACGGTCTCGCGGGTGTCGGCGGGGTTGGTGGTCTGGAAGGTCTGGCCACTGGCGGCGCCGACCCAGTCGCCGCCGATGAAGTTCTGATAGTTGTTGGGCATGGGTGAGGCGTGGGATGGAATTCTTGCCGGGAGGGCCTGGTCAGCGCCAGCGCGCAGGTTGAGCCTTGCAAGTCGGGGTGAAGCTTTCGAGCCGCCGCGCGTGAAGGTTGTGTGAAGGGAATGTGCCTGCGGCGAAAGCATGCGCACAGGTCGATCCCCATGCCGTCATGGGAATCCCTGATCGGGAGGACTCGTGGGATATCCCCTCAGACCGTTCGTGAGAAGAGGCTGGTGAGTGCCTTCCCGTGGCCGTCGCGGGTGACGTAGAACGGACGTTTCTCGATCTCATACGCGAGGTCGGCGGGAATGCCCATGGCCCGGTAGATGGTGGCGTGCAGATCCTCGATGACCACGCGGTCCTTGATGGTCTTGCACGGCCGCTCGTCGGCAGTCACGCCGTGCAGGTGGCCCTTCTTCATGCCGCCGCCAAACATCAGCACGCTGCCGGCGTCGGTGAAGTGACGGTGCATGCCGTAGTGGACGGGGTCGGTCATCTTGTCCGGGACGGGCACCTGATCCTGGATGGGGCGGTCGGGTTTGCCTTCCTGGAGCATGTCGCGGCTGAACTCGGACGCGAGCACGATGAGGGTGCGGTCGAGCAGTCCGCGTTCCTCGAGGTCCAGCACCAGCTGGGCGATGGCGCCGTCGATGGCCTTCTTCATGTTCACGAGCTTTTCGTGACCGCGCTCGTGGGTGTCCCAGTTAAGGAAAGGGATGTATTCGGTGGTCACCTCGATGAACCGGGCGCCGGCCTCGACCAGCCGGCGGGCGAGCAGACAGCCAAGACCGAAGCGTTGGATGTTTTGCTGCTCGTAGCTGCCGTCGCGGATGAAGTCGCCGCCGAGCCGTTTGGAGAAATCCCAGCCGCCGGGGGCGTATTTGGCGACGGTTTCGGGTTTTTCGAGGGTGAGATCGAAGGCCTTGGCGGCGGGGGAGCTGAGCAGGCGGTAGGCATTTTCCTGCGAGCGAAGCAGGGCCTCGCGCTGGTAGCCGCTGCCGAGCTGGCCCACGGGGGAGGCGTCGAGCAGCCGGCGGAAGAACTTATCGCGATTCTCGAAGCGGGAGGCGCTCATGCCTCCGGGAGGTGTGACCACGTCGCGGGCGGCGTCGGGGAAGGGAACGTTGAACGGGCCGTGGTCGTTGCCCAGGAATCCGGCGGTGGTGAAGGCCTTGAGTTCCTCGCCTTCGCCGACCTCGAACCGCTGCCCGATGTTGATGAACGCCGGCATGGCGGGGTTTTTGGGGCCCAGGGTGCGGGCGATCACCGAGCCGATATGCGGGCAGGCGACGGTCTGGGGCGGTGCGTAACCGGTGTGCCAGTGGAACTGGTGCCGCGAATGGAGGATGAACCCGAGATCCCCGGCGGTGTAGGTCCGGATCAGGGCGCCGCGGTCCATGACCCTGGCCAGGCGTTCGAGACCTTCGGTGAACTGGATGCCATCGACGCTGGTGGGGATGGCGGGGAAGGTGGAGAGCACGCGCCGCGGATCGAGATCCTTTTCGAACGGCGTGTAGCGCTTGGGATCGAAGGTTTCGGTGCTGGCCATGCCGCCGCCCATCCAGAGGATGATCAGGGTGTCGGCGGTGGCGGGCAGCAGTTTTTGTCGGACGTCCTCGGCGCCCCAGGCGCGCGGCGCGCCGGCCGCGAGCGCCCCGAGGGTGGCGGTGGAAAGCCCTCGGACAAATTCCCGTCGGGTATAATCGCGGACTGACATGGGCGTGAGATTAGCAGCGGGAATCGGGTTGAAAAGCGCGCGGTCGAGCGGGGGCGTGGAAAGCGGGGTGGGTGTGGATTATTTCGCCTTCCGGACCAGGTCCTTCTTTTCTTCGCATTCCAGTTCAAACCGGCGCCGGTCGGCGGACATCTGGCGTTCGAGTTGGGCCATGGCTTCGGGATCCCCCTTGGCGGCGGCCTGGTCGATTTCACCTTTCAGGAAGATTTCCCGCTCGGCGACCTTCGCCTTGTAGAGCTTGTCGATCTCGGCGATCTGCTTCTTCTGGGCGTCGGTCAGTTTGACGGTGGGCGACTGTTTCGACAGCCGCTCCATGGCGAGTTCGTAGGCGGACTTCATGCGATCAATGGGGGTAACAAAATGGGTGATTTATGGATTGTTGACAGCTATCCAAACCTGCCCGTTCTCCACTTTGGTTGGATAGCTGGCGACCGGGCGTTCCGGGTTACTGTGGCAGGCGCCGGTCTTGACGTCGAACTCCCATCCGTGGAGTGGGCAATAAACTTTACCGTTTTCGAGAACGCCTGCGCCCAGGGGGGCGCCCCGGTGGGGGCAGGTATCATCGATGGCGTGGAATTCGCCATCCACGTTCCAGACCGCAAAACGCCGGCCACGGACCTCGACGGTTCGTCCTTTGCCGGGGGTCAGGCTGGCGGTATCGGCGACGGCAATGAATTCGCTCATGAGGGGGAGGAGGGGGGCTGTTGCGGCTTCTTTTTCCAGGGTTGCTCGGGAAATTTGGTGGGAAGTTTGACGGGAGCGGCCGGGGCTTCGGCCATTTTCAGCTCGGAATCAGGAGCGGAGGCCGCGCCGCCTGGATCGGCTCCGGGGGCGGCGGGTTTGTCCATGTTGCCGCGCCAGGAGGCGATGCGGGCCTGGAGTCCGTGGTGTTCGGCGGTCTTTTTGTCGCCGGACTTCATGTAGAACAGGGAGAGGTTGGTATGGACCAGTTGTTCGCCGGGTCGGAGTTTTTCGGCGTGATGACCTTCGGCGATGGCGCGGGGGAAGTCGCCCTTCCGATACCAGGCCATGCCCAGGGCCAGGCGGGCTTCGAAATGATGGGGGTCGATGGCCAGGATGGCGTCGAGCCGGGCGATGGCGTCGTCGTAACGCTCCATCGTGAACTCGAACATCGCGTCGTCGTACTGGTCCTGCATGCCCATGGTGGGGGCGGAGTCCGGGCCGGGATCGGACGGGGGCATCGAGGGGTTGGCGGGCAAATCCACGAAGGGCCTATGGCATGACCTGCGATTGGGTGCAAGTCCGCGGGCTGGGAGGGGAAGCTCAGAGCCCGCCGAAACGGCGGTGGCGGCGGGTGTATTCCTCGAGGGCGGCGTAGAACTGGGGCTTGCGGAATTCGGGCCAGAGGGTTTCGGTGACCACGAACTCCGCGTACGAGATCTGCCAGAGCAGGAAATTGGAGACCCTCAATTCGCCGCTGGTGCGGATCAGGAGGTCGGGGTCGGGCCAGTTCCGGGTGTAGAGGTGCTCGGCCACGACCCGTTCGTTGATCTCGGCGGGTTCAATGGTGCCCGCCTTGGCTTTCGCAGCGATCTCGCGGACGGCGTCGACGATTTCCGTCCGTCCGCCGTAGCTCAGCGACAGCACGAGGGTGAGCCCGTTGTTTTTGGCGAGGGCGGCCTTGGTCTTCTTGAGTTGTTCCTGCACCGCTTCGGGCAGGCGCCAGATCTGGCCGATGGCCTCGAGTCGGACGTTGTTTTTTTCGAGCTCGGGAATCTCATTCTTGAGGTACCGGGCGAGGTACTTCATGAGCGTGTCCACCTCGTCCTTCGGCCGGTTCCAGTTCTCGACCGAGAAGGCGTAGAGCGTGAGGTAGCGGACACCGATTTCGCCGGCGGCGCGGACCAGGGCCCGGACCGACTCGGCGCCTTGCCGGTGGCCTTCCACCCGGGGAAGCCCGCGTTTCTTCGCCCAGCGCCCGTTCCCGTCCATGATCACGGCGATGTGCTGGGGCAGATTCGCGCGTGCTTCCGGGCTGAGATGCGGCGTGGGCGGGCTCACGGAGAGGGTGGGGTCTAGGGTTTGGCGTCTGGGGTCTGGCGTCTAGGGTCTAGGGTCTGGCGTCTGGCGTCTGGGGCTGGGGACAGGGGCTGGGACTAGGACCAAGGTTCTAGGATCTTGGGGGTGATGTCGGGGTTTTTGGGGCGACCCGCGACCTTCGACTCACCACCCACTCTCCACGGCGTCTGAGTTGTCGGGGCGACCCACGACCTTCGACCTACCACCCACGACCACCGACCCACCACGCACTCTCCGTCAGACGAACAGGGTTTGATCGCGGGCGGGGCCGACGCTGGCGATGATGAGGCGGGCGCCGGTGAGTTGGGAGATGCTCAGCAGGTAATGGCGGCAGTTCACGGGCAGGTCCTCCCAGCGGGTGACCTTCTCGGTGGAGGTTTGCCAGCCGGGGAATTCCTCGTAGACGGCTTCGCAGCGGGCGAGCACTTCGATGTCGGCGGGGATGTGGCGAAGGATCTGGCCTTCGAACCGGTAGCCGACGCAGACCTTGATGACGGGAACGGTGTCGAGACCGTCGGTGTTGGTGATGGCCAGTTCGTCGATGCCATTGACCATGGCGGCGTGGCGGGTGACGACGGCGTCGAACCAGCCGCAGCGCCGGGCGCGGCCGGTGGTGGCGCCGAATTCGCGGCCGAGACCGTGGAGCAGGTCGCTGAGGCCCTGGTTTTCGCTGGGGAGCGGGCCTTCACCGACGCGGGTGGTGTAGGCCTTCATGACGCCTACGACGCGGTCCATGCGGTTGGGCGGGACGCCGGAGCCGGTGCAGGCGCCGCCGGCGGTGGTGTTCGAGGACGTGACGTAGGGGTAGGTGCCGTGGTCGATGTCGAGGAACGTGCCCTGGGCGCCTTCGAAGAGGACGTTGGAACCGCGCCGGGTGGATTCGTGGAGATAGAGGACGGTGTTGGTGATGAACGGACGGAGCCGTTCGGCGGCGGCGGTGTAGTCGCGGAGGAGGGTGTTGTAGTCGAGGGGCGAGGCGCCGAGGGCGCGGAGGACCTCGTTGTTTTCGGCCAGCCGTTCGCGCAGCCGTTCCGGGAAGCGGGCGGTGTTGAGCAGGTCGATGACGCGGAGCCCGACGCGGGCGGCTTTGTCGCCGTAGGTGGGGCCGATGCCGCGTTTGGTGGTGCCGATCTTGCCCTGGCCCTTGCGGACTTCGCGTTGGGAATCGAGTTCGCGATGCCAGGGGAAGACGACGTGGGCGGTTTCGGCGATGCGGAGGCTGTCGGGGGTGACGTGGACGCCGAGTTTCTCGAGGCCGTCGATTTCGCCGACGAGACTGACGGGGTCGATGACCACGCCGTTGCCGATGACGCAGACCTTGCCGGTCCGGAGGATGCCGGACGGGATGAGGTGGAGAACGTATTTTTGGGGGCCGACGTAGACGGTGTGACCGGCGTTGTTGCCGCCCTGGGTGCGGACGACGATGTCGGCCTGTTCGGTCAGGACATCGATGATCTTCCCCTTGCCTTCATCGCCCCATTGGGCGCCAACCAGAATCGTATTCATTGTCAGATCATGTGGCAGAACATGGCGTCGCGGAGCTTGGGTTCGAACCAGGTGCTCTTGGGGGGCATGATGCCCCCGGCGTCGGCGATGGACATGAGGTCCTCGATGCCGGTGGGGAACATGCTGAACGCGCAGACGTATTCGCCGTTGCGGACGAGTTTTTCGAGTTCATCGGTGCCGCGGATGCCGCCGACGAAATTGATGCGTTTGCTGGTGCGCGGATCGTCGATGTCGAGCATCGGGGCGAGGACCAGGTTTTGGAGCAGGGTGACGTCGAGCCGTTCCTTCGGGTCGTTGGAGGCGGTGAATTCGGGCCGGAACCGGAGCGAGAGCCAGCGTCCGCCGAGGTAGAGGGACAGCTGGTGTTTGCGGGTGGGGTTGGGGGCGCCCACGGGTTCGAAGGTGAAAACGCCGCCCAGCTTGGAGAGGAAGACCCCTTCGGTCATTCCGTTGAGATCCTTCAGCACCCGGTGGTACGGGAGGATCTGCATCTGGTTGTGCGGGAAGGTGACGGTGAGGAAACCGGCGCTCTGGCCGGCGCCTTTGCGGGACTGGAACACCCGGGCGGCGGCGGCGCTGCGGTGGTGGCCATCGGCGATGTAGAGGGTCTGAATCCGGGCGAAGGCCTCGGCGAGGAAGCGGATGTCCTCCGCGGCATCCAGCCGCCAGGACGTGTGCCGGACACGATCGGGCGTGGTGAAATCGACGTGGGGTGTCCGGGCGCTCCGTTGGGCGACGAATTCGTCGATCTGGGGAACGGCGCGGTAGGTGAGGAAGACGGGGCCGGTCTGGGAGTTGAGCGTCTCGATGTGGCGGACGCGGTCGTCCTCCTTGTCGGGCCGGGTCAGTTCGTGCTTCTTGATGATGCCGTCGAGGTACTCCTGGCAGCTGGCGGAGGCGACGATGCCGGTCTGGCTGTGGGTGCCCATGACCTGGCGGTACAGGTAGAAGCAGGGCTGGGAATCGTGGACCAGGGCGCCCTCGGAGATCAGCCGGGAGAAGTTCTCACGGCCCTTGGCGTAGACCGCCGGGCTGTAGAGATCGGTTTCCGGGGGGAGGTCGATCTCCGGTTTGCTGACATGGAGGAAGCTGTGCGGATTGCCGGCGGCGAGGGTGCGCGCCTCGTCGGACGACATGACGTCGTAGGGCAGTTCGCAAATGCGTTGGGCGAGCGCGGGCTGCGGGAGCAGTGCGGCGAATGGATTTAGCGTGGCCATCTCGAACGGCCAAAACCTAGAGAAGGCGGGGCGGCGACGCACGCAGTTTCCCCGGGGGGGGCTGGGGCCGCATCACCGCGTGGTCGACCTGGCGAAGGATCGGGATAGCCGAGGGAACCGTGCCTTGGAGTGCTGCGACAAGTCGCAGCTTTCGATTCGCCGAAGCGTCGCAGCCCGACGTCGAAGCGCTGGCCAACGTTGGATACCGGCCTCGCGGTGAATCCAAAGCGGTGACATGTCCCCGCAGTCCATACGCCGTGTTCGGCCCCTCGCGCGGCGTGGACCGCGATCCGGGGTGCGCCCCGGGCCCGCTCAGGCGAGGATGGGGCGGACCACGTGGCCGTGGACGTCGGTGAGCCGGAAGTCGCGGCCGGCGTAGCGGTAGGTGAACCGTTCGTGGTCGAAGCCGAGCAGGTGCAGGATGGTGGCGTGCAGGTCGTGCACATGGACGATGTTGTCGACGGCCTGGAACCCGAATTCGTCGGTGGCGCCATGGGTACAACCGCCGCGGACCCCGCCGCCGGCGAGCCAGAAGGAGAATCCGTAGGGGTTGTGGTCGCGGCCGTTGGAGCCTTCGGTGGTGGGGGTGCGGCCGAATTCGCCGCCCCAGAGCACGAGGGTGTCTTCGAAGAGCCCGCGTTGTTTGAGGTCGGTGAGCAGGGCGGCGATGGGCTGGTCGATTTCGGCGGAGAGCTTGCGGTGTTCGGCCTCGAGGTTTCCGTGGCTGTCCCAGGGTTGGCCGGCGCCGTGCCAGAGTTGGACATAGCGGACGCCGCGTTCGAGCAGGCGACGGGCGATCAGCGTCTGGTTGCCATGCAGGGTGGTGCCGTAAAGGTCGCGGGTGGCCTGGGATTCGCGGGTCAGGTCGAAGGCCTCCGAGGCCTCCAATTGCATGCGGCTGGCGAGTTCGAACGACTGGATCCGGGCCTCGAGCAGGCCGTCGTCGGTGCGCCGGGCGCGGTGTTCGGCATTGAACCGGCGGAGCAGGTCGAGCTGCCGTTGTTGACGGGCGGGGGTGGCGTCGTGTCCGCGGATGTTTTCGATCAGCCGTTCGATGTCGGAGTGCTGGGTGTCGACGAATGTTCCCTGGAAGGCGCCGGGCAGGAATCCGGACTGCCAGTTTTCGTGTTCCTTGACGGGCAGTCCGCGGGGGCAGAGCACGACGAAGCCGGGGAGGTTCTGATTTTCGCTGCCGAGCCCGTAGGTGATCCAGGACCCGATGCTGGGGCGGCTTTGGATGGAATCGCCGCAGTTCATGAGCAGCAGCGACGGTTCGTGGTTGGGCAGGTTGGCCTTCATCGACCGGATCACGGCGATGGAGTCGATGTGGGCGGCGGTTTTGGAGAACAGTTCGCTGACCTCGATGCCGCTCTGTCCGTGCCTTTGGAACTTGAAGGGGGACGGCATGGCGCCGCCGGTTTTGCGTTCAGTGGGCAGGTGGCCGCTGGGCAGGGGGCGTCCGGCGTACCGGGCGAGGGCCGGCTTGGGATCGAAGGTGTCGAGGTGCGAGGGCCCGCCGTTGAGGAAGAAATGGACCACGCGTTTCACGCGGGCCGGGAAATGCGGGGCCTTGGGGGCGAGCGGACCGAGGGCCTGGCCGGATTCGCGGGCGGCCAGGGAAGGTTGGGCGAGGCTGGGCCGTTCGGACATGCCGGCGAGGGCGAGGGCTCCGAGCCCCAGTCCGGATCGCGTGAGAAACACACGGCGCGAGGGCGCGGAGGGAGGCCGTTCCGGGTCGCGTCGGGGAGGCATGCGAGGTTCCTAGCGAAACGACGGGGAAAGCGGAACGGGAAAATGGGAACTCAATCGACGAAGGCCAGTTCGTTGGACACGAGCAGCACGTGGGCGAGGGATTCCCAGGCGCTCAGCGGGGCGGGTTGCGGGCCCGGGTTCGGGGCACCCACCGGGGGGCTTTCCGCCGGAATCTCCGGGGCCTCAAGGAAGGCCCGGGCTTCGGATCGTTCGGAGGCGGTAGGGAGGCGTTGCAGGGTCCGCTGGAAGAGCCGGTCGATGCGGTCGTCCAGGGTTTCTCCCGTCGATGTCGCGGCATTCACCCGGTGCGCCAGGCTGCGCGCGCGCTCCGCCAGCAGCGGGTGGTTGAGCAGGAGCAGGGCCTGCTGGGGCATGGTGGTGGTGTGACGCCCGGGCGAATGGGTGTCGGGGTTGGCGAAGTCGAAGACCCGGACGAGTCCCGGAAGCTGTCGTCGATCGATGAGTCCGTACACGGTGCGTCGACGCGAATAGGGACGATCCTGGAGCGGTTCGGCGGGACCGCCCAGGCGCGGGTCGAGATCGTCGCCCACGGCGAACAGGGTGTCGCGGAAGGCCTCCAGGTCGAGCCGGCGGCGGTTGAACCGGCCCAGGAGCCGGTTTTCCGGATCCCGTTCCAGGACTTCGGGGGCGAGGGTTTCGGGTGCGGGCGAGGCCTGCTGATAGACGGCCGAGTTGAGAATGAGTCGGTGCAGGCCCTTCACGGACCAGCCTCCAGCCACGAAACGAAGTGCGATCCAGTCGAGCAGTTCCGGGTGGGTGGGGGGTTCGCTGCGCAGTCCGAAATCGCTGGGGGTACGGACCAGTCCCTGGCCGAAGTGCTGGGCCCAGACCCGATTGACGAAAACGCGCGCGGTGAGCGGGTTGTCGGGACTGGCGATGGCCCGGGCCAGTTCGCGTCGACCACTGCCAGGTCCGAACGGGACGCGGCCAGGTCCGGAGAGGATTCCGAGGAACTGGCGGGGCGCGACCTCCCCGCGTTGGAGGGGATCGCCGCGACGGAACACGCGGGCTTCCGTGCTGTGGGGCCGGTCGCCGAGCGTCACGGCGAAGGGCGGCGCGGACCGCTGGTTGATGAGGAATTGCTCCAATTCCATTTGGAGCTTGGTCAGGGCCACGCGGTTCGGGTCGTCGAAATACAGGTGAACATCGAGGTCGACGATCCGTCCGGGTGGCGGTCGCAGCGGGGTGTCGGATCCGTACAGAACGAGACGCAAGGCTTCGAGATCGGGGTCGGCGAGGCGATCGGCGGCGGGGCGGTTGGAGACCGACAGCCATTCCCGATGGGCCTGGAGGAAGAGATCGCCGAAACGACCGGCGACCTCGGCCATGGAGGTCGGCGCCGGCGTGAGCACGTGCTGGAGGATCCTGCCGGGCAGCACGGGCTGACGCTCGTGCAGGGATTGGGTGATGCCCGGGCTGGATTCCGCGAAGCGGTCGGCCGGGAGTTTGGCGAAGGCGTGCCAGGCGGCGAAGACCGTGTCGGTGGTGTTCGTTCGCGTGGCGAGGAACCGTTCCCACTGGCGGACGTTGAACGGGTTGATGTCCTCGGGTTGCGGCCGGACGTTGGCGTCGCTGGGCAGGCGGGCGACATCGACCACCGCGAGCAGGTAGTCGCGGACGCGGTCGCGCAACCGGCGCATCACTTCGTCGGTGGCGGTGCGGAATTTAGCGTCGAGGGTCTCGATGCGTTTCTGCACTTCCGCAGTGAACTCGGGGCCGGGGGCAGGAGTTCCGGGGACAGCGAGTTCAGCGAGGCGCTCCTCGGAGTTCAGGAACACGCCGTAGAGCGAGTAGTAATCGCGGGTGGGGATGGGATCGAATTTGTGATCGTGGCAGCGGGCGCAACCGACGGTGAGGGCCTGGGTGCCGCGCATCAGCACATCGATCCGGTCGTCCAGAATGTCGGGCTCGAGGTCGAGGAACCGTCGGCCCAGGGAGAGGAAGCCGAGCGCGGCGAGGTGGGGGTCGTGACGCCGTGGGGGCCAGGGGAGGGTGGACGGTCCCGGGTGGGCGGTGGCGG
>CAYZAE010000080.1:0-9451 GCA_964476125.1 uncultured Verrucomicrobiota bacterium | reverse complement strand
AGAAATCGGTTGTAGGGAAGGTCCTCGTTGAACGCGCGGATGACCCAGTCGCGGTAGGTGTGGGGCTGAACGAAACGGCTTTCCTCGTAGTAATAGACGTAGCCCTTGGTGTCGGCGTAGCGGGCGACGTCGAGCCAGTGACGTCCCCAGCGTTCGCCGTACTGCGGGGAGTCCAGGAACCGGTCGACCCACCGTTCCCACGCGTTTGCGGCCTCGTCTTTTTCAAATTCCAGAACCTCCTCGGGGCTGGGGGGAAGACCGCGGAGGTCGTAGCTGAGTCGGCGGAGGAGGGTTCGCCGGTCGGCGGCGGGGGACGGCTGGAGTCCGGCTTTTTCGAGGGCGGCTAGGATGAAGCGGTCGATGGGGGTTTGCGGCCAGAGATCCTGGCGAACGGTCGGGAGTGGGGGATCGACGGGGGGACGGAAGGCCCAGTGGTGGGTGGCGGCGAGGCGGGTGGCCATGGGGGGCTGGGAGCCGGGTCGGGGCTCGAGGCGCGGATCGGGGGCCCCGTCGCGGATCCATTGTTCGAAATCCGCGGGCACGCCGTCCGGCAGTCGCCGTTTGGGCGGCATTTTCAGGTCGGGGTCCGTGTGCCTCAGGGCGCGGACCAGCCGGCTGGATCCGGGATGATCGGGGTCGATCAGGGGTTGTCCGGAGTCGCCCCCGGCGGCCAGGCCCGCTTTCGAATCCAGCCGCAGGCCCGCCTTTGGGCTGGGGGAGTCGGGGCCGTGGCACTCGTAGCAGTGTTCGACGAGCACGGGCCGGATGCGGTTCTCGAAGAATTCGAAGGACGAATTTCCGGAGGCCGGGGCGGACTGCGGGTGGGCGGGCGTTGCCGGCAGGGTGAGCCAGGCAACGAGGAGCGGGAGCGTCAGGCGCGTCGTCAGATGGCGTGGGTGACGACGCGGCCTGGCCATGGGGAGGGCCGAGTCGGTTCCTGCGATGGGGGCGGGAGCGGGCACCGGGCGGCCTGGGGGGACCCGGGTTATTTGGCGGAGAACCCGTAGATGGTGGTGGAACGGAAGTGTTCGCCGGGGCGGAGCACGGTGGTGGGGAACTGGGGTTTGTTGGGGGAATCGGGGAAGTGCTGGGTTTCGAGGCAGACGCCGCCGGCGGCATTGTAGACCTTGCCGCCCTTGCCGATCACGTTGCGCAGGTGGATGCCGGTGTAGATCTGCACGCCGGGTTCGGTGGTCTGGACGCGCATGAGCCGGCCGGAGATGGGGTCGTGAAGTTCGGCGCAGGGGACGAGTTTTCCGGGCTGCCACTGGTTGAGCACGTAGTTGTGGTCGTAACCCTTGAGGCTGTCGGGGAGCTGATGCCAGCGGGCGCCGAGGGCGGTGGGCTGGCGGAAGTCGAGCGGGGTGCCGGCGACGGGGCGGATTTCGCCGGTGGGGATCAGTCCGGCGTCGCCCGGGGTGTAGTGATCGGCGTGGAGTTTGAGCACGTGGCCGAGGACGTCCCCGGAGCCGGCGCCGCTGAGGTTGAAGTAGGCGTGGTTGGTGAGGTTGATGACGGTGGGTTTGTCCGTGGTGGCCTCGTATTCGATGTGCAGTTCGTTGTCGTGGCTGAGGGTGTAGATGACCACGAGATCGAGGTTGCCGGGGTAGCCTTCGGCGCCGTCGGGGCTGCGGTGGCGGAGGCGGACGGCGGGGCCGGCGGAGGTTTCGAAGGTGTCGGCTTCCCAGTTCTGTTTGTCGAGGGCGCGGAGTCCGCCGTGGAGATGATTCGGGCCGTTGTTGGCGGCGAGCTGGTAGGTGGTGCCGTCGAGGGCGAAACGGGCCCCGGCGATGCGGTTGGCGTAGCGGCCGGTGGTGTTGCCGAAGAAGGGGTGGCCCTTGAGGTACGAATCGAAGGTGTCGAAGCCCAGCACGACGTCCCCGAGATTCCCGTCACTATCCGGCACGTGGAGTTCGGTGAACATGGCGCCGTAGGTGGTCACCTTGACGAAGGCCCCGTGACGGTTGCGGAGGGTGAAGATCCTGACGGGGGTGCCGTCGGCGGCGGTTCCGAAGTCGCGGGTCTCGATCATGGGGAGCTTGGACGCTTGGGAGTCTTTGGCGTTGGGGGAGGAGGTGGCGCACCCGACCAGAAACGACGTCAGTCCGGCGATCATGAATCGGGTGAGTTGTTCGAACGGGCGGGGCATGCGCGGTTTTAGGTGGGCCGGGGAAGGGGCGTCAACGGAATTGGCCGGGTCGTGGCCATGGCCGGATCCGCGCACTTTCGCCTTTGAGGAAGGCGCGGGACGTTTCAGCGTGTCGGGCATGTCAGGACAGCCACCCGCCATGCTTGAGGTTGAAGGGCTGGCGAAGTCGTATCGGAGCGGCGACCGCACCCTGGAGGTGTTGCGGGAGGTGTCGTTTCGGTTGGTGGCGGGGGATTCGCTGGCGATCGTGGGACCGTCGGGGTCCGGGAAGACGACGTTGCTGGGGCTGTGCGCGGGGTTGGATGTGCCGACGCGCGGGACGGTGCGGGTGGCCGGGCAGGATCTTGGGTCGTTGGACGAGGACGGCCGGGCGCGGGTGCGGAATCTGCACGTGGGTTTCGTGTTCCAGAGCTTCCAGCTGATTCCGACGCTGACCGCGATCGAGAATGTCATGGTGCCGCTGGAATTGAGGGGCGAGCGCGGACTGGTGGAGCCGGCCCGGCGGTTGCTGGCGGAGGTGGGGTTGGGGGAGCGGGTGGACCATTATCCGGCGCAGTTGTCCGGCGGCGAACAGCAGCGCGTGGCGATTGCGCGCGCGTTCATGAACCGACCCAAGCTGTTGTTCGCGGATGAACCGACGGGGAACCTGGATGCGGATACCGGCCATTTGATTGTGGAAAGCCTGTTCCGCCTCAACCGGGCCGCGGGCACGGCGCTGGTCCTGGTGACGCACGACCTCGAACTGGCCCGGCGCGCCAGCCGGATCATCCGGTTGCGGGGCGGGGCGGTGGTGGACGATTCGGCGGCGGTCAGGGTTTGACGTTGGTGCCGTCGCGACGGCGCACGGGCTGCCAATAGCCCGGGTGCTCCGGGAGCGGATATTTCTTCGCCGCCTCTTCGTTGAGGTCCACGCCCCAGCCCGGAGCCTCGTTCACGTGGAGGTAGCCGTTTTTCAGGGTGGGCGCCCCGGGGAACACCTCGCGCATGGCGTCCCCAAAGCGGGCGCATTCCTGGATGCCAAAATTCCAGATGGCCAGATCAAGGTGCGCGTTGGCCGCGTGCCCGACCGGGGAGACATCCAGCGGACCGTGCCAGGCGCTGCGGACATGGAAGGCCTCCGCGAGCGCGGCGAGTTTCCGGGCGGGGGTCAGACCTCCGATTTGGGAGATATGGACCCGGATGAAATCGATGAGGCGTTCGGTGATCAGCCCGGTCCATTCGTGGGGACTGTTGAACAGTTCGCCCATGGCGAGCGGGACGGTTGTTTGCGGACGGAGGATCCGGAACCAGCCGACGTCTTCGGGCGAGAAGGGGTCCTCGATGAAGAACGGCCGGTAGGGTTCGACATCCTTGCAAAGACGCACCGCTTCCATGGGGCTGATCCGTTCATGGACGTCGTGGAGCAGTTCGATTTCCTCGCCGAATTTCTCGCGCACGGCCGCGAACATTTTCGGGACCGACCGGCAGTAGGCGCCGGAGTCCATGTGGGTGTCCTCGGGCAGGCCGAAGCCGGCCGGTTCGAAGTCGCCCTTGCCCGCGAGTTGGGGGGAGCCGTAGCCGCCGAGTTGGATGCGGATGTGGCGGTAGCCCTCGTTCTTGATCTGCTGGACGCTGTCGAGGAGTTGGGGGAGATCGCGGCCGGAGGCGTGGGAGTAGCAGGGGACGGCGAAGCGCGCTTTGCCTCCGAGCAGTTCGTAGACCGGCATGCCGGCCCGCTTGCCTTTGATGTCCCAGAGGGCCTGGTCGAGACCGCTGAGGGCGTTGTTCAGCACGGGTCCGTTGCGCCAGTAGGAACTCGTGTAGGCCGACTGCCAGAGGTCCTCGATGTTCGAGGCGTCCCGGCCGCGGCAGAAGGGGTCGAGGAATTCCTCCACCGCAGTTTTCACGGCGAGGGCCCGCTGGTTGAACGTGGCGCAGCCGAGTCCGTAGAGGCCGGGTTCGGAGGTCTCCACCTTGACCACGACGAGCCGGACCTTCGACTGCGGCGCGGTGAGAATGGGACGCACCCGGGTGATCTTGAGCGGGCCGGATCCGCGGAGGGCCCGGGCGGCGGTTTCCTCGGCGGCCTGGCTGCGGCGGAGGAACGGGGAACCCGCCAGCGCGGCGGTTCCGAGGCCGAGGCCGAGGCGCTGGAGGAGATGGCGGCGGTTCATGGGGAGGGCGTGCCGGGGCAGTGCGGGGTGGGAGGGAAAGGCCAGGGCGGCGGGTTCAGGGACGGGCCGGCGGGAGTTCGGTGGCGCGGAGGTTTCGGAAGGAAAGATCGGTGGTGGGATCGTGTCCCTGGATGCTGATCACCCCGGGGGCGCCGCGGAAGCCATTGCGGGGATTCGGATTCTCGGGCCGGTCATCCGTCCAATCACTGACCTGGTAGCCATCGACCCAGACCGCGAGATGCCGTCCGTGCGCCGCGACCGTCTTGGTGAACCAGGTGCCGTCGCTGGACACCACGCGCCGCGCGGGTTGGCGGCGGTAGATGCCGCCGGTGCCGAAGTCGACGGGTTTGGAGCGGTCCTCGCCTTCCCACTGATTGCGGATCTGGCTTTCGTAGCCCTGCCAGAACTCCCCGGGGAGCGCGCGGAAGAACAGGCCGCTGTTGAGGTGGGTGCCGTTGGAGAGGATGTCGAGTTGAAGGATGAAATCGCCGAACTGCGCCTCGGTCTGCAGGTCGCCGTTGCCGTTCTTTACGTTGAGCCAGCCCTGGCGGGTGACGGAGTAGACGGACTTGTGGCCGGGGACTTCCTTCCAGCCGGTCAGGTCGTGGCCGTTGAAGAGCGGTCGACCGCCCAGGGGGCGGAGTTTGACGTTGCGAAACCGGATGATGCCCCGTCCATCGAAGGTCTGGAGGCCGATGAGACCACGGGCGTTTTTCGAATCCACCGTATCGACGACCTTGCGGCCGTTGAGTTTCACCACCAGATGCGGGCCTTGGGCGCGGATGTCGTAGGTGTTCCAGCGGTCCACGGTGCGGGTGGTTCGGCGGCAGCGGGCGACGTCGTTGATGCTGCCGCTGGGCCATTTGGGATGGGCATCGAAGATGTTCACCTCGTAGGCCGAGGTGGTGGTGATGTCTCCGGTCGTGGGGCAGCGGAGGAACACGCCGCTGTTGGCGATGGAATCGATCCAGAATTCGGCATGCAGTTCGAAGTCGGCGAATTCCGTGGTGGTGCAGAGAAACCCGGCGCCGCCACCGGGTTTGGGGGTGAGGGAGCCGTCGACCACTTCCCATTCCGATTTTCCACGCTGACTCCATCCGAAGGTCGTCGTGCCGTCGAAGAGCTGGATCCAGCCCTGGGCGATTTCGCGTTTGGAAAGCTGGTTCTGTGGCGTGGCGGCGGGCGTCGGGTTTCCGAAGCCGAACCACAGGAGGGCGATCAGGCCGGCGAGAGGGCCGGTCCGGGGGAAGGGGGATTTGAAGGTTGATGGGCGCGACGGCGCGGTTGGCGACGGAAGGAACGGGGACATGCCGGAGTTGATAATCGCCGGCAGCGGGTTCGAACAAGTCCGCAAGCGGATCCTTCATCCCCGCGGAAAGGACCGACAGAAATGGGGATTTCACCACCAAGGCGCCAAGGACACGAAGGGAATGCGGGGAGGGCGTGTTCTGGAATCCGCTCCAAACAAGTTGGCTCTGGCTTCATTCGATCGGCCTTCCTTCGTGGCCTTCGCGCCCTTCGTGGTTTCTTATCCGGGGATTTGGGCGGATCCCTGCTGACCCGCGAATTCCGAAAGAGGGGTGTTTTAGCGGCGGTTCTCCGGCGGGAGCTTATCGAAATCCCCGTAGATCCGTTGCCAGACCCGGGAGATGAAGGCGCGGTTATTCGCCACCTTCCGGTAGAGCCATTCGGCGATGGGCGCCAGGCCGGGTACGGCGCGGAACAGAATCCAGGCCCAGCGCCAGTCGGGGGATTCGGCGAGGGTTTGGGCCACCGCTTTGGCGCCGCTGGTGATCCTGCCCTGGGTGTCGACCCGGTGGACGGATTCTTCGAGATCGGCGGGGGCAAGAGTGGGGAAACGTCCGGGACATCCCGGGTCCTGCTGGGGCAGGTATTCGACCCGGTCGCCGGTGATCGCCGAGAGCCTGCGGATGAAGTGGCAGCAGAACCGGCAGTCGCCATCGAAGATCAGCACGGGCCGGAAGGGGTGGGGGTGCGTGGGGTTCATGGCGTTGGTGCGGACCGACAAACGGCGGACGCAGACGATGGGGCAGGCCTAACTGCGGGACAGGTCTTTTCTGCCGGGTCTTTTCTGCCGTGGGGCTGCGAGCCTGGTCTCGTGCGCCGAAACCGCGTCGCCCATTTCACCGGCACTGAGCGGCTGTCACTCCTTGAACTGGGGATTGTGGGTGGGGCCAAGGGACTGGCGGCGGGGGTGGATTCCGGCTTAGGGTTGGGGCGATCGATGAAAGCGCTGATCTTGAAAGGCCTGCTGGCGATTTGGGTCTGGGCGGCCGGAGGTGACGCCTGGGCGATTTCGGACAATACCGGGACGGCGATGCCGCCCGTGGCGGCGGGAGTTGGGCAGGTTCCTGGGGGTGCTGCGTTTGCGGCGAAAGAGGGAACGGGCATGCCGCGGTCGGGAACGGAGCTGGCGAAGACGATTTCCCAGATCACCGGAGTCGCGATTTCGCCGTTGCTGGGCACCAGCACGGTGGGGGCCTGGCGGTATTTTGAGACGCCCAAGGGAAAGCGCGGGGCCTTGCCTTGGTTTGCGCAGCCGTGGTTTTGGTTGCCGGCCCTGATTCTGGTGGGGTTGGTTTTCGCGAAGGATGCGTTGGGGCCGGCGACACCGACGGCCTTGAAGAAGCCGATCGATGTGGCGGAAGTGATCGAGAACAAGATCAGCGGTCTGATCGCGGCGGGGGCGTTCGTTCCACTGGCGGTGGGGATTTTTGGGTCGGAACTGCCGGGAACGACCGGGGTGGGCTGGGATCCGGCGGCGGCGGGACTGGCGGCGGCAACCGGGTCGCAGTTTGTGAACCTTCTCCTGACCCCGTTCGCCATCATCGCCTTCGTGGCGGTATGGCTGCTGGGGCATGTGTTCAACGTCCTGATCCTTCTCAGTCCGTTCACCACCGTGGACACGGTGCTGAAGCTGGCGCGGACGGCGTTGTTGGCGAGCGTGGTGGGCACGTCGTTCGCGAGTCCATGGATCGGTGCGATCTGGGCTCTGGCGATTGTGCTGGTGGGCCTGGTGCTCTCGGGATGGTCCTTCCGCCTGACGCTTCTGGGAGGGGTGTTTATCTTCGACGTGTTGAGTCGCCGTCGCCGCTGGTTCCGGCCGGATCCGAAGTCGAACTGGATGTTTTTGGCCCGAGAGGTGGGGGATGCGCCGGTGAGGAGCTACGGGAAGCTGACCCGGGACGACTCCGGGACCCTGCGCTTCAACTACCGGAACTACCTCCTTGGACAGGAGCGCGAGGTGGCGCTGCCCTCCGGTGAGTACAGCGTGGGTCGGGGGTTCATCTACGCGGACCTGCTGAAGATCGAGGGCGAGGAAACACGACGTCTGGGGATTCTTCCGCCGCGGTACAAGCGCCACGAGGAGGAGATCACGCGCCTCTATGGATTCGCCGAACCCCGGGATGTGGGAATCCGCGCGGTGTTCCGGGTGCTGGGCGATCTTCTGGGCTTCGGAGGCGGATCTGCCTCGCCGTCGCGTGGGAGGGCAGGGACTTCGTCTGCGGCGGGCTGAGCGAGCGGGTCCAAGCCGCAAGTCGCAGCCCGAGCTCGCAGTCGGACCAGTTATTTGCGGCCGACCAGCCAGCGGCGGATGGCGACGTTCTGGGGGTGTTCAGGTTCGAGTTCGAGCACGCGGAGGTAGTGTTCCTTGGCGCGATCGGGCTGGGACAGTTTTTGCGCGTAAAGGTTCCCAAGCAGCAGGTGGGCGGCGACGCGTTCGGTTTGGTTGGCGGTGGTGGGGCCGGGTCCGCCGGAAGTGACGCGTAGCGCTTCGGCGACGGCATCGGCGGGGTAACCGGCGCTATCGAGGGCGAGGGCGAAATTCAGGCGTGCGGTGGTGGAACCGGGACGGAGGGCAAGGGCTGTCTCGGCGACGGGCAGGGCTTTGGAAGCCTCCCCGGACTGCAAGAGCGCGGTGGCGAGGTTTTGCTGCGCCTCGAAGGAGCCGGGATCGATCCGGACCGCTTCCCCATAGAGCCGGACGGCGTTATCAAGCCGGCCCTGGGTATGTTCACGGACGGCTTCGGACACGAGGGGGGAGGCGGCGATGGCGTCGCCGGCGGTTGGGGCCTGAGGGCGTTGGTAGTCGTAGCGGCGGACGGCGGCGGGAGCGGGTTCGGAACGTGAGGCGAGTCGAACCGGGGCCGGGGTCTTGGTGGGTTCCGGAGCTCGGATTGGGGAGGTGGAGGAATTCGTCGGGGCCGGTGTGGATGCCGTTTTGGGAGAATTCGTCGCGCCTGGGCCCTGGGGTTTCGGGGGAGGAGTGGGCAACGACGGTTCAACCCGCACGGCGGAGACCAGATTGGTGGGGTCCTCGGCCTTCGATTCCTCGGATTTGAACCAGGCTGCCGGGTTCGCCCAACGCCAGCGGTTTGGATTCTCGTCGGAATTCTCAGCGGGTTTGGGTGCTGGATCGATCTTGGGGTCCTTTTCCGGGCCGAACCATTTGGTGGGATTGGCGCGGTCCCAGAATCCCCGTTTTTCGGCTGGCTCGGTGTTTTTCTGGGCGGAGACCGGGCGCACCAGGGAAGTGTTGGTGGCGGGCTTCGCAGCCCCGGGCGAGGTGAGGGAGGCGATTTCGATGGGCTTGGTTTCGGGAGTGGCCGGGGCGAGGGGATCGTCACGCAGATCGGTGGCGATTGCTTCCGGCGGGCTGAGTTCGACCACTTCGAAGGCGATCTGCGGAGGGATTGGTGGAATCTCGTTGGTTTCCCGGGAGGTTCCGATGGCGGCGGTGGGGGTGATGGGAGGGGTTGCGGCCGCCGTGGCTGGGGCGGGTTGGATGCGGGTGACGGGGGAGGTCACCGAAGTTGTGATCGGAACCAGGACAGGTGCCGGTCCCTGGCCGCCGCCTGCCGTCTCGGGCTTCGGTTTCGGCTCGGGGGCTGGGGAGCCTGGGGTCCCAGGATGGGAGGAACTGCCAGGCGCGGCAGTTGCGGCGAGGTCGACGCTGGCGGGGGAGGGTGCCTCCGGGGTGGGAATCGGCACGGGCGTCAGGTCGGCGGTGACCAGGGAGGCGCTGGCCGCCGGTTCGGTGGGAATGGCGGGTGCGGGGCGACCTTCCTGGGAAGCGATCGTGGGTGCTGGGGGGGTGGTTGTGTTGGGGGCTGGCGCTGGAGGGACG